>DVFI01000087.1 GCA_018713305.1 Candidatus Avichristensenella intestinipullorum
TCGTCCAGCAGCAGGATGGGCGCGCCGCGCAGCAGGGCGCGCGCAATCGCCAGGCGCTGCGCCTGGCCCTCCGACAAGCCGATGCCGCGCTCGCCGATTTTCGTATCCAGCCCCTGGGGCAGCGACTGGACAAAATTCCAGATGCAGGCCTGCTTCAGCACGGCGATGATTTGCTCGTCGCTGGCGTTCGGGTCGCCCATGAGCATATTCTCGCGGATGGTGCCGGAGAACATCGTGTTGCCCTGGGGGACATAGGAGAAAAACTCGCGCGTTTCCACCGACAGGTCGAGCGTTTCGCCCTTGCCCGTCATCAGGCACGCATAGCCCTCGTCCGGCGTCAGCAGCCCCAGCGCCAGGCGGATGAGCGTCGTTTTGCCCTCGCCGGAGGGGCCGACGAAGGCCACCGTCTCGCCGGGCAGGACATCGATGTTGACGTCGTGGAGCACCGTTTCGCCCTTCTCGTAGGCAAAGGCCAGGTTTTCAATCTTCAGGCCCATGCCGTCCGTCTTCGCCTTGTCCTCGAAGGCCTTGACCGCCTCGGGCACCTGCGTGCGGTCGCGCGGCAGCTCGTACATGGACATGACGCGCTCGGCGCTGGCGGAGATTTCAATGGAGCTCATGATAAAGCTCATCAGGCTGTTCACCGGGCCTGACACCATGGAGCGCAGCATGCCGAAGGAGGCCAGCGTGCCCAGCGTCAGATGGCCGTCGATGAGGCGCACGAGCAGGAACACCAGCACGCATATGCTCAGGAAGCGGCTCAGCAGGCTGATAATCAGGCCCGTGACAATGCCGTACTTGGTTTTTTCAATCGCCAGGTCGTACACTTCATGGTGGATGCCGCGATAGCGCTTGACGAACAGGGGCACCAGCATGAACGACTTGATGACCATGATGTTGGCCATGGATTCGTACAGAAAGCTCGAATGCCGGGCCGACAGCTCCAGCTGCTGTTTGTTATAGTCGCGCGTGCGCTTGCCCTTGAGCTTGATGACGAACAGATACAGCGGCACGCCCACAAAGGCGATGACGGTAAGCGTCCAGTCCAGGCTGACCAGCACGGCAAAGGCGACGACGAACTGAACGACCTGCACGATGATGGAAGGCACCGTGCTCATGGCGAAGCTGGACACCGTGCCCGCATCGCTGGTCACGCGCTGCACCAGGTCGCCCGCCTTGTACTGCGTCAGCGACAGCCAGTCGCTGTCCAGAATGGTCGAATAGATTTTGCGCTGGATGCCCAGGCTCAGGTCCATGGACAGGCGCAGGGTGAAAAAGTCCATAAAGACGGAATAGACATAGCTGAGAATTTTATATGCGACATACACCAGGACCACCCAGAGTATCCAGTCCGGCAGCATGTCCACGATGATGGTGATTTTCTCCCAGAGGCTGACGTAGCGAAGCGTCTGCGCGGTCTGCTCTATCCAGGCAAGAATCTCCTGAAGGGTCGAGGTGATGTAATCGACGATGTTGCCGTATACCAGGGCATAGGCGATGCCGACCAGCACGAAGAAGATGCGTATGCCCGTCAGCACGCCGATGCGGCCCCGATAGCCCTTGCTGAAGCCGTTCATCCATTTGAGCTGGCCCCAGATTCGCTTCCAGTCAATATCCTCAACGGTCTCGCGCTGGAAGCCGACCAGCCGGTTCATAATCTTCTGCAATCCTTATTCCCTCCATTTATCTTCTGCCCAGCAGGCGTTTGACGGCCCGCCAGCAGGCGAACATGGGCTTGCGCACCGGGCGGGTCAGACGCCAGAGCGCCACATACGCGCGATACGCGCCCTGCCGGGTATCGAGCAGCCTGCCGTTGCGCAGCAGGCCGGAAGCCCGGGCCAGCACCTGCGCCCGCGGCACGGGCCCCTCCGTCCATCCCTGGGCGTCTCCGTTCATGATGGGCCCTTCGGGCGTCAGCCGCAGCACCCGGTGCAGCACGTATTCGCCGTTGGCGCGCCGGAAAAAGAGAATCTCCCCGCGCCGCGGCGGCCATGTCTGCAGCGGCTCCAGCACGGCCGCATCCCGCCGGGGCTTGAGTGTGGGCCGCATGCTGTCCCCGCTGATTTGCAGCGTCACGGTTTCGCCCCGCGCCAGCGCGCTTTCGATGCGCGGCCCGATTTCCGCCGCCGGCCCCTGGGAGAATCCCTGCGCGTTTATCCTATCCATTTCGCCACACACTCCACGGCGCCCGCGTCCGGCAGGCAGGACAGCATGCCCATCGGCACGCCGGTAATGATTTTTTCCAGCGTCCGCATGCCCGCTTCAAACAGCTCCGGCTCCCACAGCGGCAGCGAGCTCTGCTGTACGAACAGGCCCAGGCCCTCGGCGTGCGAGAGCGTGCGGATGCGGTTTTCCTTGGCCTGCTCCAGCATGATAACGGCCCGCAGCGGCACGCGCCGGTCGATATACAGGTCGCTCGACCCCGCCCAGGGGGAGCCGTAGGCGAAGATGCCGTCCTCCGTGGCGCGCAGGACGGCGCGGTCGCCGTTGAGGGTGCGCGCGCCCCGGTGCTTTTCCCACAGCGACGCCTGCGTGGACTTGCCGGTCTGCGAAGGAGCGGTGAAGACGATGCCGCGCCCCTCGTACTCGATGAGGGCGCAGTGCAGCATCAACCCGCCGAAGGGCAGAATCGTCTTTTCCATGGAAAGCACATTGCCAAAGCCGTGATAGTCCAGCCAGTCGTGCGGGATGTAGACATCGGCCTGCGACCACTGTCCCAGCGTCTGCACAAACCACATGCAGCGCGCGTCCCCTTCCCGCATGGCCACGCGCTTGTACATGCGGCCGTCGGCCATATACGTGCGGTTGACCATGTCGGCGCTGACCAGCTCCAGCGCCTGCTCGTCCGGAACGGGGCTGTCCGCCGGCGCATAGGTGTGTACGCGATAGGAAATGTCCGGCTGCGCGGGCTGACAGGCAAAGGGCTCAAAGTTGGACATGCGCGGCATGCCCGCCACCGCGTCGATGGCAATGACCAGGTCGGCAATACGATAGTACCACATGCGCCTCACTCTCCCGTGTTTCTGCTTGCGTGGCCCTGTGCGGCTGGCGCGGACGGCGAAGGTCCCTCGCCGGTGTGCCCGGAGCGCGGCGCTCCCGGCCGCTCCGCTGCCTGAACCACCCCAGGGTTCCGCCTCCGACTGCCCATATGTTTCCGGCCTTTGCGCCGCGGGCGCGGGCCGGTGTCCCCGCATGCCTGCCTGAAAGCGGGCCTGGATGCCTTCCGGACTGCCTGGCGGACCGCGCCTGCGGGCCGGGCCATTCCTCGTCCGGAACGGCGGGGCATGGACGATTGCAGTTGTCAAACGTATATGATACCAGTTGTCCAGATTTCCTGCGGCATCTGGCTTTCTGCTATCAAAGCGCCTGCATGCGCGCGCTGGCGGAAACAGCGCCTTCGCATAATAAGACATCTTATTATACCACGTTCCGGGTCAGAAGCAAGAAAATGTTTCCGGGAGCGGCCCGGAGGCCCTGCGGCTGGGCGCAGGCCGCCGGGCGTCGGCGCGGCGAAACGAAAAAAGAAACGGCGTGGCTCCGTCGCCTTCCGTCACCGGACGGCGGAGCCGCGCCGTATCAGGCCGTTTCGGCCGGCGTCTTTCAGCCGCCCGAGACGGTCCCGCCAGGCCCGCCGCCGTTCTGCGCGGAGGCGGCAATCAGGCCGCGCATGGCTTCACAGCCGTTCGCCCCGGCGGCAGGGGCGAAAACGGCGCAGGACAGCAGGCACAGAGCCCGCCCGAGGACAGGCGTTTGCATGGGATTTCTTCTCCTGCTGCGGTCGTTATTCTCCCCAATAGCCCAGGCCGTCGCAGACGCCGCACACGCCGTCGTCGCAGCTGCACTCGTTGCGCTCGCCCGTGTAGGGATTGGTCCATATGCCGTCGCCTCCGCACACCGGGCACCGGCGCGAGCCGCGGCAGCTTACGCAGGTCACGCGGGAGCTGCCCGCCGACGGCGTGTCGAGGTCGTCTGCGGAGACGAAGATGTCGTTCTGGAAGTCGCTGCGCCCCGAGACCTCCTCTTCCGGCGTGAAGGCCATGCCTTCGGGCACATACAGGACGGCCTCGCATTGGGTGGAAAAGTAGCTGCCGCTCAGGCACAGCCACGCGGTCAGGCCGTCGCGGGAGATGGCGTACCACTCGTCGTCGCCCTCCTCTTCCAGGCGCTCCCACGAAAAGCCGGCGTCCTTCACCTTGGCCTGATAGCCCCATACGGTGGTGGACAGGAAAGTGCTCGCGTTTTTTTCAAAGGCATAGCGGTAGACGCTCAGAGAGGAACCGTCGTCCAGCCGCACCTCGCCCAGGCATTCTCCCGCCGAAAAAAAGGACAGGCCCGGGTCGGGCAGCGCGTCCGCATCGGCCGCCGCCGGCAGCGCCGCCGCCAACAGCAGAAGAAACAATACCCCCAGATGCCGTGTTTGCATGGATTTACCTCCGTCATAGGTTTTCTTCTATAGCATAGTATCCCCCGCGGCAGGCCGGAATCCCCATGCTTTTTTTCCTCTTCGCCCCAGATAAACAGCCATGCGTCCTCATAGGACATGCCCTTTTCCAGCGCGAAAATGACCCGGGCGTCCAGCCGGTCGCGCGCGTACAACGCCGCCGCGCCGCCCAGACGCAGGAGCCGCTGCGCATCCTGTACCGTCATTTTCAGATACAGCGCCGTGCGCATCAGCAGGGTGCGGCTCATGCGGCGGGTTCCGTTGAGCAGCTGGTATCCGTATGCGCGCTCGACGCACAGCGCGCGAATGAGCTGTGCGCGGGAAATGCCCCGCGCCTGCAGCTGCTGCCTGAGATACTCCGCAAACGACGGGGCCTGATGCCGGAGCACATATGCCTCGTCATAGCCGTCGCTGGCGGCAAGACGGTGCAGGATTTCTTGCGTAGTGGACATAATGCCTCCTGACAAAAGCAAGGTCGACCCATGCCGGGCGCCGGGAACCTGACTGATACGGGATGGTATATGCGCATTATATCAGAGGGCCCCCGCGCTTTCAAGCGCGGCCCCGGGCGGGAAAGGAAGGCGAGGCCGGCCCGCCGCCGCCCATGGCGGGCGCCGCGGTTGGATGGACGCCGCCGCCCATGGCGGGCGCGCGGTTGCCTGGACGCCGACGGCCGCGCGGCCCGCGGAGAGCAGAAAACGGCCGGCGCGCCGCCAGTTTTGCGTTTTCGGAGGCTGCGGCGGGGATCTCCCGGCCGGCCCATGGGATTTTACCTGTTTTTTACAAAGGTTTCACGCGCTTTTGACCCACACATAACCAACCCATGATATAATAATCCATTCCAACCGTAAGCCGGGGCCGGAGAAAAAATTTCCCTGCCGACTCCCGCTTTTTCAAAAGCGGGTTCGTATTCTGTAGGGGGAGGGTTTGCAGGATGAGCGACGAGCATGAAATCATACGGCAGGTCTATGCCGCCAAAGAAGACGCGCAGGCGGCGGACAGGCTGATTGACGCATACATGCCCTTTATCAGGGCGGAAACGGCCAAGTTCTTAAAGCGCCCGCCCGTCGAGGGGAGCGACGATGAGCTGAGCATCGCCATGTTTGCCTTCTACGAGGCGATTCACGGGTACTTCCGCATCCGGGGAGCGTTTTTGAAGTACGCTTCCCTGCTCATCCGAAGCCGCCTTATTGATTATTACCGGAAAGAGCGGAAGCATCTGCGCGTCGTGTCTTTGGACACCCCGGCGGACGGGGACGATGCGCCGCTCGGCGACCTCTTGGCCGACGGCAGGGACCACGGCGAAGAAATGGCGCACAGGGAGGCGACCCGCCGGGAAATCGAGGAGCTGACAAGGCAGATGGAGGCATTCGGCGTGGGCCTGCCGGACGTGGCGGACAACTGCCCCAGGCAGGAGCGGACGCTGAACGCCTGCCGCAAAGCGCTGCAATATGCAAAGGAGCATCCGGAGCTGCTGGAGGAGCTGCTCCGGACCAAGCGCATGCCCATAGGCCGCCTGGCGGAGGGCGGCGGCGTGGAGAGAAAGACGCTGGAACGGCATCGAAAATACATGGTGGCCCTGCTGCTGATTTATACCAACGGGTATGAAATCATCCGCGGTCATATCCAACAGACGATGAAGGGAGGGACGGCACAATGCGCTATCTGATTCTGGAATGCCACCCCGGATATGCGGTTCTGCTTGACGAGCAGGGGCGGTTCTGTAAGGCCGCCAATCTCCGCTATGAAGTCGGTCAGACGGTGTACCATCCCATCCTGATGCAGGAGGAGGAAAAGCCGCGCCGCGCCGCGCAGTGGGCCGCCGGCGGCCTGGTCTCCGTCGCGGCCTGCCTCCTGCTGGTGTTCTGCCTTGGGTATTATCAGCACTTCGTGCAAACCCATTCGTCCATCTACCTGGCCATCAATCCGCAGGTACAAATGGATTTGAACCGGCAGGGCACGGTCGTGCGGCTGACGGGCGCCAACGAAGACGGAGAGGCGCTGCTTGCCGGCTACGACGGCAGGGGAAAGGACAAGGCGGTCGTCGCCGACGAGCTGATTGACCGGGCCATCGAGGCGGGTTTCCTTTCCGAAGGCGGGCAGGTTGCCTTCTACATCGACGCCCCGGACGACGCGCTGTTCCGGGCATATGGGGTCGAGCTCCGTGCGAGCGTGACCGGGCATCTGGAAGGGCGCATCCATGTGACCGTCGCGATTTACGACTATGCCGACAGGCAGCCGGACGACGGCGCGGAAGCCGCCCCGGCGGCTGCTCCGGAAGCGGCTCCGCTCCTGGCATCGTCCCCGCCGGAAGCCTCGCAGCCTCCCGCTGTTCCGGCCTCGTCGCCCCGTGCCGCCGGCTCGGACGACGGGGATTCCGGATATGACGACGCAGATGACGACGGAGATGACGACGATGACGACGGGGGTACCGGCGATGACGACGGGGATACCGGCGATGACGACGGGGATGACGACGATGACGATTGAAAAAAACTTTGTTCTTCCCCCGTTTTCGGCGGCGCGGCTGCGTACCCTGTGAATGTAACCCAAAACACCCCCATTTCCATCGAAAGGAGCATTCCCCATGAAATCAGGAAAACACGTATTGGCGTCCGTTACGGCCCTGGCCGTCCTTGTGTCCGCTCTTCTGGTGGGCTGCGCCGCGCTGGCGCAGGACAACGCCGCCTCGCAGGCGGTGGGAAGCCTGGTGCTGAGCGCCCTCCCCGAAATCTGCATCGCGTACAACGGAGACGGAAGGGTGGTCGCCCTGACCGGCCAGAACGAAGACGGCATCGCGATTGTCGAGGCGTATCCGGACTATATCGGAAAAGACTGCCGCGAGGTGACGAACGATATCATCGTGGAGATGTACAAGGCCGGCGGCTTTGCGGACGACCTGGACGGAAACAAACGGGACATCGTCCTGCGGGTGGAATCCGGTTCGTCCCTCCCCGGCGATGATTTCCTGCAGGGCGTGCGCGACGCCGCGCAGAACGCCGTGAACAATCTCGGCCTGTCCTCCGGCGTGGTGGCCATCGGCAGCGACGATTACGACGCCGCCTACGCCAGGGATGGCGAGCCTTCCCCGTATATCACGCTGGAAAAAGCGCGGGAGATTGCGCTGGCGTGGGCCAACGTGCGGGCGGAGGACGCGGTGTTTGAAGAAAGGGAATTTGACCACGACGACGGCGTCCCGGTATTTGAGCTGGAGTTTATCGCCAACGGCAACAAGTACGAGTATGACATCCATGCCATCACCGGCAAGGTGCTTCAGGCGGAACAGGAAGTGTCCGGCCTGTCCGACGACTACGGCGACACGGACTACGGCCCGTACAGCGACGGCGTCACCGACTATGGCGACACGGACTACGGTCCGTACAGCGACGGCGTGACCGATTACGGCAATACGAATTACGGGAACTCCGATTACGGCAGCAGCAATTACGGCGGCTCCGACTACGGCGGGAGCGACTACGGCGGAGATTCCGGGTATGACGACTGAGGCGGGCGGCGCCCCCGCGCTTCGACACGAACTCAAGCACCAGATCAGCCTTCGGGAGGACCTGGTGCTTTCCCAAAGGCTGGGAAAGCTGTTCGCTCGCGACGCGCACGCCGGACGGGACGGCGTCTATCGCGTGACCAGCCTGTATTTCGATACGCCTTACGACAGCGCCCTGCGGGAAAAGCTGGACGGAATCAACCGGCGGGAAAAATTCCGCCTTCGCTATTACGGGACGGATTTCTCGTTCATCCGGCTGGAGAAAAAGTACAAGGAAAACGGGCTGTGCGGCAAGCGCAGCGCCGCCATGACCGAAGCGCAGGCGCGCAGCCTGCTGCGCGGGGACATCGGCTTCCTGCTCGACTCCGGCGACCCGCTGTTTCAGGAGCTGTACAGCAAGTGCAGGGGAAAGGGCCTGCGGCCGAAAACCATTGTCCGCTACGACCGGGAGGCCTTTCTCTGCCGGCCCGGCAACGTGCGCATAACGCTGGACAGGAACGTGCGCACCTGCCCCGGCGGCACGGATTTTTTCCGGCCCGAAAGGCTTTCCCTGCCCGTCACGGAGCGGATGACCGTGCTGGAGGTCAAGTACGGCGCGTTTTTGCCGGAGATTGTCCGCATGGCGGTGCAGGTGCCCGGAAGGCGCGCGGCGGCCTGCTCGAAGTATGCGCTGTGCCGGCGATTTGAGTAAAAGGGCGGAGGAGGAAAGAACGGGATGACCTTTCAGGATATTTTCAAGTCCGGTTTTCTGGAGAATATCGCTGGCATTTCCCTGCCGGACATGGCAATTGCGCTGCTGCTGGCTTTTTTGATGGGCCTGTTTATTTTCTTTATTTATAAAAAGAGTTACAGCGGCATCATGTATTCGGCGAGCTTCGGCGCGACGCTGGTGGCGCTGTCGTTGATTACGACGCTGCTTATCATGACGGTGGTGAGCAACGTCGTTCTCTCCCTGGGCATGGTGGGCGCCCTGTCCATTGTGCGCTTCCGTGCCGCCGTCAAGGAGCCCATGGACATCGCCTTCCTGTTCTGGGCGATTGCCGTGGGGATTGTGCTGGCGGCGGGGCTCATTCCGCTTGCGGTGTTCGGAAGCCTTTTCATCGGCCTGGTGCTCTTCGCCTTTTCAAAAAACAAAGCCGTGGATTCCCCCTATATTCTGGTGGTTCGCTGCCAGGACGGCGAGGCGGAGGAGCGCGCGCGGGGGTTTGTGAAGGCCCGGGTGAAGCGGCTCAGCCTCAAGAGCAAGAGCGTGGAGGGCGGCTGTGTGGAGCTGAATTACGAGGTTCGCCTCAGGGACGAAAGCAGCGCCTTTGCCAACGAGCTGGAGACCATGCCGGGGGTTTCCGGGGTGGTGCTGGTGTCCTATAACGGCGATTACATGGGCTGACGCCATGTTCAGGCAGAAGCATGTCGATTTCCTCTGCATCGGCGCGACGGTGCTGGCGGCCGCCATCGCTCTGCTGTTCGTATGGGGGCAGGGGGAAGCCGGAACCGCCGGCCCGACCTACGACGCCCGCCTGTTCGATGCCGGCCGGGTGCACACCGTGGATATCCGGGTGGAGGACTGGCACGCCTTCGTCCGGGACGCGCCCGGGGAGGAATACATCCCCTGCGACGTGACGATTGACGGGGAAACGTTCCATAACGTGGGGCTGCGCGCCAAGGGCAACAATTCCAGGCGGCTGACGGAAGAATACGGCCTTTCCCGCTACAGCATGAAGCTGGAGTTTGACCGGTATCAGGACGGCGGGCAGTATTACGGCCTGGACAAGTTTTCTTTGGACGCCTCCTTTCAGGACAACAGCTACCTGAAAACCTACCTGGCCTACGATATGATGGCGTTCATGGAGGTGCCCGCCCCGCTGTGCAGCTATGTCTGGGTGACGGTGAACGGCCGGGACTGGGGGCTGTTTCTGGCGGTGGAGGAGCCGGAGGAGGCCTTTGCCCGCAGAAATTTCGGAAACGCTTACGGCAAGCTGTACAAGCCGGACTATCGCTCTTTGGAAGCGGAAAACGCCGATGTGGCGCTCCGGTATATCGACGACAATCCGCAAAGCTACCCCGGCATTTTTGAAAACGCCAAGTTTTATACCACGGAGGCGGACCGGCGACGGCTTATCGGGGCGCTGAAGACCCTGGCCTCCGGCGAGAACCTGGAAACAGCCGTGGCGGTGGACGAGGTGCTGCGCTATTTTACGGTGCAGGTTTTCGTGATGAACTGGGACAGCTACCTGGGCCATACGGGGCATAATTACTTTTTGTACGAGCAGGACGGCATCCTCCGCATCCTGCCGTGGGATTACAACCTGGCGTTCGGCACGTATGCGCTGGGGATGAGCAATCCCGTCCAAGACCCCAACGTGCTGATAAACTATCCCATCAACACCCCTGCGCCGGGGGAAATCATGCGCAACCGCCCCCTGTACCATCACCTCATGCAGCACGATGAGGTTTTCGCCCGCTACCATGCGTATTTTGACAGATTTCTGACGGAATACGTGGAAAGCGGCCGCCTGGAGGCTGCGCTGCGCGGGGCGGCGGACATGATAGCCCCCTATGTCCGGCGGGACCCCACCGCCTTTTGCTCCTTTGACGACCACCGGCTGGCGGTGGACGTGCTGGAGGAGGTGTGCCGGCTCCGCGCGCAGAGCATCCGGGGACAGCTGGACGGAAGCATCCCCGCCACCCTCCGGGAACGGCAGGAAAACCCGGGCGCAGGCGTGGAGGCTTCCCATGTGAACCTGAGCGATTTGGGCGACTTTGAGGATTTGGAAGCGTCCAAAGAACGGCAGGACGACGCCCTGGAAAAGATAAGCGGCGTCCGGGGCAGATAAGCGGCGCCCGGGGCGCCGGGGAAACGTGTCCTGTCGACAAAGGCCCGCACAGCCGGCCTTTGTCGACAAGCTGAGGCGGACTATCCGTCCGCCTTCTCCCCGACAAAGCGCCAATGCCTGCTCATGCCCGGGCGCTCCGATGTTCCGCCCCGCGCTCCGGGCGGCGGAGAATGTACTCCAGCGACGGCTCCACGGTCTGATAGCGCGTTTCGCGTTCCACCGTCTTGACATAGGCAAAGCCGCATTTTTCAATCACCCGTCTGGACTGCCGATTCCACGCATAATGAGCGACCAGGAGAAAATCCAGCCTTACGGTTTCAAACAGATACCGCACGACGGTTTGCACCGCTTCGGGGACAAGGCCCTGCCCCCAATATGCCTTGGACAGCACATACCCGAGTTCCCGGCCCTGCAGGGAATCGAGCTCGGGGTAGTCTTCTTCGTTATATTCGTCAATGCCCAGGGAGCCGATTGCCTTTCCGCCGTGCTCCAGGGCAAAGCAGTGCCTGCCCCGGATAAAGCGCGCAAGGATGTCGCGGGACTCCTCAAGGCTTTGGTGCGGATTCCATCCCGCCATTTGGCCAACCCCGTCGACGCTCGCGTACTCGTAAAGGTCGGCCGCGTCCGTTTCTTTCCAGGGGCGCAGGATAAGACGGGGCGTCGTCAGCGTGACGTTCGTGATGTCGATGTGCGCGTTCATGCTCTTGCCTCCTGAACATACGCCATGGTATCGGGGACGGACCGGGGACGGGGACCGCGCAAGCCATGCGGCCGGCGCGCGCCGCCGCGCCTTACGGGGCCTTCGACGGAGCTTCGTCCGCGCCCGGCTCCAGGAGCGTGGCGAGCATCCGCTCGGGCTGATTCAGAAAAGCCCGCGTGAGCACATAGTGTTCGGTCTGCTCATAGGGCGTCCGCTGCATCCCCTCGTCCGAAAGCGTCCAGATATCCGCGCCCGGACAGGCCATGAGCAGGGGCGAATGCGTCGCAATCAGGAACTGCGCGCCTTCGCCGGCCAGCGCATGCAGCCGCGCCAGCAGCGCCAGCTGGCGCGTGGGCGAGAGCGCGGCCTCCGGCTCGTCGAGCAGGTAGAGCGCGTCGCCGTGAAAGCGGTGCATGACCAGGCTCCAGAAGCTTTCGCCGTGCGACTGGGCGTGCAGGGATTTGCCGCCGTAGGCGGGCAGAAGCGGACAGATGGCATCGAGCCGGTCCACCTCGGTTGCCACGTTATAAAAGCTCTCCGCGCGCAGAAAAAAGCCGTCCGACGGCCGGCGCGTGCCGCGGACGACGACCATCGCTTCGTGCAGCGCCGAATGCGTGGCCGCGGTGGCGAAGCGGAAGTTGCGGGTGCCGCCTTCGGCGTTGAACCCCAGCGCCACGGCCACGGCCTCCAGCAGGGTGGACTTGCCCGTGCCGTTCTCGCCGACAAAGAACGTGACCGGCGCGCGCAGGGACAGCCCGTTCGCGGCCAGGCAGCGCATGGCGGGCAGCGACAGCGCATAGTCGGGCTGCGAGGCGCGGGCGCTGTCCACGCGCAGTGCGCGCACGAACAGGGAACGCGCGTCCGGCTTACCCATGGGCTTTCATCGCCGCGATGGCCGCCGCCGCGTCCGGCGCGCGGAAGATGCCCGTGCCGCTGACCAGCAGGTTGGCCCCCCGCGCTGTGAATTCGCGCGCGTTCTGTGCGGTGACGCCCCCGTCCACCTCCAGCAGCGCGGGGCTTCCGATGCGGTCCAGCATCGCGCGGACCTCCGCAATCTTGTCCAGCGCCGGCACAATGAGCTTTTGTCCGCCGAAGCCGGGGTTGACGGTCATCACCAGCACGAGCCCCACGTCGCCCAGGACGCACTGCAGGGCCTGCGCCGGGGTGCCGGGATTGATGGCCACGCCCGCGACCACGCCCGGGTGTTCGGCGATTTGCTGCAGCGCGCGATGGATGTGCGGCGTGGCCTCCGCATGCACGGTGACGTACCGGGCGCCGGCCTCCACCATATCGTCTATATAGCGCTCCGGCTGCCGCACCATCATGTGCACGTCCAGCGGCAGCGCGCAGGCGGAGCGCAGCGCCCGAATGACGCAGGCGCCAAAGGTGATGTTGGGCACGAACATGCCGTCCATCACGTCGATATGCAGGACGTCCGCACCGGCCGCTTCCAGGCGGCGCGCTTCCTCGCCCAGGCGGGCAAAGTCAGCCGAGAGCATCGAAGGGGCGACCAGGATTTTTCCGTCCATACGTTTTCCTCTTTCCCGCGAGCGCGCGAACCGTTTACAGATACCGGGCTTTCCATACGCCCCGCACTTCCTCCAGCAGCATGCGATAGCGTTCGTACCGCCGGGCGTCCAGCGCGCCGGCCTCCACCGCCGCGCGGACCGCGCAGCCCGGTTCGCGGTCGTGCAGGCACGGCGAGAAACGGCAGCCGGCGGCCAGGGGGACAAACTCGGGATACCAGGCCTGCAGGGATTCCGGCGCCATTTTTTCCTCCAGCGTCAGCAGGCTGAAGCCGGGCGTGTCCAGCACCGCAAGGCCGTCGGCCTCCAGGAGCTCCGCATGGCGCGTGGTATGACGGCCCCGGTGAATGCGGCTGAGGTCGCCCGTCTTCAGCGACAGGCCGCACAGCGCGTTGAGCAGCGTGGACTTGCCTACGGCCGACTGTCCGGCCATGCAGCACAGCTCCCCGCGCATGCGCTCCCGCAGAACGTCCAGCCCTTCTCCCGTGACCGCGCTGACCGCCAGCACTTCCAGGCCGGAAGCGGCGTATTGCTGCCGCAGGTCGGGCGCCAGTCCGGCGTCCAAATCGCACTTGTTCACGCACAGCAGCGTCCGCATGCCTTCCTGCGCGGCGCATACCAGAAGCCGGTCTATCAGCAGCAGGTCCGGAGACGGCTCCGGCGCGACCACCAGAATTTCCAGGCTGATGTTGGCGGCGGGGGGCCTGCGGCAGACCGACGCGCGCGGGAGAATCTCCTCCAGCCAGCCGTGCTCGTCTCCCTGGCCGGGCGTGAAGCGCGCTTTGTCGCCGACCAGCGGGGTCAGCCGTTCGCGGCGAAAGCGCCCTTTGGCGCGCAGGACGTATTCGCCGCCGTCCTCCGCGCGCACCGTGTACAGCCCGCCCACGCCGCGAACAATTCTGCCCTCCCTCATTGGAACGTGACCTCCCCGCGCTGCGTCTCCTCGCCGTTGATGTAGACGATGTACTCGGCGGTGCGGGCGCTCGCGCTGTATACCGGCACCTCCAGCGTAATATCGCCGCCGTTGAGGGTCGACCAGTACTGCTCAAACTCGCTGCCGCTTTCGTTGATGACGGAGACGGACACAAACGCATCCTCCGGCACGTCGGAAAGCTCGAGCAGCAGGGTGGTCTGGTACAGCGAGGACGAAGCCACGCCGATGGTCAGCACCACCGAGGAGGAGGGCGCAATTTCCGCATACGCCGTAGGCGTCTGGCCCGTCACCCGTCCGACAAGCTCCGGGTCGTCGACGGTTTCGTCGCGCGCCTCCTGCAGCGGCAGGCCATAGGCGATGAGCGTTTGTTCCGCCTCCGCGCGCGTCATGCCCACCAGATTCGGCATGACGCGAATGCCCGCGCTGATGGTCAGGTCCACCCGGTCGCCCAGATAGGCGGGCGTCCCGGCCTGGGGCACCTGGCCGATGACCATGTTTTCGCTGGCCTTGTCCGGCACCTCGCGCACCTCGCCCACCGTCAGGCCCATTTCGGTAATGGTGGTCTGCGCGGCGGCGAGCGAGAGGTTGGTCACGGCGGGAATGACCAGGTCGTACTGGCTTTGGCAGATGATGATGGTAATGGTGGTGCCGGGCCGCACGAACGTGCCCGGCGCAATGTCCTGGTCCGCCACCAGATTTTCCGGCACCAGAGGCATTTCGTCAAAGCGCAGATACGGCTGCAGGCCCGCCTGCTCCGCCTCCTGCGCGGCGACCTGCCAGTCCTTGCCAATGAAATTGGGCACTTCGACCGTGTTCTGCCGCGCGTCCAGCACGCGGCTGGTCACCGTATACCCCAGCAGCGCGATGACGACCAGAAGCCCCAGCGAAAACAAGCCCACCAGCGCGCGGCGCATCCACCGCACGCGCTTGCGGGTACGCTCCTGGCGCTTGCGCGCGGCCCGGGCTTCGCGTTCGCGCCGCTCCTCCTGCGCGCGCGCGGCGAGGATGGTGTCCGGATGCTCCAGCGCCAGGCGCACGTCGCGCAGCATGTCCGCGGCGGAGGCGTACCGGTTGCGCGGCTTTTTTTCCAGCGCATGGAGCACCACATAATCAAGCGCCGGGGAAACGGCGGGGTTGATGCGAGAGGGCGGAACGGGCGGCTGCTGCAGATGCTTCATGGCGATGGCGACCGGCGTCTCGCCCGTAAAGGGCACCTGGCCGGTGAGCATTTCGTAAAACACCGCGCCCACCGAATACAGGTCGCTCTTTTCGTCCACCGTCGCGCCCTTGGCCTGTTCCGGGGAGAAATAGTACACCGACCCCATCACGGTTTCGGTATCCTGGCTCGTGGTCTGCGCATTGGCGACGCGCGCAATGCCAAAGTCGGACACCTTGACGGTGCCCTCTTTGTCGATGAGGATATTCTGGGGCTTGATATCGCGATGGATAACGCCGTTCTGGTGCGCATGCTGTACGGCGGCCAGCACGCGGATGATGATTTGCGCGGCGATATCCGGGCGCAGCGCGCCGCTTTCCTGAATGAACTGCTTGAGCGTCTTGCCGGACACGAACTCAATGACCAGATAGCGCGTTCCGTCCGGTTCCACGCCCACATCCAGCAGGTTGACGATGTTGGGATGCGTCATGCGCGAGGCGGCCTGCGCTTCCCGCTCAAAGCGGTGCACGAATACCTCGTCGTCGTGGTATTCCTCGCGCAGCACCTTGACCGCCACGTATTTTCCCGTGTTCAAATCCTGCGCGCGCCATACCCGCGCCATGCCGCCTTCGCCCAGGGAGGAGACGATTTTGTAGCGCCCCGCCAGCACGCGATCAATCATGCGAGGCACCCCCTTCGTCTTCCAGCAGCACCAGGGTGATGTTGTCCGTGCCGCCGCGCGCCAGGGCCTGCTCCAGCAGGCGGTCGGCGGCGTCGGCCAGCGGCGCGCCGGACAGGGCCGCGGCGATTTCCGCGTCGCTGACCATGCTGGTCAGCCCATCGGAGCAAAGAAGCCAGCGGTCGTCCTGCTGGCGCGCAAATTCAAAAACGTCCGCATCCACCTTGCTCTGCGTGCCCAGCGCGCGGGTGATAAGGTTGCGCTGCGGATGCGTGCGCGCCTCCTCGGGCGTGATGCTCCCGTTGCGCACCAGCTCGGCCACCATGGAATGATCGTGCGTGCACTGGCGCAGCACGCCGCCGCGCAGAAGATAGGCGCGGCTGTCGCCCACCTGCGCGATGAGCACATGCCGTTCGTCGGCCCAGAGCGCGGTCAGCGTCGTGCCCATGCCGTGCAGGCCCGTCCGCTCGCCCGCGTGCGCAAAAATGCGCGCATTGGCCTCCGCCACGGCGGACAGCAGCACCCGAATGCCGGGCCGCTTTTTCTTCAGCGCCCCGGACAGGACCTCGACCGCCATGCCCGCGGCGATTTCCCCGGCCTGATGCCCGCCCATGCCGTCGCAGACCAGGTACAGCCCTTCGCCGGCAAAGACGGCGTCCTCGTTGATGGTGCGGGTTTTTCCCACATCGGTGCGCAGGATGGCCTTCATGCTCTTTCGTTTCCCTCCTTGGCGCCTTCGGACGCCAGGTACCCCCGGCGCAGCTGCCCGCACGCGCCGGCGATATCCCGGCCCATCTCGCGGCGGACCGTCACGGATATATGCCGCGCCTCCAGCGCCTGCCGGAACGCCTGCACCGCGCTTTCTTCCGCGCCCGCCAGCCCCCGCTCCGGCACGGGATTGAGCGGGATGAGGTTGACGTGGCACTGCATGCCCCGCAGACGGGAGGCCAGCGCCGCGGCGTGCTCGACCCGGCTGTTCACGCCGGCAATCAGCGCGTATTCGAAGATGACGCGCCGCCCCGTCTTATCCAAATAATAACGGCAGGCGGCCAGCAATTCATCCATGGAAACGCTGCGCGCCACGGGCATCAGCTGCGCGCGGATGGCATCGTCCGGCGCATGCAGCGACACCGACAGCGTGACGGGCAGCCCTTCTTCGGCCAGCGTCCGGATGCGCGCGGGCAGGCCGCAGGTGGAGAGCGAAACGGCGCGCAGGGAGGTCTGCAGGCCGCCCGGCTCGCGCAGCAGGCGCAAAAAGCGCACGGTCTGCTCGTAGTTGTCCAGGGGCTCGCCGCTGCCCATCAGCACGATGTTGTGTATCCGCATTTCATCGCGGTTGGCGGCGATGACCTGCCCGAGGATTTCCCCGGCGGAGAGACTGCGGGCCAGTCCTTCCAGCGTGGAGGCGCAAAACGCGCAGCCCATGCGGCAGCCCACCTGCGTGGACACGCACAGCGTATCGCCGTGATGATAGCGCATCCGCACGCCTTCGATGACGTTGCCGTCGCGCAGCCGGTAGAGATATTTGACCGTGCCGTCCTGCCGGGAGACAAACTTTTCCAGAATCTCCACGCCCCGCGCGTCGTACCGCTCCGCCAGGCGCGCGCGCAGGGAAGCGGGCAGATTCCGCATCTGCGCAAAGTCCGCCCCCTTGTGCAGCCAGGAAAACACCTGCCCGGCGCGAAATGCGGGCTCGCCCATGCCGGAAAGCTCCGCCCGCCATTCGGCCGTCGTCAAGTCCAGCGCGTTTTTCATGTCCGTCGCCTCATGCGCGCGATGAAAAAGCCCTCCAGCCCGTCGCGATGCGCCAGCAGCTGCAGCATGCCGCCGTCCGCCCTGGCGGCGAATTCGGGCGGCAGCGCGGCCCGAAGCCCTTCGGGGTCGAGGGAGAATTCGCCGTGGCGCGCAAGGAACGCCTCCGCCTGCAGCCGGTTTTCCTCGGGCAGAATGGTGCAGGTGGAGTATACCAGCGTGCCGCCGGGGCGCACATACCCGCAGCAGGCGTCCAGAAGCGCGCGCTGCGTCTGCACGAGCGAGGCGACGCTTTCGGGCGACTGCCGGTATTTCACGTCGGGCTTGGAGAGCATGACGCCCAGGCCGGAGCAGGGCGCGTCCAGCAGCACCGCGTCCATGACGCCCAGCAAATCCTCTTTGACATGCAGGGCGTCGCGCACCGCGGGCCGGACGTTGTCCAGGCGCAGGCGGCGCACCATGCCGCGAATCAGGTCCACCCGGTGCTCGTGCACGTCCCATGCATAGACCCGGCCCGTGCCGCCCATGGCCTCGGACAGGCAGGCGGTCTTGCCGCCGGGCGCGGCGCAGGCGTCCAGCACGTTGGCCCCGCGGCGGGGAGAGACGGCCATGGCGGCCAGCATGCTGCTCTCGCCCTGCACGCTGAACACGCCCTGAAGATAGTCTTTGTCCAGGCCCACGTCCCGCGCGTTGGCGACGTAGTACGCCCCCTCCAGACGGCCCGGCTCCCAGCGCCAGCCCTTGGCGGTCATCAGCCCTTCAAACGCTTCCCGGGACAGCCGGCCGGGCGTGCGGCGCACGGTCAACGTGTGCGCCTGCGGCGTCCAGGCGGCAATCTGCTCGGCCATTTCCTCGCCATAGGCGTCCAGGAGGCGGAGCACTATCCACTGCGGCAGGCTGTAGCGCACGGACAGATAGCGCGCAGGGTCCGCCTGCCGCTCCGGCCAGGACAGCGCGTCCTTCTCGCGCGACAGGCTGCGCAGAATCGCGTTGACAAGGCCGGCGAACGATTCGCGGCCCAGCCGGCGCGCCAGCGTCACGCTTTCGTCCACCGCCGCATGGTCGGGCGTTCGCATGTACAGAATCTGGTATGCGCCCAGGCGCAGGATATTGCGCACCAGCAGCTCGATGTCCGTGCGCTCAAGCCGCCTGTCGATACAATAATCCAGCGTCAGCAGCTTTTCCAGCGTCCCGTAGACCAGCTCGGACACCAGATTCTTGTCCCGCTGGGGCATGTCGCTTTCGCGCAGACGGCGGTTCAGCGCCAGCGAGGCGTAGGCGCCCGCGCGCGTTACATCCTGAAGCGCCGTCAGCGCCACCTGGCGCGGGTTGTCGCCCCGGCGGGGCGCCGGCCGTTTCGGCGCCGGTTTTCCCGACTGTGTCATTGCGATGCCTCCCCGTCCAGACAGAGCCCCGCGGGCAGCGGATGGCCCCGCAGATAGTCCGCCGCGGGCATGCGCCGCCCGCCCGGCCCCTGTACTTCCACAAGCTCCAGCGCGCCCTCGGCGCAGGCGACGGCCATGCCCGCCCTTGCGTCCGCGCGCAGCACTTCTCCCGGCCTGCCCGCGCCCGGCACGGGGCGCGCCTTCCAGATTTTCAGGATGCCGCCGTCGGGCAGCACCGTCCAGGCGCCCGGCCACGGGGTGACCCCGCGCACCTGGCAGTCCGCGCGAAGGGCGCTTTGCGTCCAGCGGATGCGGCCGTGCGACTTGTCCAGCATGGGGAAATGGCTGGCCTGCGCCTCGTCCTGCTTTTCGCGGGGACAGTCGCCCGCCTCCAGCCGGCGCAGCGTCTCTGCCAGCAGCGCCGCGCCCAGGCGGCTGAGCCGTTCGCTCAGCTCGCCCGCCGTCTCGCCCGGCAGGATGTCCGTCCGCCGGCGCAGGAGCATATCGCCCGTGTCCACGCCGCGGTCTGTCAGCATGGTGGTCACGCCGGTTTCGCGCTCGCCCTCCATGATACACCAGGCGATGGGCGCCGCGCCCCGGTAACGGGGCAGGAGCGACGCGTGTACGTTGACGGTGCCCATGGGCGGGATGTCCAGGATTTTCTGCGACAGAATCTGCCCGAAGGCGGCGGTGACGAACAAATCCGCGCGCAGCGCGCGCAGGGCGTCCAGCCCCTCCTGGCGGCGGATGCGCTCAAACTGCAGCACCTCAAGGCCGTGCCGGAGCGCCGCTTCCTTGACCGGGCAGGCCGTCAGGCGATGGCCGCGCCCGCTGGGCCGGTCGGGCTGCGTGCACACGGCGGCGATGTCCCAGCCGCCGTCCAGCAGCGCTTCCAGAGACGGCACGGCAAATTCCGGCGTGCCCATGAACACCACGCGCGTCATGCTTCGCTTTCCTCCCCGTCCTCCTCGTCGACCTCCCGTGTCATCTTGTCGATGAACAGCACGCCGTCCAAATGGTCAATTTCATGGCAGAACGCTACGGCCAAAAGGCCTTCGGCCCGGATTTCCACGGGCTTTCCGGCGCGGTTGATTCCCCGGACCACCACGCGCTGGGGGCGTTTGACGTAGCCGCGCCGCCCGGGCACGCTCAGGCAGCCCTCTGCCTCTTCCTGTTCGCCCTCGCTGGCGATGATTTCGGGGTTAATCAGCTGAATGAGCCCCGTCTCGTCGCCGACGTCAATGGTGATGGCGCGGCGAAGCACGCCGACCTGCGGAGCGGCCAGCCCCACGCCCTCGGCGGCGTACATCGTCTCGGCCATATCGTCCAGCAGCATCAGCATCCTGCGGTTGAGCACGTCGACCGGACGCGCCTTGCCGCGCAGCGTTTCATCCCCAACGTGTAAGATTTTGCGAAGCGCCATCGTTGTTTTCCTCCGTTCCGGCTATGCCATATTGGCGGGGTCCACTTCCAGGCAGACCGCCGCGCCGCGCCATTCCCGCGCCGCCAGCTCGTCCATTTTCTCCAGGATGGCCGGCGTCGGACCGCGCGCATAGAGCTTGATAAATACCTGCCAGCGCGCGCGCCCGCGCAGGCGCTTGACCGGCGCTTCCATCGCGCGCATCTGAACCACCTGGCGGGAAAGCGCGGGGTCGCCCGATACAAACGCCCCCAGCGCTTCGGCGAGCGCTTCGGCCGTGCGCTGCGCCGCGCCGGCGTCCGCGGACTCCACCAGCAGGCGCGCCAGGCGCGTAAAGGGCGGGTACAGGCCGCGGCGGCGGCGGTCGAACTCCGTCTCGAAAAAGGCGCGGTAGTCCTGCCGCGCGGCGGCGCGGACGGCGTAGTGGTCCGGATCATACGTCTGCACGATGACCCGGCCCGGCGTGTCGGCGCGCCCGGCGCGGCCGGCCACCTGCACAATCAGCGAGAAGGCGCGCTCCGGGCTCCGGTAGTCCGGCAGATTCAGCGTCGTATCCGCCGCGACCACGCCCACCAGCGTCACATGCGGGAAGTCCAGCCCCTTGGCAATCATCTGCGTGCCGATGAGCACGCGCGCCTCGCCCCGGCGAAATGTATCCAGCAGCTTCGCGTGCGCGTCCTTGCCCTGCGTGGTATCCACGTCCATGCGCACGGACGGCACGCCCGCAAACCGCTGGCGCAGCGCCTCTTCCACCTTTTGCGTGCCCGCGCCGAAATACTTGATGGACGGGCTGCCGCATGCGGGACAGGCCCGGGGCGGCGGCTGTTCATGGCCGCAGTAGTGGCAGCGCAGCATATCCTCCGCGCGGTGGTAGGTCAGGCTGATGTCGCAATGCGGGCATTTGACGGCCTGGCCGCAGGCGCGGCAGCTGACGAAGGTGGAGTACCCGCGCCGGTTGATGAACAGCATCGCCTGTTCGCCGCGCGCCAAGCATTCCCGGAGCGCCTGGTCCAGCGCGCGGCTGAACACCGTGCGGTTTCCGCGCGCCAGCTCCTGCCGCATGTCCACAATCTCCACGCGCGGCATGGGCCTGCCCAGCACGCGCCGCGGCATCTCCAGGAGCGTCAGCGGCCCCAGGCTGCTGCGCAGATGGGGCATCGTGCGCGAAAAGCTCTTGAGCGACGGCGTGGCGCTGGCCAGGAGCAGCGTGGCATGTTCCTGCTCGCAGCGGCGTTGGGCGACCTCGCGCGCGTCGTAACGCGGATGATGGTCGTTCAAATACGTCTGCTCGTGCTCCTCGTCCACGATGATAATGCCCAGCCGTTCCACGGGCGCGAACACCGCCGAACGCGCGCCGACAACCACGCGGGCGTCTCCGCGGCGGATGCGCCGCCATTCGTCGTACCGTTCTCCGGCCGACAGGCGCGAGTGCAGCACCGCCGCGTCCTGTCCGAACCGCGAGCGGAACCAGCCGACCATCTGCGGCGTCAGCGCGATTTCCGGCACCAGCACAATGGCGCCCTTGCCGTCGGCCAGCGCCGCGCGCACCGCGCGGATGTACACTTCGGTTTTGCCGCTGCCCGTCACGCCCGACAGCAGGAAACGGCCTTCCCCGCGCGCCATCGCGGGCAGGATTTCCTCCAGCACGCGGCATTGGTCGTCCGTCAGCGGCGCTTCCGGCGCGGCCTGGAAGCCCGACGCCGCCGGGCGGCGCAGGGTTTCCCGCGCATAGAGCGTGACCACGCCCTGCCGGCAGAGCGTCTGCAGCGCGCCTGCGCCGAGCGCGCGCATCTGCGCGGCCGGCTGGTCGCCCTGCGCCAGGCGGCGCAGGATTTCCGCCCGCCTGGGCGCGCGCCGCGCGGCGGCCAGCGCCTGTTCCAGCGCCTCGCCCTGCGCCGTCAGGTGCGCCCACTGCGCCGTTTTGACCCGGACGCGTTCCCCGCGCATCTGCGCCGGAAGCATCAGGCGCAGCGCTTCCACCGGCAGGCAGTGGGCCTTTTCGCACAGCCAGGCGGCCAGGTCCATCAGCGCCGGCAAAATGGCGGGATACGAATCCAGCGCCCGAAGAATCGTGCGCAGCTTTTCCGGGGGAACGTCCCCGGGCCCGTCCTTCAGGCGCAGGACATAGCCTTCGACCGTGCGGGAACCGAAGGGCGCCAGCACGCGCGTCCCGGGCAGGAGCGAAAGCCCGTCGGGCACGCGGTAGGTAAAGACATGCCCGACGTTTTCGTGCGCAATTTCGACGATGACTTCGCAGCAGGTCATGCCAGGCGCTCCACCCCCTCGGGACGCACGACCGCGTACACCAAAGGCGGAACGGGCGCGCGCGCCGGCGAAATCCCGACGGCCCGGCGTACCAGCGCCGCGGCTTCCTCCTCGCCCCGCGCGCCCACGTGCAGGTAGGCAAGCGGCGCGCCGGCCTCTACCCGCTGTCCAAGCTCCACCGCCATGACCAGGCCCACCGCCGGGTCCACGGCGTCCTCCTTGCGCGTGCGGCCCGCGCCCAGCCGCTGCGAGGCCATGCCCAGCGCGGCGGTGTCCATGCGGACGACATACCCGTCGGCGGGGGAGGGCACCGGCACGATGCGCGCGGCGCGCGGCAGAAGGGAGACGTCCTCGCATACGCGCCCGTCGCCGCCCTGCGCCTCAATCATCTCGCGCAGCTTTGCCAGGCCGCGCCCGTCCGCAAGCGCCGCCTCCAGCGCGGTCCGGGCCTCCGCCTCGGCGGGGAAGACGCCCGACGCCGTCAGCATCATCGCGCCCAGCCGGAGCGAGACCTCCAACAGCCGGCCGCCCGCGCGGCCCGCCAGAACGTCGATGGCCTCTTTGACCTCCAGCGCGTTGCCCACATGCGTGCCCAGCGGCTGATCCATGCCCGTCACCAGCGCGCTGGTGGGCCGCCCGGCAAGCCGGCCGACCTCCGCCATCTGGCGGGCCAGATCGACGCTGTCCTCAAGCCGGTGGAGAATCGCGCCGCTGCCGGTCTTGACATCCAGCACAATGGCGCCGCACCCCGCGGCGATTTTCTTGGACATGATGGAGGAGACAATCAGGGGCAGGCTGTCCACCGTGCCGGTCACGTCCCGCAGCGCATAGAGCGCCTTGTCGGCGGGGGCAAGGTCCCCGCTCTGCGCGGTCACCGCGCAGCCGATGCGGGCGACCTGGCCGACGAACTGTTCCATGCTCAGCCCGGTGCGAAGCCCGGGGATGCTCTCCAGCTTGTCAATGGTGCCGCCCGTATGGCCCAGCCCGCGGCCGCTCATCTTGGCCACCTTTCCGCCGCAGGCCGCTACCAGGGGCGCCAGCACCAGCGTGGTCGTATCGCCCACGCCGCCGGTGGAGTGCTTGTCCACGCATACCCCGCCCACGCCCGAAAGGTCCGCCATCCGGCCCGATTCCGCCATGGACAGCGTCAAATCGCGCGTTTCTTCCGCCGTCATGCCGCGCAGGCAAATGGCCATCAGCAGCGCGGCCAGCTGATAGTCCGGAACGGTTCCCTGCGCCGCGCCGCGCACCCACGTATCTATCTGCGCGCGCGTGAACGCGCCGCCCTCGCGCTTGTGAAGAATCAAATCCACCATGCTTTCCATGGCCTGTCACCCCTGTTCCAACGCCTCGCGCAGCGCGCGCCAGGCGGCGAGTTTTCTGTCAAAATGCACGGCATGCGCCGGGCTGGTGGAAGGAAGCGTCGTGCAGCGCGCCCAGGGCGCGGGCATGGCGAGCCGCGCGGCGGCCTGCCCGTTGTAAAAAATTCGGTTCAGGCGCGGACATTGCGCGCGCAGCGCGGACAGGTCGTTGGGCACGGCGTCGCGAATGGACGCATCTTCGCTGCCCGCACGGCGGCAGAGCCTTGCCGCGTCCCAGAGCGCCACGCCGCGCTCCAGCGCAAACGCCAGGCGTGACGGATAGTCCGCAGGAGGCGTTTCGCCCCAGAGCGCAAAGAGAATGGGCCAGAATGCGTTGCGCGGATGCGCATAGTATGCGCCGGCGCGCAGCGACGCCGCGCCGGGCATGCTGCCCAGCACCAGCACCCGGCATTCGGGCGTAAACACCGGCGAAAACGAAGCGCACCATTCCTCCATAATGCCATTATACCATTGAAATTTGGCAAAATCCACTGCTTATGCTATAATGTCCCGGCAACGCCTGTTATAAGGAGGAGAAGGAATGCAGAAAACATGCATGGAACAGCAACTGGAAGGCCTTCATGCAAAAAAGGGATTCATCTGCGATATGGACGGCGTCATCTATCACGGCGACCGCCTGCTCCCGGGCGTACCCGAGTTTGTCGGCTGGCTTCAGCGGGAGAAAAAGCGCTTTATCTTTTTGACCAATTCGTCCGAGCGTGCGCCGCGTGAGCTGCAGCAGAAGCTGGAGCGCATGGGGCTGGATGTGGACGAGAGCCATTTCTATACCAGCGCGCTGGCGACGGCGAGCTTTCTGAAGCACCAGGCGCCCGGGTGCAGCGTCTATGTCATCGGCGAGCCGGGACTGGTGGGCGCGCTGTACGACGCGGGCATGACCATGAACGACATCAACCCCGACTATGTGGTCTTTGGCGAGACGCGCGCCTACGGCTATGAGAAGGTGGAGCGCGCCATCCGCCTGGTACTGGGCGGCGCAAAGCTGATTGGCACCAACCCGGACCTGACCGCGCCGGGAGAAAACGGCATCGTCCCGGCCTGCAGCGCGCTGATTGCGCCCATTGAGCTGGCCACGGGGCGCAAGGCGTACTACATCGGCAAGCCCAACCCGCTGATGATGCGCCACGCCGTGCGCCGGCTGGGGACGGACGCGGACGATACGGTCATCGTCGGCGACCGCATGGACACGGACGTGCTGTCGGGCATTGAAGCCGGCATCGATACGACGCTGGTGCTTTCCGGCGTGACCAGCTGCAAAAGCCTGGAACAGTTTTCCTACCGGCCGCACTATATCCTCCGGGGCGTGGGGGATATTCCGCCGAAGGCGTAAACCGCCACGGCGCGGCGGCCGTGCTTCGGGGGCGTTCGCCCCGGCAAAGCCATGCGTCAGATGGGATGCGGCCCGGCGCTGCGCTCAGCGCGCCATTTCCGCCGTAAAATACACGCCGGACCGCCAGAAAATCAGCTCAAACACATCGCCCGGCGCAATGACGGCCATGGCACGCGTCAGCGTCTCCTCGCCCACGAGGGGAACGCCGTTGAGGGCGAGCAGCACGTCGCCGGGCTGTACGCCCGCCTGCTCCGCCAGGGAGCCGGCGGCGACCGCGCTGACGCCCAACCCTTCGGGCAGGCCGTAATACGAGCGGTAGGCCGCGATAAGCGGCTGCACCTGCGCGCCCAGCGACCAGGCTTGCGCCAGCGCCCGCTCGCGGGCCGTGGCTTCCGTTTCCTCCGGGAGCGCCGCGCCGGCAATGTCCGCGCCCTCTATCGCAAACCAGCGCCACTGGCCGGCGGGCAGGCGCACCGTGTCGCCCTGCTGGGTCTGGTAACCCGTCACGGCCACCAGCGCGCCGGTATAGAACTCGCCCTGGCGGATGACGAAATAGTGCCCCTCTTCCACATCCGAATAGGTCCCGCCGCGGCCGACCACGCATGCGTCGCTTTGGTAGACGGCGTTGAGCTCTTCCGCCAGCGTCGCGCCCAGGTCCACCGGCTCGCCGTAGGCGGAATAGGGAAGAATGCGCAGCGAAAAGCCGGTCAGCACCAGCCCGGTTTCGTTGGCGAACTCAATCTGCACGGCGCTGCTGCTGCGATAGCGCACGATGCGGCCGCCGGTAATGCGCACGTTGCGCGTCTCCTCGACGGCGGCCTCGGCGCCCATGGCCTCCTGAGAGAAGAGCAGCGCCTGCGTCAGCGGCGTGGCCACGCCGTCTGCCGGCAGGCCGTGAAGGGCCTGAAACCGGGCGATGACGTCGGCGGTGGACTCGGTGTATGCGGCGCCGGTCTGCTCCTGCCGATAATAGCCCAGCTCGTACAGCCGCGCCTTGAGCGCAACGACCGCATCGCCGCGGCTGCCTTCGCGCAGCGTCTGATACTGCGCAAGCGTGGCGTCGTCAGGGGAAAACGACAGCAGGGGCATCGGGTCGCGCAGCGCCTCCAGGTAGTATTCTTCGCTGCACTGCCGGCCCGCGCCCGTGGCCTGCGCCACCGTAGCCTCCTGCGGCGGCGCGGTTGGCGCGGACGTTTCGTCGGCAAAGTCCAGCAGCGACTGGAGAATATAGCCCTTTTTGCCCGAGAGGCCCACGACCTCCACGGCGCACCAGGCGCGCTCCGGCTGCTGTACAATTTCGGTCACGACGACCTCCGTCCCGGCGGCCAGCGCAAAGAGGATGGGCTCCGCGGACGAAGGGCCTTCCCGCACGTTCGCCTCGCAGTTCGTGCGGGCATGGCGCGGCTCCTGCGCCGTTTGCGCGCAGGCCAGGCAGGGGAACCCCAGCGCCACCAGCGCCAGCCCCCAGGCTATCGCCGTTTGTTTCAGGCGTTTTTTCATCGTCAACCTCCGTTCTCCCTGGCAAAAAGAAAAACAACGCTCCCTTCGGATGCGCTGTTCTGTCATGGCGCGGTCACTTGACAAGGCCGCGCGCCCAGCACGCCATGCGCCCCCGCAGCGTCTTCTGCTTGCGCATGCGCACCGCCGCGTTCAGCGCGCACTGGCGATAGAGCGCATTGTTCGGATCCATGCGCACGGCCGTGCGGAAACAGCTGTGTGCGGCTTCCGCCTCGTTCTTCTTCAGCAGGATGCTGCCCTGCAAATGGTACCAGGCGGCGTCGCGGGTCAGCGCCTTGTTCAGCACGCGCAGCGCTCCGTCGTACAGGCCCTGTTCATAGAGCTTCCCCGCCACCTGCGCTGCATCGGGGATGACCACGCTGCCGGTCTGGCGGCTTGAGACCAAGCGCATGGCTTCGGCATAGGCCAGATTCAGGCGCACCAGCGCCTCCTGCGCCTCCTGCCGCCGGGACTCGTCCTGGACGGCGTCGGGGTGGCAACGCTTGACGCCGCGGTGGTATGCCGCGCGGATTTCTTCGCCGGTCGCATCCTGCCGCACGCCCAACACGACAAAGGGGTTTTCCATGCGTCCCTCCTGCTCTTTACGAAAATGCGTGGAATAGTATAGCATAAACGGCCGCCCCGCGCAAGTGCGCCCCAATGCGGAGCAGAAATGTATAAAATGAAAGGATAAGAACGGGGAAAGAAGGTTGACAACTGCATAAATAATCGATATAATAGCATTCCTGACTTGTTTTCATGCCATGGGATGTCGGAGGAGGGATTCGTTTGTCGTGGTTTGCCATGCCGGCTGCGCTGTCCTTCGCAGAGCGGTTTAAACGCAATTTTGTGGAGGCGGACCGGTGGATGCAGCTGGTGGACGGCCTGAAGATCACGCTTTGGGTGTCTCTGCTGGCGGTACTGCTGGGCATCGTGCTGGGCGTTTTGCTGGCGCTGATGCGCCTGTCCCGCTTCAAGCCGCTGTCGTTTCTGGCCGGAATGTATATCGATATCGTCCGGGGAACGCCCGTGGTGGTGCAGCTGATGATTTTCTATTTTGTCCTGTTGGGGCCGCACACATCCCTGGACAAGGTCTACATAGGCGCCATCGCCTTTGGCTGCAACAGCGGCGCGTACGTGGCGGAAATCGTGCGCGCGGGCATTTTGTCCGTGGACCACGGCCAGATGGAAGCGGGCCGCTCGCTGGGCATGACGCAGGTGATGACCATGCGCTATGTCATCCTGCCCCAGGCGTTTAAGAACATCCTGCCGGCGCTGGGCAACGAGCTGATTGTGCTGATTAAGGAAACCTCGGTGCTGGGCTATATCGGCGTGGTGGACCTGGCCCGCGCGGGCGAACAGATTCGCGCGCGGACGCTGGACGCGTTCATGCCGCTGCTGGCCGTGGCGCTGATATACTATGTGATGGTCAAGCTACTTTCGTACCTGCTGCAATTGTTGGAAAGGAGGCTGCGCGAAAGTGATCGCCGTTGAGGGTTTGCGGAAGTCCTTTGGCAAGCTGGAGGTATTGTGCGGCATCGACGAGCGCATCGAGACGGGCGAAAAGGTCGTCGTGATTGGGCCATCCGGAAGCGGAAAGTCCACGTTCCTGCGCTGCCTGAACCTGCTGGAAACGCCCGACGAGGGCAAGATTTTCCTGGACGATATCGAGATTACCAGCCCGCAATGCGACATCAATGCCATTCGCCGCCGCATGGGCATGACCTTCCAGCACTTTAACCTGTTCCCCCACCTGACGGTGCGGGACAACATGACCCTGGCGCCGGTCAAGCTCAAGCTCATGTCCAAGGAGGAGGCGGCCGAGACGGCGCAGACGCTGCTGGACCGGGTGGGCCTGCTGGACAAGGCGGACGAGTTCCCCAGCCGGCTGTCCGGCGGGCAGAAGCAGCGCATCGCCATTGTGCGCTCGCTGATGATGAAGCCGGACGTCATGCTCTTTGACGAGCCGACGAGCGCGCTGGACCCCGAGATGGTCGGCGAGGTGCTGGATGTCATGAAGCAGCTGGCGAAGGAAGGCATGACCATGGTGGTCGTCACCCACGAAATGGGCTTTGCGCGGGAAGTGGGCGACCGGCTGCTGTTCATGGACGAGGGAACCATTGTCGAACAGGGACCGCCGGCGGAGGTGCTGAGCAACCCGCGCGAGGCGCGAACCCAGGACTTTTTGAACAAGGTGCTCTGAAAAAGCAGGAACCGGGCGCTGCGGGTCGAATTGATGCTTCATAAAGGTAATATACAATCCAGACAGGAGGTTGAACTGATGAATATCCGCATGAGTTCAAAGGATTTCGCCGTCTCTCCCGCGCTGTGGGCGCGCATTGAGCGCAAGATTAACAAGCTCTCGCGCTATTTCGATCAGAATGTCGAGGTACAGGTTCGTCTGACTGCGGAAGGCAAGCGCCGTATCGCAGAAATTACCATTCCCTTCAAGGGCGGTATCCTGCGCGCGGAGGAGAGCACCGCGGACATGTATCAGTCCATCGACAGCGCCCTCATCAAGGTGGAGCGCCAAATCCGCAGGCACCGTACCCGCCTGGAAAAGCGCCTGCGCGAGGACGCCTTTGTGGAGGAGGCGCCGGAGTTTTACGAGGAGTTTGAGCCGGACGAGCCCGCGCCCACCATCGTGCGCACGAAGCGTTATCCGCTCAAGCCCATGACGGTGGAGGACGCCATCGACCAGATGTCCATGCTGGGCCACACGTTCTTCATCTTCATCAACAGCGACACCAACCAGGCCTGCGTCATCTACCAGCGCACGGACGGCAATCTGGGCCTGCTGGAGCCGGAGTATTGACCGGCAGAGCGCGGCGTGCGCTTCGGGAAGCGTGAAAGAAGCGGGTCGCAGACCCGCTTCAGCGTATCGACAAATTGACCACACTTCTGCGAGGATGCAGGAAGGGGCGGCAAGCCCCTTCCTATTTTATCCGCAGCGGCGGCGTGTACGCCGCGAGGAGCGGCTGCAAGCCGCTTCCGCCGTCTCGCGCCGCACATACAGGGAGACAACCAGGTTGGCGGCGGCAAAGAGCATCCCGATGTAAAACACATACTGGGGGCCCCAGGCGCTCCAGATGATGCCCCCGACGTAGGCCCAGGCGATGGACACCACATGGTCCAGGCTCAGCGCCGTGGAAAGCGCGGGCGTCACCTCCGAGGGGTCGGGCACAATGGAGCGCAGGTAAACCGTGCGCACCATGCCCAGAGAAGAGACGCAGCGGTCCAGGATATACAGCCCGCAGACAACGGCCACCATCAGGCCGGTGGCCGCCAGCCTTCCGGCGTGCAGCGCGCCGCTGGTCAGGCCGTAGCAGCCGTATACCGCCAGAAACAGCAGGGATTCGAGTATCAGCAGGCGCGGCACGCCCAGCCGGTCAATCCACCGGCCGACCTGCGGGAGCAGAAATATGCCGATGAGCGCCGAGCACATGCTCAGGATGGCCGTCGTGTCCGCCCGCTGGCCCATCAGATCAATGAGAATCCACGGAGCAAACACATACATGACCTGCTTCTGTACGCCGCGCGTGACCGCCAGCGCATAGAAATACCGATAGCGATGACGGAAAATCAGCCGGACATGCCGCCTTTCTCCGGCTTTCGCGCCCGTCTGCCGGTGCAGGCGCGCATACAGCGCAAAGCTCCCCACAAACAGCACCGCCGCCAGCAGAAAGGTGACCTTGACCGGCGTGGTGAAGGAGAAAAACCCCGAGCGGAAGCCGACGAACACCAGCGCGCCGGTCAGCGTGGTCGCGCCGGTCTTGACGGCGTTGTAAAGGCCCATGCGGCGGCCCAGCTTTTCCGGCTCCGCCAGCGACATGCCGATGGAATCCTGAAGCGGCATGGCCACATGCATGCCCAGCGAATTGATAAACAGAAAAATCAGCATCACGCCAAAGGGCGGCGTGCACAGCGCCAGCACGATGATGCCCAGAAACATCAGCGCCTGGGCGATGGTGGCCATTTTCGTTTCGCCCAGAAACGCAAAGGCGGCGGTGATGAACACGCACAGCACGCCGGGCAGCTCGCGCGGACCTTCGATGATGCCGCGCTCCAGCGCGGTGACCTGATAGGCGTCTCGAAAATAGTTGGCAAACACCCCGTCGCTCAGCCCCAGCGCCAGCGCGGAACAGATGATGGCCGCAAGATACGTGCGCATGGGACGGGGCATGTCCGGAAGCCGCTTTCGCATCAACGATTCCTCTTTCGGTGCGATTTGTATGAATGCATGCTCTTATCCTACCCCGGCGCGGCGCTTTTTGCAAGCCGTATTTTGCATCAAGGGCGCCGGCGGTCTTTCGCCGCAAGGCTGTTTCTCAGCCTTGCAGCGAAGGAAACATCATGTTCCTGTGCGCAAAGCGCACGGCCGGAACATGATAGCGGAAGCGGCTTGCAGCCGCTCCTGGCGGCGTGCCCGCTTGTCGACAAGCGAAACCGCCGGCCACAGGCCGGCGGTTGAAAGCGCTGCCCCTCTGGGAGAGGCGGGGAGGGCCTCGGCCCTCCCGGGAAAATTCGCATCCGGCGGCCTGCGCGGCGGTGGGCAGGCGATGGCGCCGTCTTG
>DVFI01000088.1 GCA_018713305.1 Candidatus Avichristensenella intestinipullorum
CTCGCTTATCCCCTGCGCTTCCACGCTCGGCCTCGCAAGACGCTCAGTTAGAATACCACTTCCCCTCCCTTTTGTCAACCCCTTTTTTGCGGGTTTTGCAACTTTTTGTTGTTCTTCCCGCCTCCTTTGTCTCTTTGTCGCCGCTTTCTCCGTGTGCATGCGATTTGTCCTTTGCTTTTCCCGGTGTGGGTGCTATAATAAGCTGACATGATCCGAGGAGGCACGCATGGCGCAATCAATGCCCGCATGGCAGCGTCTGGTCAACGAGGGGTGGTTTGACTCGCGCGACGAAGCGTCCCGCTGGATACTGGCGGGCGCGGTGCGCGCGGGCGGCAGGCCCGTTACCAGCGCGGGACAATCTATAAAGGAAACGGACGCTTTGGAAGTGCGGGGTCTGAAGCAGCGCTATGTGGGCAAGGGCGGGTTGAAGCTGGAAGGAGCGCTGGCCGCCTTTGGGATAGACGTCGCAGGCCGTGTGTGCATAGACGCGGGCGCGTCTACCGGCGGGTTTACCGACTGCCTCGTCCAGCGCGGGGCATCGCTGGTGTATGCGGTGGACGTGGGCTATGGCCAACTGGCCGGGAAGCTGCGGGCGCATCCCTCTGTGGTGAACCTGGAGCGCACGAACATCGGCGACGCTTCCCTGCTTTCGCTTTCGCCCGCGCCCACGCTGGGCACGGTGGATCTGTCGTATTTATCGCTGCGCAGGGCGGCTCCCATTTTTGCGCGCATTTTGCGGGGGCAGGGTGATCTTATCTGCCTGGTCAAGCCGCTCTTTGAGGTAGAGGATTCCGCAGCGCGACGCAGCGGCGTTCTTTCGTCGGACGCCTATGTGCCGCTGTTGGAAACGCTGAGCGCGGAGCTGGCGGAGCAATATGCGGTGCGCGGCATTACGCACAGCCCCGTGACAGGCAACCATGGCACGCTGGAGTTTTTTCTGTGGCTTTCTCTGGACGGACCCGGTGGCATGCCGCCGGCGGAGCGCCGGAAAGCGGCGAGATGCGCCGTGGAGGCGGCATGCCAATTGCCCATGTATCGCAAGCCATGACATGATGAAAAAGGAGGCGTTTTTATGCATGAAGCCCGTCCTGTCCAAAGGAATTGGCTGCGTCAGGCAGTATTTCCGCTCCTGATTGCCGCGGTTCTGGTTGTCGGCGCGCTGCTGGTATGCGGCAGCAGCCTGATTCGCATCGAGGATGTATACATCAATCGAATTCTGGCAGGCACCTATGGCGTGCCCGACTGGCGCGTGCAGGAAATGAATCCGTTGCTGGCGCAATTTCTAACGCTGCTGTATCGGCTGATTCCGTCCGTAAACTGGTACGGTGTGCTGTTGCTGGCACTTGTATGGTTATCTTCCGCCTGTGTAATAAGCCTGGCAGCGCGCAAGCGCGGCGGCCTTATCCCCGTTGCCATCGTCATCAGCCCCATTGCGGTGCTGCTGACCCACTCCCTGCAGAGCACCGTGGTCGCCGCGCTGTGCGTCGTGGCCGGTGTATTTTCGCTGATGGAGGGCGTTCGCCGCAAGGGCGAAGGGCGCGCAAGGCTCATCACGGGCATATTGCTGTTCGTGGTGGGGGCCATGTTTTCCCTGCCGCTGGCCTGCGTTTTGACGCTGGGCGCCATTCTTTGCTGGCTGCCCAGCTGCGTGCGCGACAAGCGCGTCAAATCGCTGGCGGTTGGCGTGCCGGTCATGGCGGTACTGCTGGCGGCGTTGTTTGGGTATTCGTCGCTGATGTACGCCTCGCCGGAGCTGTCCGCCTATCGCAGTCAATATCAGCGCTATGACCAGCTCCAGCACAGCAACCTGGTCGACGAATACGATGATTTGTTGGCGCGCTACGGCGTATCGCTTCTTTCCCCGTCGCACGAGGACCACGATCACGCGGAGGAGGAAGCGCACGAAGAGACCCCGGAGACGGCCGGTACGTTTGCGCTGGCCGGCTGGTCCCTGAACGATGTGGATTTGTTCTTCGGCCGGTTTGCGTCGGACACGGCGTTGCTGGAACCCGCGTCGCTGGAAACGCTGGCGGCGGAGACGGATTACATTTCCACGGACATGGGGCGTCTGTTCCAGTCGCTGCTGGATACCGTTCAGAAGCCGCAGTTTCTGCTGCTGATTGCGCTGCTGATTCTCACCGCGCTGGCCACCCTGCTGACCAGCCGGAGGCGGGGGTTGGTCGCGCTGCTGGCGGCGCTCATCGCCTTTGGCGGGCACATCGTCCTGCTCATGTGCCACTACGACGCGTTCAGCGCCATCGCTCCGTTCTATCTGCTGGGGATTCTGGTGCTGATATACCACTTTGACGGAGAGAGCGCCCTGGAATGGACGCACAATCTGCTCCGTTCGCGCAAGCTGCGCACGGGGGTCAGCGCCGCGGTGCTGGTATGCTTTCTGGCCTGCCTGGGCGGCTTTTCCTACTATTTATATGCCAATCCGGCCAATACCGAATATGCCGAGGGCGTTTATACCTACCTGACCACATATGTCCGCGACCATCCGGATATGCTGTTCATCGGCGACAACCCCAACGACCGGTATAAGCCGGATACGTTGGCCGTACCGCAGCGGGGCGCGGACGAAAACCTGCTGGCCGGAAGCTACGACTTGTACAGCCCGCGCGCCGCGGCGCAGATGGAGCGCTTTGGCATCACCAATCCGCTGGCCGACTGCGTGGACCGGGAGGATATCGGCTATATCAATATGGCGTTTTATCAGCCGATGGCCTACCGTCTCTTTGAGGCGTATGGCGTCAACGTGAACCTGGAGCCGCTGCTGGAAGACCCGTTGCTCTACGGAGAGGCGATTTACGCCATCCGCTCCTATAGCTCCGAGGAATACGACGCGGCGCTGGCCGAGCAGGAGGCGCAGGAGGCGCTGGAAGCAGAGGCCATGCAGGCCCTGGAAGAGATTCTGGAGGAAGCGGCCCATGCCGCTGAGGAAGGAACCGGCGAAGAAGCCGCCGGCGGAGAGGATGCTTCCTCCACCGCCGCCCCCGTTGAGAGCGAACCGAGTCCCGAGGCGGAACCCACGGATGCCGGCGATGCATAACCGCCTGCCTCTGGCCATTGTCGGTGCGGGCGCATCCGGGCTGATGGCCGCTTATGCGGCCGCCCGGGTGCGTCCGCATTCGGTTGTGCTGCTGGAAAAACAGGAGCGTGCCGGCCGCAAGCTGCTGGCTACGGGCAACGGCCGCTGCAATCTGCTCAACGCCCGGCCTGATCCCGGGCGCTACCATGGCAGCGGCGCGGCGCTGGCGCGCGCGTATCTGGAGCGCACGCCGCCTGCGGCGCTGGAAGCCGTGTTTGCCCGGATGGGGCTGGTATGCCGGGAGGAGGAAGAGGGCCGCGTATATCCGCACAGCGGCCAGGCCAGCGCCGTGCTGGACGTGCTGCGCTTTGCATGCGCCCGTTCCGGCGTGGATTTGCGGTGTGGGCAGCGGGTGCTGGGCATAGAACGCCGGGCGGATTCGTTTGCGCTGCACATGCAGGAGACGACGCTGCGCGCGGGCGCGGTCGTCATTGCGGCCGGAGGAGCCGCCGCGCCGTCGCTCGGCGCGGACGAGAGCGCCTATTCGCTGCTTTCCTCCCTGGGCCACCGGATGGCGCCCTTGCGGCCCGCGCTCTCCCCGCTGAAGCTGGACACATCCCGCATACGCGGGCTCAAGGGCGTGCGGACGCCCTGCGCGCTGACCCTGGAGGTGGACGGCCGGGCCGTGCAGTGCGAGCGCGGAGAGGCGCTCTTTACGGACTACGGCGTCTCGGGCGTGGCGGCCATGCAGCTTGCGCGCCGGGCGGAGGAGGCCGTGCGCACCGGGCGGAAAACGGCGCTGCGCATCAACCTGTTGGAAGGCTGCGACGCGCTGGCGCTGGCGGAGGCGCGCGCGGCGCTCCTGGACGGCATGGCCATGGAAGACTTTTTTGCCGGCCTTTTGCACCGGCGCATCGGCCTGTGCCTGCTGCGCGAGGCGGGCATCGCGCCGCAGACGCCCGTGTCGCCCGGGGCCGCGCGGCGGGTGGCCGCGCTGCTGCAGGCGTGGACGCTGCCCGTGGCGGGCGTTTTGCCCCTGGCCCATGCGCAAATCACGGCGGGCGGCGCCCATGCGTCGGAGTTTGACCCCGACACGCTCATGTCGCGCCGGGCGGCGGGGCTGTTCGCCTGCGGCGAGGCGCTGGACGTGGACGGGGATTGCGGAGGATATAACCTGATGTGGGCATGGCTGTCCGGCCTGACGGCCGGGGAAAGCGCCGCCCGATACCTGGAAGGGAGGGATGGCCGGTGATTCGCCTCAGCGCGCTGAGCGCGCCGCTGAACGTAGAGGCCGGGGACCTTCCGGGGCTGGCCGCGCGTGCGCTCGGCATTGCGCCGGACGAGGTGCTTTCCTGCCGCGTGGCGCGCCGTTCGGTAGACGCGCGCCGCCGCGACCGCATTTGTCTGGCGCTGGCGCTGGATGTACGGGTGCGCGGGGATGAGGCGGCCGTCCTGCGCCGCAGCGGGCTCCGGCAGGCGTCCCTCGTGCCCGACGCCGTTCCCCTCCCCGCTCCCCGCCGCGCGCATCTTCCCTTTCGCCCGGTCGTGGTCGGCTGCGGGCCGGCGGGCCTGTTCGCCGCGCTGACGCTGGCACGCGCGGGGGTCTTTCCGCTGTTGCTGGAGCGCGGCCGGGACGCGCTGTCCCGCCGTGCGGAGGTGGAAGCGTTTTGGAAAGGCGGCGCGCTGAACGCGCGCTCCAACGTGCAGTTCGGGGAAGGCGGCGCAGGCACGTTTTCCGACGGCAAGCTCAATACCGGCATCAAAGACCCCCGATGCGGCGAAGTGCTGCGCACGCTGGCCGCCTTCGGCGCGCCGGAGGAAATCCTCTGGCAGGCGCGCCCGCATATGGGGACGGATCATCTCATCGCCGTGGTGCAGGCCCTGCGGGCGGAAATCATCCGTCTGGGGGGCGCGGTCCGATTTGAAGCGCAGGTTACGGGCCTGCACGCGCCGCAGGGCGTCCTGCGCGGCGTGCGCGTCGGAGAGGAGGAAATCGAAACCCGCGCGCTCGTGCTGGCCATCGGGCACAGCGCGCGCGACACGTTCGCCATGCTGCGGGAGGCCGGCGTGGCGATGCAGGCCAAACCGTTTTCCATTGGCGCGCGCATCGAGCACCGCCAGGCGCTTATCGACCGCGCCCAGTACGGCCGCTTTGCGGGCCATCCGGCGCTGGGCGCGGCGGAATACCGGCTCAGCGCGCACCTGTCCAACGGGCGCGGCGTATACACGTTTTGCATGTGCCCGGGCGGCGTGGTCGTGGCGGCGGCCTCCGAGCCGGGCGGGGTGGTGACCAACGGCATGTCCTTCTTTGCGCGGGACGGGCAAAACGCCAACAGCGCGCTGCTGGTAGACGTGCGTCCGGAGGACTTCGGCGGCGCGGACGACCCGTTGGCGGGCGTCGCGTTTCAGCGGCGATGGGAATCCCTTGCCTTTGCCGCCGGCGGCGGAGACTACCGGGCGCCCGCGCAGCGCGTGGACGATTTTCTTCGCGGACGCGCCAGCCGCGGCGGGGGCGACGTGCTGCCCACGTATCGCCCGGGCGTGACCTGGGGCGACCTGCGCGCCTGCCTGCCGCCGTTTGCCGCCCAGTCCATGGCGGAGGCCATCGCGCGCTTTGACCGCCAGCTGCACGGCTTTGCCGCGCCCGATGCGGTGCTGACGGGGGTGGAAACGCGCTCCTCCTGTCCGCTGCGCATCCCGCGGGATGCGACGGGCCAGGCCAACCTGCGCGGCCTGTTCCCGGCGGGCGAGGGCGCGGGATATGCGGGCGGCATTTTGTCGGCCGCGGTAGACGGAATCCGCGCGGCGGAGCGGCTGCTTGCCGCCCACGCCGCGGAAGCGGGGAGGAATGCATAATGCGGCCGGTGCCCAGGGTCATGGCCATACACGATTTGTCCGGCGTCGGCAAATGCTCGCTGACGGTCGCGCTGCCCATTCTTTCGGCGATGGGGGCGGAGGTCTGCGCGCTGCCCACCGCGATACTGTCCACGCACACGGGCGGCCTTTCGGGCTACACCTATCGCGATTTGACCGAAGACATGGAGCCCATGGCGGCGCACTGGCAATCGCTGGGGCTGCGCTTTGACGCGCTGTACAGCGGCTGGCTGGGCTCGGCGCGGCAGGCGGATATTGTCGCAGATCTCTTTGGCCGCTTCGGCGCGAATGGCGCGCTGAAGCTGGTCGATCCGGTCATGGGCGACCACGGACGCCTGTACAGCACCTACACGCCCGACCGGGTGGCCGGCATGGCGGCCCTGTGCGCGCAGGCCGACGTTATCACGCCCAACCTGACGGAAGCGTGTTTCCTGCTGGGCGAGCCGTGCCGGGAGGAAACCATGGACGCCGCGCAGGCCCGAACCCTGTGCGAGCGCCTGAGCGCCCTGGGCGTCCCGCGCGTCGTCGTAACCGGCGTATCCGCGCACGCCGGCCGCACGGGCGCGGCGGCATGGGATGCGCGCACGGGCGCTTTTGCGCTGCCCGAAGCCCCGCGCGTGCCCGGCATATGGCACGGCACGGGCGACGTGTTCGGCTCCGTGCTGCTGGGCGGGCTGCTGTCCGGCTTTTCGCTCCTGGATGCTGCGGCGCTTGCGGTGGACTTCGTACACGGATGCATCGCGCGCACGCAGGCGCTGGGCACGGACCCGCGCTTCGGCGTGGATTTTGAGCGGGACTTGGGTTCTCTGATGCGCGCGACCACAGGCGGAGGCTGTCATGGCTGATACGAACGTATGGGTAAGCGTCACCGGCTCCAACGGGGAGGAGGAAATCCGGCTGCAGACGCACGGCCGCCTCCGCGACGAGGAGGACGGGAGCTGGGCGCTGTTCTACCAGGAAACGGACCCCGACAGCATGGAGCAGTCGGAGACGTGCGTGCACTGGCACAACGGCCGGCTCACCGTGCTGCGCCCGGGCGATATGCTCTGCACGCTCAGCTTTGTCCAGGGCGAAACGTTCGTGGGCGAGTATCCGACGCCGGCGGGCGCGCTGACGCTGCATCTGTTCCCGCTTCAGGTCCGCTGCCGCCGCCGGGGAAACCTGGGCCACATTCATCTTGCCTACCAGCTCCGCCTGCAAAGCCAGCTTTCCCCGCAGAGCGAAGCCGTCATGCGGCAGCTGGACATCCGGTTTACGCCATGTCACGGCTGACGGACAACCCTGCGCTGGCGCTGCGCGCCGCGCTGGCGCCCCATACCGCCGGGTGTTTTCTGCGCTGGGACCGCCGGGCGCGCGCGCTGCTGGTTTCCGACGCGCCGCGGCGGGGCGTGACGGCGCCGGGCGCCTGGGCGCAGAGCGCCCGGCTGCGCGCGTGGACGGAGGACGGCCTCCTGCATATCGACCTGAGCGCGGCGGACTATGCGCGCCTGCTGTGGCTGGAGGCAGACGTTCCCGGGGACGGCTGGCGGACGGGCTGGTTTGAAGCGCAGTCGCTGCTGGCTCTGCTGCTTCAGACGCCTGCGCGGGAAGGACATGCGGACGAAGCGCTGCTGCGCAGGGCGATGCTGGCCTGCGCGCAGGGCGAAAAAGCCGTGCGCGCCTTTCTGCCCCGGCTGCAGGAAGCGCATGCGCAGGCGCTGCGCCTGGGGGACGCCGCCTCCTGCCGCGCCTGCGCGGCGCTGTGCGCCCGATGGCTCTGGACGGCGCGGGCCGTCGGCCTGCCGCGCCTCGCCACGGTCGGAAATAATGATTGACAGATGCGCGGGCCTCATGATATAATAGCCGTTGCTGGAGCACAGGCCTGGAGAGATGGCTGAGTGGTCTAAGGCGCACGATTGGAAATCGTGTGTAGGCTAATACCCTACCGTGGGTTCAAATCCCACTCTCTCCGCCAGAGAAGCACCGTATTGCTGATACCGCGCGTATCGGGAATGCGGTGCTTTTTCCTTCCCCGAATCCCCGTATGGCGGCTTTCTGACGCCGTTCGGGGGGCTGTCTTTCCCACGGAAACGCCATTCCCGCGTCGGCCACGCGCAGACCGAAGGGGTTCTGAAACGGAGGATTCGTCGGACGACGGGCCATTGCTTCCGGATGGCGGCCGTCGTTTTTTTGCCCCGGACAGGCAGGCGGAGAAGGTCCTGCCGCAGGAATAACGGCAACATGAAAAAAATTATACAAAATGGCGGAAATTATATAAATATATGCCCATCAAAAACACAAAAGAGAGAAGGGAACATGCTACCAATGAAGCCAAGAGTTGTACGTACCGTCTTGCTATGCTGCCTGGCTTTGCTACTGATGCCGGTAGAGGCGTTTGCCGTCTCCTATGTCAGCAACATAAGCGTGCAAGATGGGGTCCTGTCATTCACCTATGAACGCCCTGAGATGCCTCCTGATAAGACAATTGTGCGCTTTGACTTGTCGTTCCACGCGGGTTCCTCCAGCACGGAGCACGGCAGTGCGAAATACATAGCGTGGGCGAAAGCGAACACCGGCTCTTATGCCAACTATACGTCCCAGGGCGTTACCATTTCCCTGAATGGGGACACGTTTACCATCACGGTGAATTTTACGACGCTGAGGCCCTATGAAGGCGACTCCTTCCAGCTGGATGGTCTGACCGCGCCCAACACGCATCTGTGGATGCGCTGCGCGCCGTGCCATGATGGTTCAGATGAGGGCCTCGAACAATACGTAGAATGGTTGTACCTGGGAGAGTTCGGCAGCTGGCAAGAGCTGTCCCAATCAGATTACCGCATCGGCAACACGTATTATAAGACGCTGGATGACGCGCTTGCCGCCGCGAAAGCCAACGATACCATCGAAATACTGGCGAATCCCACCACGCAGCTCACCCCGACCAGGTCTCTGGCCGACGGCGTCACGCTCAAAACGCCCTCCGGCAGCACATATACCAGCCAGGGAGGGGCGACGCAGTTCCAGGTGGATACGGACGGGACGGTTACCGTGCAGAGCACCGGAACGGGGGTTCTGTCCTGCTCCGCCGGCCAGTGCAAGGTTGCCGTCGGGAACGGCGAGTATAAGACCGTGTCCTGCGAAAAGCCGTATACCGTTGCAGTACCCGGCACCGGGTCCTCGTACATCACGGGCGTTGCCGCCGGCACGGCCGTGGAGATGGATTCCGTGCAGTATATCGCTCCCGGGGGGGGGACAAGCGGTAAAATTTATCTCCCCGATCCTCTCGCGGCAAGTGAAGGCTGTACCGAGGCCAGAATCGAATCCGGCAAGGAAGCCAGCGTTTTGCTAGAGGACAATACCCGCATCCAGACCCACGCGGGCACGAATACCGATCCCGTCATCATCAAAAAAGAATCCGAGGGAAACGTTTTAGAGCTTCCTCCCGGAGCCAGCGTTTCCGCCGGAAACAAATCGTTCTCAAACAGTTCTACAGATTCCCTTCTCATCCATCTGGGCCTCGAAGATTACAAAGAAGATGTCCTGGATCAGGTGTCTCAGTTGGACACCACCACAGCATCCGAAGCGGTGAAAAAGATTATCGACGACGCCATGGACGCCATCGAGAAGCTCCGGTACGACGAGACCAAGTCGCTGGCGCAGAACAAGAAGGCCATAGACGATATCCTGGCCCAGCTGCAAAAGGATCTGAAGGCCGCCCAGGCGAACAAAAACAATCTTCCCACCACCGGAGACGACAGTTCCCCGCTCGCGCTATGGGGAATGCTGCTGTTTGCGGCGGTCGGTCTATGCCTGCTGGCCGTGTTTTCCAGAAAGCGCCGGCATCCGGCGGAAGAATAAGGCGCTGGCTCTGCGGTCCGTTTGGACCGGGCCTGAAAGCCCGCGCCTCATGCGCAACATTGCGCTTTAGAAATACAAGATGTCGGAAATCCTGCGTTCTTCGCCTGCGGAAGGTT
>DVFI01000001.1 GCA_018713305.1 Candidatus Avichristensenella intestinipullorum
GGGCTCCCTGCACTATGTCGGCTCCACCTATCAGGAGAATTTCATCGGCGTCGACACCATCTTTAAGGGCCCCGACGGCTTCCAGTTCAACGCGGACGTCGGCAACCCGATACAGAACATGAACACCTTCATTACCTGCGACAACCCCTATCCGGCAGAGACCATCCGCCTTATCGACTATTTCTACAGCCGCGAGGGCGTGGAGCTCATGTTCGCCGGCTTTGAGGGCGTCACCTTCTACCGCAACGAAGAGGGCAACCCCGTCTACAACGACTATGTCCAGAACAACCCCGACGGACTTATCAACGAGGAAGTCCTGGGCGCTTATGTTCCCTGGGGCGGCGGCGCGAACCCCTCCATGGCCGAAGACCATGTCTTTGGCGAGAACATGTATACCGACATGGAAAAGGACGTCTGCCAGGAGCGCATCCAGTATGGGCCCGAAATCGTATGGGGCACCTTTAACTACAGCGACGAGCAGTACCGTCGCCTGTCCGTGCTGGAAAACGACGTGGAGACGTACATCACCGACATGCGTGCCAAGTTCATCACGGGCGATGCGAATTTTGAAGAGGACTGGGACAACTACGTGCAGACCCTCAACCGCATGGGCCTGGAAGAGCTGATGACGATTTATCAGTCCGGCCTGGATACCTACAACGCTGCTGCGGGCCTGTAAGCCATAGCAAGACGACGCGCGGGGGGCAATGATTCCCCCCGCGATTTGTTGATTCTGCCGGGGACGGTTTGGGCCGGCGGCTTTCGTTGAATAGAGAATGCGGCCTCCGCGCGTTTCCGGCGGAGCGGCCGCGCGCTGCGCCTGAGGGGAAAGGAGGGGGTTGCCTTGCGAAAGACGGCGGGGCGGAGCCTGCTGTGGCAGACGTTTTTCCGCTATGGAGGGCTGCTGATTGCGGCCGCCGTAGTCTTCGGCGCGGTGGTGGGGTATCAGAACGTTTCCGTGCTGGTCCGGGAATCCGAAACCCTGATAGCCAGTTCCCTGACCACCTCGGCCGCCTGGATGGACGCGCGCGTTGCGGAAATGGACGCCATCGCCTACCATATCGTCGACAGCAGCCTGCTGTATCCCTACGAGATTTTCCGAAACGGGTATACCGCCGCGCAGGCAACCAATCTGCTCAATTCCTATAAGAACGCCAACGCGTACCTTTCCGATATCGTCCTGTATTACGACGAATCGGTCGCCGCGCTGTTCGACGCCGAGCCGCGCTATTTTACCACCACCGGCCCCATGGACGCCGAAACATTCTGGCATTACATCCATCCGGTCAGCAGCGGCCGCCTCTCGCCGGGCCTGGTGGTCACCATGCCGCAGCAGTCCATGCTGATTCATCCGGTTACGGAAACGGTCAAAAACCAGGAACGCCGCTTTCTGCTCTATTTGACGCCCGCCGGAAAAATGCCGATGTGGGAAAACCATCGGGGACTGATTCTGTTTTTTATCGAAGAATCCGTGGTCAACGAAGGCCTGGCGAGGACGGCGCTATTGTACGATGGCGTGCTGGGCGTGTATAATACAGACGGGGATGCCATGTACCGCTACGGGGAAGCGCCGCAGACGCTGGACGGACACATCCTGGACATGGTGCAGGACGCCGGCGGCCAGCCCGTCATTGCACACACGGGCAGCGGCGTGTGCGTGGCGCTGCGCACGCAGGCGCACGGCCTGACCTATGTGCTGACCCTGCCGGCCGGCTTTAACGCGCCCGCGATTTACAGCGCCATCGCCTCGCTGCTGCCCTTCGTGGCGCTGCTGACGATTCTGGCCCTGTGGGGCGCGTACCTGCTGCTGCGGCCGCTGTTTCGCCCCATGCAGCAGCTCAAGGATATGCTGCGGCCCTACAGCCTCCAGTCGGACGAGTCGCTCAGCGGCATCGTCTATTCCATCCGCGAGCTGGAAGCGCACCGCGACCGCTTGGAAAGCCTGGGCAGCCAGCGCGCGACGCTGGCGCGGATTCAGTTCCTGCACAACCTGCTGCAGGGCGCGTTCCAAAGCCGCGAAGAGATGGAAAGCCAGATGCGCCTTTGCGAATGCGATTGCGGGGCGGCGCGCTACGTCGTGCTTTGCTGCCGCCTTGTGCCCGCGCCGGAGACCAACGAGCGCATCCTGGACCTGTGCGCCGCCGCCATGCACGTGCTGACGGAGACCGACCGCCTGGCCGACGAGGTCCGGTTCGCCGTGCCGGAGGGCGGGCCGAACGAAGTGTCGGTGCTGTGCGGGCTGCCGCCGGAGACGGACGCCAGCGCGCATCTGGAAAGCCTGTACCACACGGCGCGGGCGGTGTTTGAAGGGGAGACGGGCGCGAAGCTCGTGTGCGCCTGCAGCGAGGTGGGCAGCGGCCTGATGGAGGTTTCCGCGCTCTACCTGCATGCCAGGAGCGCGCTGTCGGGCGCCTTTGTGCGCGGCAACGCGCGCCTGCTGCGCTGGGAGGGGACGCGCCGCGATGCGAACATCGGCTGGTATCCGGTCGAACTGGAGGAGGCGCTGCACCGGGCGCTGACCTTCGCCAAGGCGGACGAGGCCTGTTTGCTGGCGCGCCGGATAGAGGCGGAGGTGCGCGCGCGGGAGCTGCCCGAGTATGCGGCCAAGAGCGTGTGCCTGAGTCTGGTGCGGAACCTGCTGCGCCTGGAGGCGTCGCTGCAGACAGGCGTGGAGGACGACCAGCCCTATCGAACCCTGATTGCGCGCATTGAGGCGCCGGGGACGACGCTGGACGGTTTTGCCGGCGCGCTGTGCGAGATGTGCGAGGACTTCTGCGCCCGCCGCGCCCGTGCGGCGGCGCCCGGGGACGCGCAGCAGCGCGAGCACTGCCGCCAGGTCAAGGACTTTTTCCAGTCGCATTATCCGGACTCAACGCTCACGCTGGCCGGCATCGCCGCGCGGTTCCACCTCTCCGAGGGGCATTTGTCCCGCATTTTCAAGGCGTGCACCGGCACGTCGGTCATGCAGTACCTGGACACCCTGCGCATGGAAAACGCCAAAGCGCTGCTGCGGCGCACGGACGCTTCGCTCGACGAAATCCTCAAGCGCTGCGGATATGTGGACAAGAGCAATTTCATCCGCAAGTTTCGCAGGCACAACGGGGTGACCCCGATGAACTATCGCGAAATGATGCGGATACAGAAGAGGAGCCAGACCGATGCATGAGATTCGCTTTCCGATTGGATTTCCCGTTTTTATCCCGGAGGACGCCCCGGCGCCCGTGCGCTACGCTGCGCGCGAGCTGGCGGCCTATGCCGGGCGGATGGACGGCGCCGCGCACGCGGTGAGCGCGGGCCCCGGAGAAGGCGTCGCGGTTCGCCTGCTCCTGGACGGGCAGGGCGAGGGCGCGTTTTCTCTGACGGTGGACGCGCAGGGCGCGCGCCTGACGGCGGACTCTCCCGCCGGCGCGGTGTACGGCGCGTACGCCCTGCTGGAGGACATGGGCTGCCGCTTTTTTGCGCCGGACTGTGAAATCGTGCCCGCAGGGCCCGTGGTCCTGCCGGCAGGCACGCGCGAGGAGAAGCCCGCCTTTGCCGTGCGCGAGCTGTTCTGGCGGGAAGCCATGGACGGCGCGTTCGCGGTGAAGCTCCGCCTCAATTCCGCCCGTTCCACCATTACCCCCGAACAGGGCGGCAGGGCGATGTTTTATAATTTCAGCCATACCTTCGACCGCCTGGTGCCGGTCGCCCAATGGTTTGACACCCATCCGGAGTATTTTTCCATGGTCGACGGACGCCGCCTGCGCGAGCGGACGCAGCTGTGCCTGACCAACCCGGACGTGCTGCGCCTGTGCGTCGAAGGTGTGCGCCGCTGGGCGAGGGAAAACCCGGCGTATGATATTTTTTCCGTGGCAATGAACGACTGGTATCATCCGTGCCAGTGCCCGGCCTGCCGCGCGGTGGACGAGGAGGAGGGAAGCGGCGCGGGCACGATGATTCGCTTTGTCAACGCCGTCGCCGACGCCGTCGCCGAGGAGTTTCCGCACATCAAAATCCATACCTTCGCCTATCTGTATTGCCGCAAGCCGCCTCGGCTGGTGCGGCCGCGGCCGAACGTCATTGTTCGCCTTTGCTCCATTGAGTGCTGCTTTGCCCATCCCATCGACCGCTGCGGATGCGAAACGGGCGGCGTGGACGTGCAGGGCGGCTTCTCCGCGCGCTTTCATGGGCGCGCGCAGGATGTTTCGAGCTTCCTGCGCGACCTGCGCGGATGGTCGCAAATCTGCGAAAACCTGTATATCTGGGACTATACCACCAACTACGCCAACTATCTCCAGCCCTTCCCGAACCTTTCCGTCCTGCGCGATAACCTGCGCCTTTTCCGCAGCGCGGGGGTGCGGGGCGTGTTTGAACAGGGGAATTTCTCGCTGGGCCGCGCCAGCGCGCTGGCGCAGCTGAAAATCTATTTGCTGGGCAAGCTTCTCTGGAATCCGGACGCGGATGATGCGGCGCTGACGGAAGCGTTTGTCAGCGGCTATTACGGGCCGGCCGCCGCGCCGATGTCCGAGTATGTCCGGCTGTGGCGCGAGGCCGCCGGCGACTGCCACGCCGGCCTGTATGACGCGCCCGACGCGCCCTACCTGACGCAGGACGTGCTGGCGGCGGCGGAACGCCTGCTGGGCGAGGCGGAAAGGCGGGCGCAGGGGAAGGAGCCGTACGCCCAGCGCGTGGCGCGCGAAGCGCTGAGCGTGCGCTATGTGCGCCTGGCCCAGTCGGAGCCCGGCGCGCCGGGCCGCGCGGAAGCGGTGGACGCGTTCGGCCGCGACCTGGAGCGCCTGGGCGTGACGGAGCTGTTCGAGCGCAAAGCGCTCCGCGAATCCCTGGAGGCGCTGCGCCGCAGCCGCCTGGCGGCCGACCGCGCGCAGGTGCCCTCGATTTCCTACCCCATTTAGGCGGCGGGGAATCCGGCGGACAGGGGCTGCACGGCGCCTGCCGGCAGCCCGGGATTCCCTTAGCGGAAATATGCGGCGACTTCGCGGACAGAGCCGGGCTTCATCCGCAGCACGACCGGACCGTCGATGCGGACGGATTCGCCGTGGATGGCCAGGCAGACGAAGCGCTTGGCCCAGAGCATGTCCCCCATCCGAAGCTGGTTCATGGGGTCATAGCCGCACAGGCATGCGCTGACGACGTGCTTGCGCCGTTTCTGCCGGAAAAAGTCCCGGAGGATGCGCTTCGTGTCCGCCTGCCGTTCCTGCAGCCGCTGCGCCAGCACGGGCAGCGGCTGGTCGGGCCGGCTTTCCAGCAGCCGGAGCAGGGCGCCGGAATAGTAGGAAGTGCGGCGCACGTCGAAGACGGCGCTTTCCTCCCGCAGCAGGCGCTGGTATTCCGTCAGGCACTTTCGATACTTGTCCGCATCCAGCTGCGCCAGCGCCAGCAGGAAGCAGCACTCCGCCTGCCCCTCCAGCTGCTCTACCCGTTCTTCCTGCGCCGCGAACGCGCCGATTTGCAGACGGCGCAGCGCCCGGCAGGCATGCAGGGTCTGCAGGAGCCGCTCTCTTTCCGCCGCCGGCGCGTCCACGGCATCGGCAAGCAGCCGGTTTTCGTGGTGCTTTATCATATAGTTGGTCATGTCCTGCGGATAACACAGCAGCATCAGGTCATCCGGCCATTCGGCGACCAGGTTCGCTTCCGTCTGGTAGGCGTGGAACATTTCATGGACGAGGTGCGCGGCCAACACATCCAAATCCTGCGCGGACGCTTCGTCCATTTGCCAGATGGCAAGAAGCTTTCCCTCCTCCCAGGGGATGACCGTGTTGGCGCAAAAGGCGTCCTGATAGGGAATAGTCCTGTCGGGCAGGCAGACCTGCGTCAGGTCGTACAGGGCATAGGGGTAGGCGTGAAACCCGGGGTACAGGGCCTGAAAATCCAGCGCGCCGAGCCTTTGGCCCACCGCGTCGTATATCCGTCTCATCGAAACGGCCTCCTTTCCTCCGCTGTCAGCATAGCACCCCGACGGGCGGAAAACAAAGAGGAAATCAGGCCGCTTTTTCCTACCCGTCGCAGCGCGCCCGGCACGCCGCCAGGCACGCCTGGACGGTCTGCGCGTCCCCGGACAAAAACACCCGCGCCTGCGCGGCGTCCTGCTCGTATACCATCCGCACGGGCGGCACGGACCGGTTGACGCTCTCCACGAGGGCCCGGCGCAGCCGCGCGCCGTCCTCCGGCGCGGCCAGGCAAAGGTCGAGGACGACGCACGCCCGCTCGCCCCCGCGCGCGCCCTGGAGGAAATCCTCCACCAGAATGCGCCCCTGCCTTCGGATGCTGGGCCTGGTATAGGGGTGCGTCAGCAAAGCCTCCAGCGCCTCCGGAGGAAACTGCCATTTGCCCCGCGATTTCTCTCCGCGCAGCAGCCCCATGCGCATGTAGTTGCGCAGCGTTTTTTCCGTCAGGCCCGTGCACTCTGCAAGCATCCGCAATGTCATCATTCGCTTTGCCTCCTTGCGGGAATCCGGCGCGCAGCCATGACGGTATGATAGCATGGGCCGGGGAGGAAAAGCAATGCGCACGGGCGGCGCGGGGCACGGGCGCGGACGGAAACAGGGCTGTACGGCGGCGCGCCGCGGGTGTATAATACAAAAAGATTCGCCGCCGCAGACGGACGCGGACGCGCGGGATGCGCCGGCGCGGGAGCCTGTCAAGGCAGGCCGTACTTTGCGCCGTCCGCGGGGCGGCGCGCAGCATGAAGGAGGACCATCCATGTACGACGCCATCGATCTGCTCTGCCGGGAGCGGGAGTTTTCCGGCGCTTTGCTTCTGACCCGCGAGGGGGAAGCCGTTGACAAGGTTGCCATGGGCTTTGCGAATCGCGAGGCAGGCGTGCCCGTCACGCCGGAGACGACGTTTTATGTCGCGTCGGTCACCAAGCAGTTCACCGCCTGCTGCGTGATGCTGCTTGCGCAGGACGGACGCCTGTCCGTCCGGGATACGCTGGACAAATACATCCCCGAGTATGTCCATGCGCCGGAAATGACGCTCTTTGATTTGCTGCACATGCGCGGCGGCGTGCCGGACGCGCTCAACGACGTGCTGGCCGGACGCCTGGAAGAGGAAAAGAAAACCACCTCGCTTTCGCCGCGCGAGTTCGCCCTGTACAGCGAGCGCGAATACTGCGCCGGGTCGTCCATGCGCCAGACCATAGACCTTGCCAATGCGCATCCCCTGCGCTTCGCTCCGGGCACGCAGATGCATTATTCCAACACCGAGTACCGCTTCCTGGGCGAAGTGGTCGAACGCGTGAGCGGGCTTTCGCTCGAGGAATTCATGCGCAGCCGCATCTGGACCCCGCTGGGCATGACGCGCACCGGCATGGGCCGCGACCGCATCGAGGCGGTCAGCTATCTGCGCTTTGAGGGCGACTGGCTCCCGCTTCCCAAGCCGGACAGCCGCAGCGGCGCGGGCAGCGTCGTTTCCACCGTGGGCGATTTGACGCGCTGGCTGTATGCCGTGATGGAGGGCAGGCTGCTGGACGCGGAAGGCTGGAAAGACGTCTTTACCTATCTGGACAATTACGGCATGGGATGGCAGGCGGATGCGCGCATGCCCCGCGGCTGGCACGGGCATTCCGGGTCCCTGCTGGGCTATCGCTCGCGGGTTTTCTTCGAGCCGGCGCGGAAGCGGACAATTGCCTTTCTTGCCAACGCGAAACCGCAGAACCCGAGCGGCGACGATAACCAGGTGTTCGATTATGTGCTTTGCCGCCTGGCGGATACGGAGTGAGAAACCGGGCGTCGACAGGGCCATGGGCGGGCGCTCTTTGGCGGCCGTGCGCGCTGCGTGCGGCCGCCGTCCATGCGGCGGCATGCGCGCGAAAGCGCGGGGAGGCGGCCGGGCAGCGCGGCGCGAACCCCCGGGAAACAGGGAAAGGAAGACAACAAAAAAAGCCTCGCAGCCGCGAGGTTTTCTTGTGTGGCACCTCCGACGGGATTCGAACCCGTGTTGCCGCCTTGAGAGGGCGGTGTCCTAGGCCACTAGACCACGGAGGCAAAATGGCTGGGGAACTAGGATTTGAACCTAGACAATACGAGTCAGAGTCGTAGGTGCTGCCGTTACACCATTCCCCAACGATTTCCAACGTACCGAACGCGTTATAGTATAGCGCATGAACGGGCGGCTGTCAATGGTTTTTTTCGGGATTTCTGATTTTTTGTTGCGCCCGGCAGACGCGGTATCCGGCGGGTTCGGAAGCCTTGCGCAGCAAGGTTTCCCTGCGCGTTTCCCCGGCCGCGCCTAAGGCGCAGGGGAAACGTGTCCTGGCGAAAAAGGTCGGCAATGCCGGCCTTTTTCGACAAGCTGGAGCGGCTGCAAGCCGCTTCCGCTATCATGTTCCGGCCGTGCGCTTTGCGCACAGGAACATGTTGTCTCCTTCGCTGCAAGGCTGTTCCCAGCCTTGCAGCGAAAAACCGTCGACAAGGTAAAAGGACCGTTTGCACGGTCCTTTTTTTCAGGGAAGCCTTATGTCTTAGCGGGCGCAGGCATCGTTGGAGGCCTTCTCCAGCGCCTCGAGGAACGCGCCGATGTCCATCGTGCAGGTGGTGGCCAGCTCTTCGACGTCGGGCGTGGTCGGATGGGCCTCGTTCAGGGCCTTGGTGGGCATGCCGAGCACTTCATCAACGGTCTTGCCAACGCAGTACGCCTCGAAGGCCTGCACCTGCTCAAACCACTCCTTGCCAATAGCGGAGGCCTTGAGCATGCCGTAGTCCGCGCCCTTCTCCATCTTGGAGCGCAGGTCGGTGTTCTCGTCGGTCAGCAGAGCGCCTTCCACGCTGAAGGGGACTTTGATTTGGGCCACGTCGAAGTGGACGTCGATGATTTTGCCTTCGTCATCCAGCCACAGCGCGCAGATGGTGGTGTCCACCTGGGCTTTTCCGTCGTAGGCGTCGCCATCCTCGACATACGCCGCGGAGGAAGAATCAATGCTGGACACAACGCCCAGACCAAAGGTCTCGGCCATCGCAAGAGAAGCAAAGCTCAGGCACAGAGCCAGCGCGAGTACCAGGGACAGGGTCTTTTTCATGGTAAATTCTCCTTTATTAGGCATATGTGCGGAACATCATGTACCGCCGCAGATATTGTACTGAATTGCATGCGAAAATGCAACCGCAAAATCGAAAGTTTGTAAAATTTTTATCAAAATGAATGCGTCAGGAATAGATGGCATCCGGGGCGGCGCTGTGGTATAATATCGCATACATGCAGTAAGATAGGAAGTTGCCGATGATTCGCAAGCGGGATTTCATATTGATAGTGGGCATTCTGGCCCTGGCGGCCGCGCTGTACGGGGGCGCGGCGCTTGTTCGCGGCAGCCAGCGGGTGTCGGACACCGTGCTGGTTTACGTGGACGGCGAGCTGTACGCCACCATCCCGATGGACCAGCCGCAGACCCTGCGCATCGAGCAGGAAACCGGCGAGGTCAACATCGTGGAAATTGACGAAAACGGCGCGGTCATGGCGTATTCCAGCTGCAAAAACCAGCTGTGCATCGAGCAGGGGGCGGTGACGCGGGACAACTGGACGCACCGGTATATGGGACGGTCCATCGTGTGCCTGCCCAACCGCGTGGTCATCGAGCTGGCGCTGGAGGATGCGGAACAGATACAGCGCGAGGAAGACCTGCCGGACCTTTAGAAAGTGTATAGAAAAGTATAAAACATCAAAACGCTTGACAGACAAATACGGCGATGTTACTATCAAAGAGCCGGTTTCATTTTTCGACCGGGGAGGCCATATGACGACGAAACAAATCGCCCAGTATGGACTGCTGACTTCCATCATCCTGGTTCTGGGGCTTGTGGAAAGGCAGTTTGTATTGGTGCCCGGGATTCCGGGAATCCGGCTGGGGCTTTCCAATACCGTGCTGCTGTATGCGCTGTGCCTGCTCAGCATGCCCGGCGCGTGGCTGATGATGGTGCTCAAGGCGGTGCTGGGCGGCATGCTGTATGCCGGGCCGACGGGCGCGGCGTACAGCTTTGCGGGCGGACTGCTGAGCATGGCCGTGATGACGCTTTTCCTGCAGGTTCGCTATTTCGGGCTGGTGGGCGTCAGCGTCGCCGGCGCGGTCGCGCATATGGCCGGACAGATTCTGCTCTCGCGCGTGCTGCTGGGCAGCTGGGCCGCGCTGGCGCAGGCGCCGCTGCTGCTTGCGGCGGCCGTGCTGACCGGCGTGTTCACGGGCGTCATTGCCACGCTGGTGTGCCGGGCGATGGCGCGCCTGGACCCGGCGATGCGGCGGCGGCTGGACGCGCTGGGGCTTGGGGAAGCGCCGAAGGCCGGAAGCGGGCAGGCGCCGGAAATGCGCGACGGGACGATTGTCTGGGTGAAAGACGGGCTGCGGTTACAGGAAGAGACGCTGGTCTGTTTGGGCTTTTTCGACGGCGTGCATATTGGCCATCAGCAACTGCTCAAGCGGGCGCGCGAGGTGGCGGCCGGCAAGAGATGGAAGGTGTGCGTGCATACCTTTGACCGCTCGCCCGCCGCTTTTCTGCGGCCGGAAGCCGCCGTGCGGGAGCTGACGACGCTGGAGCAGAAGGCGCGGCTGCTGCGCGGGCAGGGCGCAGACATCGTGGCGGTGAGCCGGTTTGACGAAGCCATGGCCCGCATGTCCGCGCGGGATTTTTTTGACGAGGTGCTGATTCGCCGGCTGCATGCCCGGCACATCGTCGCCGGCTTCCACCACACCTTCGGTTACCGTGGCGAGGGGAACGCAGAGACGCTGGCCGCCCTGTGCCGGGAAAACCACATAGGGCTGGACGTGATTGAGCCGGTGACGCTGCCGGACGGTGAACTCGTTTCCAGCACGGCCATCCGGCAGGCCCTGCTTTCGGGCGATTGCGCGAAGGCGGAGGCGATGCTGGGCAGGCCGTGTTCACCCGGTATCATGGAAAAAGATGCGATTCGGGAGGAATAGGGGATGAAGACAAAGCTTGCGGCATGGATCGTGCTGGGCGTCATTGCGGTTTTCGCAGCGGCGTGCCTGGGCGCGACCAACGAGATCACCAAAGACGTGATCGCCGAGCAGACCGCCCGCGCTGCCGAAGAGGCGCGGCGCGGCCTGGTGACCGAGGCGGAGACCTTCGAGGAGCTCGCGCTGGCGGAGGACAGCGGCGCGGACTACTGCTATGAAGGCCGCGCCGCGGACGGGACCCCCGTCGGCTACGTCGCGCAGGTGACCGTGCAGGGCTACGGCGGCCCGGTGGAAGTCATCGTGGGCACGGATGCGGAAGGCGTGCTGACGGGCATCGAGGTCGGCGGCGCCAGCTTCGCCGAAACGGCCGGCCTGGGCGCCAAGGCCAAGGAAGAGGCGTTTACCGGCCAGTTCGTGGGCAAAACCACGCCGCTGGCGCTGGGCGACGGGGAAAACGATATCGACGCCATTACCGCGGCGACGATTACGTCCAACGCCGTGCTGCGCGCCGTGAACACGGCCGTGGAGGAAATCGGCGGCTTTGCAGGCTTTGAAATTGCCAGCACCGCTTCCGGCGGCGAAATCGGCGAGGGACGCTATGCGGCCAGCGTAAACGGCTTTGCGGGGCCGGTGTATGTGGAAATCCAGCTGGACGAAAACAACGTCATCACCGAAATCGTCATCGGCGACGATCAGTTTGCGGAGACCGCCGGATACGGCGAACAGGCCAAGGAACCCGCGTTCTATGAGCAGTTCCTGGGCAAAACCGGCCAACTGACGCTGGGTACGGATATCGACGCCATTTCCGGAGCCACCATTACCTCTCAGGCGGTGGTGGATGCGGTCAATATGGCGATGCTCTATGCCACCGATCCGGAGGCGGCGGCCGCCGCCAACGCGCCGCAGGAATTCGTGCTGCCCGATGTGCCGGAAGGCGCGCTGACGTCCTCGGCTTCGTCCAAGGGCTTCGGCGGGCCGGTAGAGGCCAGCATTACCGTGGATACGGACGGCACGACGCTGCTGCGCGTCGAGTTTGGCGGGGAGAAATGGGCCGAGACCGACGGAATCGGCACGCGCATCCTGGAGGACGCCTTCTGGCAACAGTTCATCGGCAAGACGCTGCCGCTGGCGGAAGGCGACGTGGACGTGATAGCGGGCGCGACGGTGTCGAGCGAAGCGGCCATCAACGCGGTGAACAAGGCGTACTATAAGCTCTTCCCTGAGGCGGAACCCGCAAAGGAAGAAACCGTCGAAGCGTCTGCGGAGGAAGTGCCTGCGGAAGAAACGAGCGTGCCGGCGAGCGGAACGGCGGAAGCGTCGTCGAAGGGATACGGCGGGCCGGTAGCGGCGTCGATTACGGTGGAAGACGGGGTGCTGACGGCGGTGACGTTCGGAAGCGACAGCTTCGCGGAAACGGAAGGCC
>DVFI01000089.1 GCA_018713305.1 Candidatus Avichristensenella intestinipullorum
ATGCCATCGGGAACAATATGCGAGCCCTCTTCATGTGAAATACTCTTCCTTTCTGCAGGCGTCCGCCCTCCGGCTTGAGCAACCGAAGGGCGGGCGTTCTTGTATGCGTATTCGCGAAGGGCGGACGCGGCGCGCCGTTACGGGAGCGGCGCTACGGTGACGAACAGGCGCATGCCGGACGTCTTTTCCGGGGCGGCGTCAGGCGTCGGGTCGGCCCCGGACGGAAGCGGGGCGGCGGACGGCGAGGGCGAAGCGTCGGGCGCGCGGGTTGCCGCGGGGGCGGGGGTCGGAGACGGCGACGGCGTGGCGAGCACGTCCTCGTAGAGCCTGGAAAGCGTCAGCTTGCCCGCTTTGCCGTCCACGGACAGGCCGTTGTCGCGCTGATAGGCCTTGCAGGCTTCGACGGTGCCGCCGTAATACCCGCCGGTAATGCTTCCGTGATAGTAGCCCAGCTCGGTCAGCTTGCACTGCAGCCAGTATACCGCCTCGCTCTCCACGCCGCGCTCCAGCGTGGTAAAGGGCATGGGCGGCAGCGCGTCGGCGCTGTACGCGGGCGGCTGCGTCGGCGCGGCGGTGGGCTCGGGCATCATGACGCTGCGGTCCAGCGGCGGAATTTTCAGCGAGCGGGTCAGCTCCTCGTCCTCTTCGCCCTCGTAAATAACCACCTCCGTGCCCTTGCCGCAGTTGTCGTAAATCCACTTGGCATCGTCCACCATCAGCCGGATGCAGCCGTGCGAGGCGCGCTTGCCCAGCCCGGTATAGCTCCCCGTCTTCAGGGCCATCAGGTCAGGCTCGGCATAGATGACCGAGTGGAAGGCGATGGAAGCGTTGATGCGCGTCCAATAGCGCGCATGCGTGCCCCATTGCGGAAAGTAGCACCATTCGGAGGTGCGCCCGTTGAGGACGAACGTGTCCAGGGGCGTGGGATCGCTGGTGGTGCCGGTGGAGCAGAGCATCTGCCGGACCACGTCGGTGTATTGCTGGTTTTCGTCCAGCCCGTACACGGTGGTCACCTGATTGGTCACGTCCACGCCGATGCGGTACGGCACGGGCGTAGGGCTGGGCGTGGGGCGCGGCGTGGCGGCGGCGTCCAGCGCGTCGCCGAAAAAGAGCATGTCCCAGGTCGCCTGGCCTACGACGCCGTCCGCCTGCAGCCCGTTTTTCCGCTGAAAGTCGCGCACGGCGTTGCGGGTATTGCCCAGGTAGTTGCCGCTGACCTCTATGGCGTAGTAGCCCAGCTCCTGCAGGCGAAGCTGAACGCGCAGCACGTCGTCGCCGACGCTGCCGAACTGCAGCAGCGGCGCCTCCGCCGCAGGAGGCGACGTGGGCGCGGGGGTCGGCACGGGCGGCGCATCCAGCCGGTACACCTGCACAAGCAGCGCCTCGTCCGCTATACCCGTCTGCTCCCAGCCCAGCGCGGCCTGAAAATCGCGCACCGCCTGCTGGGTATGTTCCTGGTAGTTGCCGGTAATCCGGAAGGTATAGTATCCCAGCTCCGTCAGCCGCTCCTGCAGCATGATGACCGCATCGCCCGTGCTGCCGTAGCGCAGCGGCAGCGTTTCCTCCGCCAGCCCTCCGGCGCACAGCGCCAGCATCATCAGCAAACATCCCAGCCACAGCGCCCGCTTCATGCCTTCACCTCATTGCCGTCATGTGTCTGATGATATAGACGAATCAGCGCCGGTTTCCGCTTCCGCCTCCGCGGGATTTTGTCCGGCAATTTCAGGAAGCGCAGGGGCTTGCGAAAGGCGCGCGGAGCGTATACAATAAAGCAAGCCGCGTGCGTGGATTCACAGCGGCCCGGCGTTGTCCCGACGCCCCATCCCGACCCCCAGCCCGTCTTGCCGGGCTTCAGGGAATGACCCGTTCTCAAGGAGGAATGCAACTCCATGTCGCAGGCTGAGACCACCATCCGGGAAGCCCTTGCCGCCTTCGATTTCGGCGGCCAGGTCGTCGGCGCCGTCCGCCACGGGCAGGGCCACATCAACGATACCTTCTGCGTGCACACGCAGGCGGGCGACGGGCCGTGCCGCCGCTTTATTCTCCAGCGGCTTAGCAGCGTGGCGTTCCATGACCCCGCCGCGCTGATGGAAAACATCGTGGGCGTGACCCGCTATCTGCGCCGGATGATTGCCGAACAGGGCGGGGATACGGAGCGCGAGACGATGACCGTGCTGCCCACATGCAGCGGCGAAAACTACTTTACCGACAGCGAGGGAAGCGCCTGGCGCGTGTATACCTTTGTGGAGGATACCATCTGCCTGCAGTCGGCGGAAACGCCGGCGCTGTTCGCCGCCTCCGCCCGCGCGTTCGGCCGCTTCCAGCAGATGCTCAAGGCGTATCCGGCCGAGACGCTGCACGAAACCATCCCGCGCTTCCATGACACGCCCAACCGCCTGGCCCTGTTCCGGGCCGCCGTGGAGGCCGACCCGCTGGGCCGCGCCGCGGGCGTGCGGCGGGAAATCGACTTCGTCCTGGCGCGCGCGCAGGACTGCTCGGTGGCGGCCGAGGCGCTGCGCGAAGGGAAGCTGCCCCTGCGCGTGACCCATAACGATACGAAGCTGAACAACGTGCTCATCGACCGGAAAAGCGGCGAAGGCGTGTGCGTCATTGACCTGGACACGGTGATGCCGGGGCTGGCCATCCATGATTTCGGCGATTCCATCCGCTTCGGGGCCAACCACAGCGCCGAGGACGAGCGCGATTTGTCCAAAGTGAATTTTGACCTTTCGCTCTTTGCGGTGTACACGGAAGGCTTTCTGGCAGGCGCGGGCGGCGCGCTGACGGAGGCGGAAATCACATACCTGCCCTGGGGCGCCAAACTGATGACGCTCGAATGCGGCATGCGCTTTCTGACGGACTATCTGGAGGGCGATCATTACTTCCATATCCGGCGCGAGGGACACAATCTCGACCGCTGCCGCACGCAGTTCAAGCTGGTCGCCGACATGGAAGCGCAGTGGGACGAGATGGCCGGGGTCGTGGAGCGCTGCCGCGCGTAGCGCAGGAAACGGCCCGCGGGGCCTCAGGCCGCAGAAGCGCCGCGCTGTCCCGCAGAAGAGGAGCCGCCCGAACGCCCGCGGGACTTCCGGGCGACGGGCGGTTCCCTGCCGCCGTCGTATCGTAAAAACCGCCTTGCAAGCCTCTTCCGCCGGGGCGTCCCGGCCATGGGCGCGCCCCCTGCAGCCCATCGCTATTCCAGTTTCCACTGGGAATCACAGCAGGCCCGAATCAGTTCCCCGTCGTGGGTGATGACCAGCACGGTTTTCCCATGGTCCGCCTCAGCCCGAAGCGCGTCCGCTATGATGCGCATATTCCCGCCGTCCAGTCCGGAGGTGGGCTCGTCCAGGAGCAGGATTTCCCGCCCCGAGATAAGGCCGCAGGCAATGGCAAGCCGCTGCTTCTGCCCGCCCGACAATATGGCCGGGTGGGCGTCTTTATACGCATACAGAGCAAACCGCCTTAAAAGCGCCCGGGCGCGGTCCAGAACGGCCTGCGTCCTGGGCAGGCCCAGAAGGAGCTCTTCGGAGACGCTGTTCGTGAAAAACTGCGTGCCGGTATCGTTGGCGCTGTACCAGCAGTGCTTCCGCCGCTGCGCCGGGGATGCTTTCCGGCCGTGGATGCGGATTTCTCCCCGGGACGGGCGCTCCAGCCCCGCAAGAATTTTTGCCAGCGTGGTCTTTCCCGCCCCGTTGCGCCCGGTAAGCGCCGTCACCCGGCCGGGCCACGCCGCAAGGCGCAGGTCCTCCCAGATGCATTTTCTCCCGCGCCCGCAGGCGAGGCCCTCCAGGGACACGGCGGGGACCCCCTCCCCCGTGGGAGGCGGCAGCGCTGCCGGCGCCCCTTCCCTCACAGACCGCAGCTGCAGCCGTTCCCGTTCTTCCTCCGTCATCCCCAGCATCTGCTCCGGCGTTTTCTCCCACCGGAGCCTTCCTTCCCGGACATAGACAAAGCGGTCCGCCAGCCCGACCAGCCAGGCGAGCCTGTGCTCCGCGATGAGCAGGGTGCGCCCCTCCCGCTTGAATTGCAGCAGGGCGTCCCGCAGCTCCCGGATGCCCTGCTCGTCCAGATTGGCGGTGGGCTCGTCGCAGACCAGCACGGGCGGGTCCAGGGCGCAGACGGAGGCCATGGCCGTGCGCTGCTTCTCGCCGCTGGAAAGGACGTCCAGGGGCCGGTCCCGGAGGCCCTCCAGCCGGAAAGCCCGGATGGCCGCGTCCGTGCGGGAGACGATTTCGTCATGGGGGATGCCGTAATTCTCGCAGGCGAAGGCCACCTCGCCCGCCAGCTGCGAGGAAAAAAACTGGCTCTTGGGGTCCTGGAACACGCTGCCCACCAGCCTGCCCCGCTGCCAGAGAGGCTCTTCCCTCCGGTCGCGCCCGCCGAGCTCCACCGCGCCCGAGAGACGCCCCGCGTAAAACGCCGGGGCCAGGCCGTTCACCAGGCGGGTCAGGGTGGTCTTGCCGTTGCCCGAGGGCCCTGTCAGCACCACGCACTCGCCCTTGCGGACGTGCAGGCCGATATCCTCCACGCCGTCCCCCGAATCGGCGTATTGAAAGCAGGTATGCGCGAATCGAATCATGCCGGTCCTCCCATGCCCAGAAACAATGCCGTCGCGGCGGCCCATATCCCCAGCCATGCCAGGTCTTTTGCCCGAATCCCTGTTGCGGCATAGCTTCCCCGCGCGCCCGGCGCCTGAGCGCCCCGGGCCACGGCGGAGACCGACAGCTGGTCCGCAATCTGCAGGCAGCGCAGAAGCAGGGGCACCAGCACATACTCGCAGGTAACCGCCGGGTGGCACAGCACCTGCGCCGGTCCGGTCAGCCGGCGGTTTTTCATCGACTGATGCACGCCCCGCAGCTCCGCCTTCATGGTGGGGAAAAAGCGGAACACCACCAGCATCCCCAGAATGACCGGGGTCGGGGCATGGATTTGGGACAGCGCGGCGGAGAGCTCCCCCGGCGGGGTGGAGATGAGGTCCCACGCTGTGACGAACACCGGCATGAGGCTGAAAAACATCAGCACATAGAACTCGGAAAAGATCACCATCCGCAGCCCGTGGAACCGAATCCCGTACAGCAAAAGAGAAAGGAGCAGATAGCAGGCGCCAAAGGAGAGCGCCAGCCGCAGCTTCCGCTGATAGAGCAGCTGGCCAAACGCTGGCGCCGCCAGCAGCCAGGTCTGCAGCGCGTCGGGCGCAAGGGACACGCCGACCATGGCGCACAGCACCGCCCCGGCCTTTGCCAAAACCGCCAGAGACCGCCGCTCCATCACAGGACGCCCGCCTTTTTGAAGTGCTTTCCGATGAGCTTTTGCCCGATGAGGCTGCCCAGAAAGCCGCAGGCCGTGGCGAAGACGAGGATAAAAGCCACCCAGCCCGGCGAAGAATAATACCGCACATAGGAATCGATATAGCTCTGCTCCATGCCGCTGGCCAGGGCAAATTCGGAATAGGTGTCCCAGAAAAACCAGATGGGCAGCAGGTTCACCCCGTTATACAGCAGGCTGGATACCGTCCAGGCGGCGGTCAGGCGGCCGGGGGTAATTCCCTTCCAGAGGATGGCCTCTGCGATGACCCCCACCAGCACAAACCAGGGCAGCAGGAACCAGCTGCCCATGAGGAGGAACGCCACGCCCAGCAAAGTCATATACACCAGGGAGACAAAGCGCTTGCGGATGCGGTTGACCATCAGAAAATAGACCGGCCCGCACAGGAGCATGGTGATGCCCACCGAGAGCACCATGCTGACAAAATGGTTCACCATGCAAATCATGTTGACGCCAAGCTGCATGACGATAAGCAGCACCGTCATCAGCACCAGGGTAATGACATCCCGAACGGACCATTTATTGGTTGTTTCCATTTGCGTTCTCCTTTTTTCTCGGGTTGTAAAAGCTGAAATTGCACACGTCCGCACCCCGGCCGATGGTCTTGGTCCGGCCCCAGCGGGCGTTCGGGATGTGTCCGTACATCACGTCGTCGCTCTCGCAGAAGATGGCCGTCAGCTCCGGCACGCCGTAGCGCCGGAATACATTGGCGTACAGGCAGGCGTGGCAGTCCCATTCAATGGCGTATTTGTCGTTGCGCTTCCACTCGAAAACCCAGCCCTCGGGGCCGTACCCGGCCTTCATGGACGCCGGGCACATCGCCCGGAACAGCGGGAAGAAAAAGGGCAGCTTTCCCAAAGTCTGAAAGAATTTTGCCATGGGCTTTGCCGCGTCCAGCACGGATTGGCGGATCAGCCGCCGGGCTTCCGTCGGCTTCCAGCCGTGCCCGGTCGCTGCCTGATAGACCGCCACCGCCGGCAGGATGGCGTTTGTCAGGTGCCGGGCCAGCATGCGGTTGGACAGGTCGTTTTCCGCCAGCAGCGTGGCGAACCGCTCCACCGCCGCCCGTCTGACCGCCTCCTCGGGGATGGCTTCCCAGGCCGCCCCGACCCGGCCTTTTTGCAATGCCTTTTCCACATTCATATGCGATGTAACCTCCCTTCCAAAGCCCGCTCCCGCAGCGCCGCGAACCGGCGGTCAAGCCCCTCCTGCGCCATCAGCTCCCGGCGGGTCCCCCGCTGGACAATGGGCCCCCTGTCCAGCACCAGCATCTGCCGGGCGTTGCGCGCCGCGTTCAGGCGGCGGGCCATCATCCGCAGGGCCTTGCCCTTTATCAGCGCCCCGATGGCTTTTGCCGCTCCGCCTCGTTTTCCGGGTCCACGCCGGCGGCGGCCTCGTCCAGAATGACGATGGGCGCGTCTTTCAGAATGGCCCGGGCGACGGCCGCGCGCTGCCGCGGCATAGAGGCGCGGGAAGATGCAGACGGAAATACCGTCTCCGGCCTGCCGGTTGTCCTCGTCCGCTGTCATTGGAAACGCCTCCGTTTCGTTTGGTTCGATATGGTTAGTTTTTGCTAACTCACAGGCGGAACAAAAGGCTCATGTGAGCCTCGGACCGTCGAAAAACCCCCATTGGGGAGGCTTGGAGGGCCGAAGCCCTCCAAATGCAATCCGAACCCGGCGACATGCGCGGCGGGTTCGGAAGCCTTGCGCAGCAAGGTTTCCCTGCGCGTTTCCCCGGCCGCGCCCCCAGGCGCAGGGGAAACGTGTCCTGTCGGAAAAGGCCGGCGCAGACGGCCTTTGTCGACAAGCTGAGGCTCATGTGAGCCTCAAAAGCCCCTCCCAGCCGCAGTTGAAAAAGGTGGCCAGCTCCTCAATGTATGCCATGGCCCGCTCCCGGGTCATGTCATGGACCACGGTCTCAAAAACCGCGGTAAAATAGGCGCTGGTGATGAGGTGGTGCAGCTCGTGGCTGATATGGCCCTCTATCCTGCCCTGCCGCTCCAGCTCCCCGTAGTAACGCTCCGCCTGCTCGACCTCCAGCTCCACCAGCTCATGGACGTAGTTTTCATACCGCGTCCCGGCAGCACAGCAGAGGATGAGCTTGAAGGCGTCAAACCGATCGTAGATATAGTCAAGGAAAAACCGCAGGTACTGCGTGGACAGCCGTCTGCTGTCAGCCGTCCGCCCTTGCGGAATGAGGGCAAAATGGGCTTCCTGCGCCGCCTTGAACCGCTCCACAAGTCCGTCCGCGGCTTCCGACACCAAGGCGTCAAACAGCGCCTCTTTGCTCTCGTAATAGCCGTAAAAGGCCCCCTGCGTAAAGCCCGCCTCCTTGACCACGGCCCGCATGGAAGCGCCCTGGTAGCCCTTTTCCAGAAACTCCCGTTTTCCGACTTCCAGAATCTTTTTCTGTGTTTCGGTCCGTTCCATGCCGGCTTCTCCTTTCCCGGCGCATATATCACCGATATATATCGCTGATATGATAGCCCCTCCCGCCCGGTTTGTCAAGCGGAAAACCGCATCTTTTCCCGCCCCGCTTCCCCTGCGGACAGCGCGCCTTGGCCCGCGCTTTCCCATGGCGTCTCGTCAGGGCATACCCTCCGAAACGAAAGAAGTCAAAGAAAAACGCCATGCCCATGGTCGGCCCCTTCGCATGGCGTTTCTCTCTGTCCCGTTCGCCCGGCATCGGCCCGGGCGTTTGCCCTGCTTCGTATGCCTGATGCCCCGCCGGCACAGCGGGAACGCGTCCTTCGGGCCGCCTGATGGGCCGAGGCAGCCGCCTGCCGCGAGGGGCAAGACCTGCCTTCACAACGCCCGCAGCGCGGCGTGAATGTCCCCGTCCTCTCCCACGCGCACCAGCGCCCACTTCCCCTGCGCGAGCGCGCCGGGGTTGACCAGGCAGACGCCGCCCTCCGTTTCGCAGGCCGGCCGGTGCGTGTGACCGAACAGCGCCAGGCGGCATTCGCGCCGCCGCGCGGCCTCTGCCAGCAGGCTGCAGGTCAGCTTCACCCGAAACAGATGGCCATGCGTGACGAGCGCCTTTGTCCGCCCAAAACGCACCTCCAGCGTCTCCGGAAGCCGGGAAAAAACGTCGCAGTTGCCGCGCACGGCGTAAAACGCCGCGTTTGGCTGCCGCTCTGCCAGGGCGTACTGCAGGCGCAGCGCGTCCTCCTCGCCATCGCCCAGGTAGCAAAACGCCTCCACGCCGGGCAGGGCGGCGACCAAAGCGTCTGTATATTCGCGCGCGCCGTGCGCGTCGCCCGCGCAGGCAATCAGCATACCGACTCCGCGTCCAGCGCCTTGAGCAGCGCCTGCGCCGCCATGGCGCGATGGCTGATGCGGTTTTTCTGTTCCTCCGGCATTTCCGCCAGAGTCTCTCCACTTTTATGGAGGAAAATGGGGTCATATCCGAACCCGCCCTCCCCGCGCGGTTCTCTTATGATTTCTCCTTCGACCCTTCCCTCCACCAGCAGCGTTTTTTGCCCGGGTCGCGCCAGCGCGATGGCGCAGACGAATCTCGCCGTTCTGGGCGCCGGCACGTCCTCCAGGCGCGCCAGCACCAGCCGCAGGTTGGCTTCGTCGTCGCCATGCACGCCCGCATACCGCGCCGAACGCACGCCCGGCGCGCCGTCGAGGGCGTCGACCGCCAGGCCCGAATCGTCCGCCAGCGCCGCACACCCGGTGAGCCGGCAAACCGTTTCCGCCTTGATGGCCGCGTTCTCGGCAAAGGTCTCGCCCGTCTCCTCCACGTCCAGCGCCAGGCCGATTTCCTTCAGGGAGCACACATCATAGCGGCCTGCCAGCAGCATGCGCATCTCCCGCGCCTTATGGGCGTTGTTCGTGGCAAAAATCAGGCGCGGCGGATGGCGGGTCAGCAAGGAGGCGGCCTCGCCCAGCGCCTGGCGCTGCTTGTCCAGCAGCTCCGAGATGCCCGCGGAGGCCATGCCCAGCAGCCTGTCCAGCATCTGGCGCGCGAACACGCCGCCCTCGCCGGTTCCCTGCACCTCGACAAAGTTACCCTCGCCGTCCATGACGACGTTCATGTCCACGTCGGCATGGCTGTCCTGCGCGTAGCACAAATCCAGCGTGGGCTCCCCGTCGACGACGCCCACGCTGACCGCCGCCACCTGGCGGACGATGGGCGAAGCGGTCAGCTTGCCGTCCTCCATCAGCTTCCGGACGGCCAGCGCCAGCGCGACAAAGCCGCCGGTGATGGACGCGGTGCGCGTGCCTCCGTCGGCCTCCAGGACGTCGCAGTCAATCGTAATCGTGCGCTCGCCCAGCGCCGAAAAGTCCAGCGCCTGGCGGAGCGAACGGCCGATGAGGCGGGAAATCTCCACGCCCCGGCCATCCCGCCGCACGCCGTCGCGCGCCTTGCGCGAACCGGTGGACGCGGGCAGCATCGCATATTCGGCCGTCAGCCATCCGCGTCCGCTGCCGCGCAAAAAGGGCGGCACGCCCTCCTCCACGCTGGCCGTGCAGAGGACGCGCGTGCCCCCGCATTCCATCAGGCACGATGGGGCGGTGCGCAGGAAATGGGGCTGTATCCTGGTCTGTCGAAGGGGCATTCTCCCGGCCTCCTTTGTGTCATCATGGCGTTTCGGCTTCCGCCTTGCGCCCCCATTATACCATGACGCTATGCGCTACTCAACCTCCAGAACGCCCGGGTACCAGCTTTCCATCTCCTCCGCGCTGTTGACAAACGTCGGCGCGGCCGTCGGGCCCTCCGTGCTGTACGGTTCGCCTTCCACCAGAATCTCCACGCTCTCTACCCCCGGAAAACGGCCGCAGGTCAGCATCAGCGCGCGCAGGGCGTGCCTGCCGCCGTCGGCCCCCTGCAGCGCCTGCTCGAATTCCCTGGACAGGTTGATGGTGGCCACGCCGTCCTTCACCGTCACGTCGATGAGCGCGCAGTCCTGCGGCAGGGCGTTTTGCAGCCCGCTGTCCTGCCGGGGCCCCTTGAGCAGCTCGAAGACCGCGGTGTTGATGTCCGCCTCGCCAAAGACCGTCCGCGTCACCGGCACCAGCATGCGCCCGGAGTCCGAGGGAAAATAGAGCATGACCGTATCCGCGGCGGAAAGCCCGGCGCCGGTTTCCACGCTCTCGGGGTTGACCAGGCCGCCGGTAAATGTGCCGGAGACGGTGGTGCCGTGCGTCAGCGTATCGCGCTTCTGCCCGTCGACCAGGAATTCTACCGTGTCCACCGTATCAAACGTGGTCAGGGTTTCCACAATCGCGGACACCATGGCGCTTTCCTGCTCGGCATCGGCGGCGTTGAGCGCCTCCGCGCTCAAGTCCACGCGGGCGCGGCCGTCCGAAATATCCAGGTCATAGGCGGTGCCCTCCGGCGCAACCGTCAGCAGCCCCAGCGACGCCGCCTCCATATCGTTGACCGTGCTGGCGGTCAAAAGCGACAGCGTCGCCTTGGCGATGCCCTCCTGGCGGGGTACCTCCACCGTCACCGGCACCAGGTATCCGTTGCCGTCGCGATAGTACAGGGTGGTCTCCTGCATGGGCACGTCCGGCTCGGCGACCGTGGCCACCTCGTCCGGCACGCTTTCGTACGGCACCTCCACCATCGGCGGCTGCGTCCCGCGAGCGGCCAGGAACAGCACCAGCGCCGCCGCGCCGCCCACCAGGATTCGTTCCAAATGCTCGCGCCTGAGCTTGATTTTCCCGAACTTCACGCCCATCACTCCTTTGCCGATGAAATTGTATGACGACGGACGCGCGTGTATGCGCTTGAAAAAGGCCGGCCCGTCCTCTATAATATCGGATTGGACACAGAAGGCGAGGCGACGAAATGGACGGGCTGATGCTGGGCTTTGTGGCCCGGGAACTCAAAAGCATGCTGCCGGGCGGCCGCGTGGACCGCGTGCTGCAGCCGGAAAAGGACGAACTGCATGTGCTCATACGCACGCGCGAAGGCACGCGGCGTCTGCTCCTGTGCGCCGCCGCCAACAGCGCCCGCGCGCACATCACGCAGGAAGTCAAGCCCAACCCCGACGAGCCGCCGATGTTCTGCATGCTGCTGCGCAAGCTTCTGGGCGGCAGCCGCGTCGAGGACGTGCGCCAGGTGGACGGCGACCGTATCCTGGAAATCGTGTTTTCCTGTACGGACGAGCTGGGCGATCGCACCGAGCGCGTGCTCTGCTGCGAAATGATGGGGCGGCACAGCAACCTGATTCTGCGCGGGGCCGACGGCCGCATCGCCGACGCCATCCGCCATGTGGGCGCGGACGTCAGCCGCGTGCGCGAGGTCCGGCCCGGCATCGCATACCAGCCCCCGCCTTCTCAGGGCAAGCTCGACCCGGCGCAGGCCGACGTTCCCGCGCTGCGGGAACTGCTCCTGCGCGGCGCGTCCCGCCTGGACAAGGTGCTTGCGGACGGGCTGAACGGGTTGAGCGCCGCCAGCGCCCAAGAGCTCGCCTTCCGCCTGACCGGTCAGCCCTCCCCCATGACGGACGCCGCCGCGCGCGCCGCGCTGGCGGAGCCCCTGCGCGCGCTGCTGGACGCGCTACCCTCTTTCGGCCCGCCGGTGCTGCTGCTCAACGGGGACGGCGAACCCTGCGACGTTTTCCCCTTCCCGCAGCGCCATCTCTCCCCCGAATGGCAGCGCGAAGTGCCCGAGGGCCCTTCCGCCGCGCTGGACGCGTTCTACCGCCTGCGCGATCGGCGCGAACGCATGGCGCAAAAGAGCGCTTCGCTGGCCCGCTCGCTCAAGACGCACATCGAGCGGTGCGAAAAGCGGCTCGCCATCCATGAAGAAACGCTCGCGGCGTCCGGGCGCATCGAGGAAGCCCGCATCTGCGGCGAGCTGTTGACCGCCCATCTGCATCAAATCAAAAAGGGAGAGCCCAGCGTAACGCTGGAGGACTATTACAGCGGAAAGGCGCGCACCATCGCGCTGGACACGCGCCTGACGCCCGCCCAGAACGCGCAGAAATACTACCGGCAGTATCAGAAGCTGCGCCAGGCGCAGCTGCACGCCGCCGGGCAGGCGGAGCAGGCGCGGACGGAGCTTGCGATGCTGGAAGCGCAGCTGGACGACCTGCGCAAATGCGCGGGACCGGCGGAGCTGGACGAAATCCGCGCCCTGTTGGCGGCCAGCGGCCATTTGCGCGCCTCGCACAGCCGGGGCAAGGCCCGCCATGCCGCCCCGTCCCAACCAATGCGCTTTGTGTCCGCGGACGGCTATGAAATCCTGGTGGGGCGCAACAGCGCCCAGAACGACCGGCTCACGGCCGCCGCGCCGCCGGACGCGCTGTGGCTGCACGCCAAGGACATGGCGGGCTCGCATGTCGTCGTGCCGAAGGGCGGGGACATCCCGGAGGCGACGCTGCGCCAGGCCGCGCTGCTGGCCGCCTGGTTCAGCCGGGGCTATCGCTCCGCGCAGGTGCCCGTGGATTATACGCGCCGCCGCTTCGTCAAAAAGCCGGGCGGCGCGCCGGCCGGCTTCGTCCTCTACACCCATCAGCGCACGCTGTACGTCACGCCCGACGAGCGCGCGGTGCGCGCGCTGTCCCCGGACGGAACGCCGTGAGCGCGCTGCTTCGGCCGCTGACGCGCCCGGCCCTGCACGCCTTCCGGCAGCGCTATGTGCCCGACGCGCTGGAGCCGCCCTATCCATACGACGCTGCGGCCGTAGACGCGGAGTTTGACGCCGCGCGGGAAGCGGGCCATGTTGGCTTTGCCGTTTTCCTGGACGGAGAGGTTGTCGGCGTGCTGACGCTGCGCGGCATAGACCGGCAAAAGGGACGCTGTACGCTGGGCATCCTGCTGGCGGACGAGCGCTGCCGGGGCCGCGGGCTGGGCCGGGCCGCCTGCGAACAGGCGCTGGCGTATGCTTTTGACACGCTGGGCATGCGCGCGGTGTACGCCGAAACCCTGGGCGGCAATGCGCGCATGCGGCGCGTATTGGAAAGGCTGGGGTTTGTCTGCTACCTGCGGATGGAGGAAGCGGTCGCCATCGGCACGGGCCGGGAAGACCTGCTCTGCTTCCGGCGTCTGCGCCCGTCTGCCCCGGACGCGCGGCCGGAACCGTGTCCGCTCCCCTAGCGGCGGCTACGATTCCGCCGCTTCCGGCGGCGCAAGAACCCGGTCGAACAGCGCCAGCACCGCGTCGCGGCCCGTGCCGTCCTCGCTGGAAAAGGGGATGACCTCCCACGGCTGCACCTGCAGCGCGCGGCAAATCGCGGCGATGTGCTTCATGCGCGCGCCGCGGCTGATTTTGTCCGCTTTGGTCGCCACGACGGAAAAGGGCAGCCCCGACGCGCGCAGAAACGCATTCATCTCCCTGTCCTCGGCCGTGGGCTCATGGCGGATGTCCACCAGATGCAGCACATGGCACAGCAGCGACGAGCCGGCAAAATACCCTTCCATCATGCCCGCCCAGCGCCGCTGCTCCGCCTTGGACACGCGCGCGAAACCATAGCCCGGCAAATCCACCAGATGAAAATCGTCATTGATGCGGAACACGTTCAACAGCCGCGTCTTGCCCGGCGTCCCGCTGACCTTGGCGAGCCGGCCGCGCGTGCAGACGCGGTTGATCATCGACGACTTGCCCACGTTGCTCTTGCCCGCAATCGCGATTTCCGGCAGGCCGACGCCCTCGTAGGGCCCGTATTGCGCCAGGGAAACGACAAAATGCGCGCGCTTAATTTCCATTGTGTACCTCCGCATTTCCCTGCTTGGGCAGGGCCGTGTCCGACCAGCGCGCAGGACGCCGGGTCAGCGCGCAGGACAGCACCTCGTCCACCCGCTCCACCGCGCGAATCTGCAAATGCTCCCGCACTTCCTCGGGCACGTCGTCCAAATCGGGCCGATTCTCGGCAGGCAGGAGGATATTGCCGATGCCCGCCATATGCGCGGCCAACAGCTTTTCCTTGATGCCGCCCACCGGCAGCACACGTCCGCGCAGCGTGATTTCGCCGGTCATGGCCACATCCTGGCGAACCGGGATGCCGGTCAGCGCACTGACCAGCGAAGTCGCCAGCGTCACCCCTGCGGACGGCCCGTCCTTGGGCACCGCGCCCTCGGGCACATGGATATGCACGTCCAGCGCTTTGTAAAAGTCCGGCGGCAGCCCAAACTCCACCGCCCGCGCGCGCACATAGCTCATCGCCGCCCGCGCGCTTTCCTTCATCACGTCGCCCAGCTGCCCCGTCAGCAGAAGGCCGCCCGTTCCGGGCATCACCGTCGTTTCCACCGCGAGCGTCTCGCCGCCGTAGGCCGTGTACGCCAGGCCGCGCGCCAGGCCGACCTCGGGCTTTTTCTCCGCCGCGCCGCGCCGGAAACGCGCCGGCCCCAGCATCGCCTGCAAATCGCCCGGCTGCACGGTCAGCGCCTTGTCCGCCTCCTCGCCCGCCTCCAGCCGCCGCAGCGCCGCCTTGCGCAGCACCTTGGCAATGGTGCGTTCGAGCTGGCGCACGCCCGCCTCGCGCGTATACCCTCCGATGATGGCCCGCAGCGTCCTGTCCGGCAGGCGCACCTGCCCGCGCCTGAGGCCGTTTTCCGCAAGCTGCTTGGGCACCAGATGGCGCCTGGCAATGCGCAACTTCTCCTGCTGCGTGTAGCCGGGGAGGCGGATGAGCTCCATACGGTCCAGCAACGGCGCGGGAATCTCCTCGGCATAGTTGGCCGTGGTCAAAAACAGCACCTGGGACAGGTCAAAGGGGAGCTCCAGGTAATGGTCGCGGAACGCGCCGTTTTGTTCGGCGTCGAGCACCTCCAGCATGGCCGAGGCCGGATCGCCGCGAAAGTCATGGCTCATCTTGTCGATTTCGTCGAAGAGGAACACCGGGTTCATCGTGCCGGCCTGTTTCATGCCATACAGAATCCGGCCGGGAATGGCCCCCACATAGGTGCGGCGATGCCCGCGGATTTCCGCCTCGTCGCGCACGCCGCCCAGCGACATCTGCACGAACCTGCGGCCCAGCGCCCGCGCCACCGACCGCGCCACGGAAGTCTTCCCCACGCCGGGCGGGCCCACCAGGCACAGAATCGGCCCGCGCAGGCTGCCCTTCAGGCGGCTGACGGCCAGGTATTCCACAATGCGCTCCTTGACCTCGTCCAGGCCGTCATGGTCCTCGTCGAGCACGCGGCGCGCGCGCCGGGTGTCCAGCCTGTCCTGGGTGCTTTTCCCCCAGGGCAGGTCCAGAATCCATTCGATATAGCTGCGGCTGACCCCGATTTCCGGCGTGCCGGGCGTCATGCGCGACAGCCGGCCCAGCTCGCGCTCGACCTTCTGGCGCGCCTCGTCGTTGAGCGGGGTGTGGGCCAGGCGCTCGCGCAGGTCTTCCACGTCATTGGCGTCCCGGTCGCCCAGCTCGGTCTGAATGGCCCGAATCTGTTCCCGCAGGAAATAATCCTTCTGGTTCTTTTCAATCTGCGTGCGCACGCGCTGCTGCACCTGCCGCTCGATGGCCGTCAGCTCCGTCTCGCGCGCGAGGATGCCGCACAGCGCCTCCAGCCGTTCGCCCACGTCGCGCAGCCCCAGGATATGCTGGCGGTCGTCCATGTCGGTCAGCACGTTGGCGGCGATAACGTCCGCCAGCTGGGCCGGCTCCTCGACGCCCAGTACCGAGGCGACCGTCTCTCCGGTCACGCGGCCGCTGCTCTTGGCATATTCTTCAAAAAAGCTCTGCGTGGCGCGCACCAGCGCGGCCAGCTCCTTTTCCCCGGCGCGCGCCGTATCGCGCACCGGCGCCACGTCGGCCAGCAGGCAGGGCTCCTCCTGAACCATGCGCACCAGCCTGCCGCGCTGCATGCCTTCCACCAGCACGCGGATGTTGTCGCCCGGGAGCTTGAGCACCTGCTTGACGCGCGAGATGGTCCCGACCTCGTACAGGTCCTCTCCGTTCGGGTCTTCCTCCCCGGCGTCATGCTGCGCGACCAAAAAAACGCGCTGGTCCTCCACAAGGGCCTGTTCCAGCGCCGCAAGAGAGCGCTTTCTTCCCACATCGAAGTGCAATACCATATGGGGAAACACCATCAGCCCGCGCAGAGGAAGCACGGGCAGGCGTTCGGTTGTGCTTTTTCTGGGCAATCCTGTTTCCTCCTTTGGTGTGTGCTTATTATACAGGCAAGCGGCCTGCTTCGCAAGGGGCGCACGCGGGCGTTCCGCCGCAGGCCGCGCCGCAGCGCGGGGTTATTTCTCCGCGCGCAGCGCCGCCAGCGTTCCGGCGGCGGCCATGCCCGCCCGCGGCGTTTCCGGCTCCCCGGACGCCCACATCGCCGCCAGCGCCTCCTCCAGCGTCTCCACCGCCATCACCTCGATGCCGGCGCCTGCAAAGCGCTCCATCCAGTTCGCCCTGGGCACCAGCACGCGCGTCAGCCCGGCGCGCCGTGCCGCTTCAATCTTGGCCGGCACGCCGCCCACCGCGCGGATTTCGCCGGTCACGCTTACCTCGCCGGTCAGCGCGGTCGCGCCGTCCATCGCCCGGCCGGTCAGGGCCGAACACGCCGCCGCGGCCATCGCCACGCCGGCCGACGGGCCGTCCACCGGCGCGCCGCCCGGAAAATTGATATGAAGGTCCTGTCCGTCCAGCGCATAGCCCAGGCGGCGCAGCAGCGTCGCCACGTTTTCGGCCGAGGCGCGGGCCATGCTCTTGCGCCGCAGGCGGTGGCCGTCCGGCCCCATTTCCTCTTCCTCGACAATGCCCGTCACCAGCACGCGGCCCTGCCCGCGCACGGCGACGGCCTCGACGTCCATGACCGCGCCCTGCTGCGCGCCGTATACCGCCAGCCCGTGCACCCGTCCCACCGCCGGGGCGCGCAGGGCGCCGGACGCGGGCCGCGCGGCATAGCGCCCGCAGTCGAGCACCCACTCGACATCCGCCCGCCCGATGGCCGTCCGTCCTTCCAGCTGAGCCGCCCCGGCGGCCATCTGCACGATGTTGACCGCGTCGCGTCCGCACGCCGCGTATTGCCCGATGAGCGCCGCCTCCTCCCGCGCCATGCCAAAGCCGGAGCGGCGCGCGGCGCCCGCGGCAATGTCCGCGACCTCCTCCGGTTCCAGGGCGCGGAAGTACACCTCCATGCAGCGGGAACGCAGCGCGGGCGGCAGCGTTTCGGGGCTTCGGGTGGTGGCCCCCACCAGCCGGAAATCCGCCGGCAGCCCATGGCGGAAGACCTCGTGAATGTAGCGCGGCACGGTCCCGTCTTCGGGGTTATAGTAGGCCGACTCAAAGCGTACGCGCCGGTCCTCCAGCACCTTGAGAAGCTTGTTCATCTGGACCGGGTGCAGCTCCCCAATCTCGTCCAGAAACAGCACGCCGCCATGGGCCCGCGTAACCGCGCCGGGCTTGGGCTGCGGCACGCCGTTGACGCCGAGCGGGCCCGCGCCCTGGTAGATGGGGTCGTGCACGCTGCCCAGCAGCGGGTCGGCGATGGCGCGCTCGTCAAAGCGCACGCAGGTCGCGTCCATCTCGATGAACGGCGCGTCCTTGGCAAAGGGCGAACCGGGCGTGTGCTTGGCGTATTCCAGGACCAGCCGGGCCGCGCAGGTCTTGCCGATGCCGGGCGGGCCGTAGATGATGACATGCTGCGGATTGGGTCCGCACAAAATCGCCTTGAGCGCGCGGATTCCCTCCGCCTGGCCCACGATATCTTCAAAGCACGCAGGCCTTACGCGCTCGGCAAGCGGCTCGGACAGGCGCACCGCGCGCAGCTTCAGGAGCTTGTCCATTTCCCGGCTTCCCCGCCGGCCCGTTCCGGGCTGCGCCTGTTTTTCCTTGCGCAGCTGTCTGAAAAAATATATGCCCATCACCAACGTCGCCAACAACTGAACCGCCGCAAGCAATGCCGTCATCCAATCCCTCCTTATGCCCTGGCAATAGGATGGAATTCGACGGGGGCGCTCATGCTGTCAAAAGCTGGGAAGGGCGGGCCATGCAAAACAAAAACGCCCCCGGTGCAAAGCGCCGGAGGCCGGGCTGCCGAAACGCCGCGCCGCAGGCGCCGGCCCGGGATGCAGGGTTTATTCCGGAAGCAGCTTTTTGCTGTACACCAGCAGCAGCGTGCCCGCGGTCAGCGCCGAAACCACGTCGGCGATGGGCTCCGCCCAGTAGATGCCCATGACGCTCCCGGTAACGGCCGGCAGAATCAGCGCCAGCGGCACCAGCAGAATCACCTTGCGCAGCAGCGCGATAAACAGCGAAACCCGGGCCTGCCCCAGCGCCACGAACGTGGCCTGCGCGCAGTTCTGCACGCCGAAAATCAGCATGCCCGCCATGTAAATGGGCAGCGTCTGGCCCACCAGCGCAAACAGCGCGGCGTCGTCGGTAAACAGGGAAGCGAACACGGTCGGCAGCAACATGGCCAGAAGGCTGATGACAAAAGAGGCCGGGATGGTCACCATGGCCATGCGCTTGATGGCCAGGCGAACGCGCTGATACTGTTTGGCGCCGTAGTTATAGCTGATGATGGGCTGCACGCCCTGCGTAAAGCCGCTGAGCGGCACCACCTTGAGCTGCATGACGCTTTGCAGGATGGTCATCGCGCCCACGTGCATGTCCCCGCCGTAGCGCTGCAGGCCCGTATTGAACACCACGGAAATCAGGCTTTCGGTAATCTGCATGATAAACGGCGATACGCCCAGGGCCATCATCGGGCCCACGATTTTGCCCACGGGCGCCAGGTGCCTGCGCCGGATGCGCAGCGCGCTCCTGTCCGAGGTCAAAAAGCGCACAATCCACGCCGCGCTCAGCGCCTGCGAAAGAATGGTCGCCAGCGCCGCGCCGCGCACGCCCATGCCCAGGGCAAAAATGAACAGCGGGTCGAGTACGATGTTGGCCACCGCGCCGATAATCACCGACGCCATCGCCACGCGCGCCTGCCCCTGGCAGGAGATAAACATGTTCAGGCCCAGAGAAAGCTGCACGAACACCGTTCCGACCAGATAGACGGTCAGGTATTCGTCCGCATAGCCTATCGTGTTCTCGCTGGCGCCAAAGGCCATCAGCAGCGGGCGCTTGAACATCAGGAGCGCCACGGTCAGCACTGCCGAAAAAATCAGCAGCAGCGTAACGCCGTTGCCCAGGAATTTTTCCGCGCGGTCGCGGTCGCCCTCGCCCAGGGCGATGGCTGCCAGGGGCGCGCCGCCCGCGCACACGAACGCGCTGAAGGCGGAGACCGCCGTAATGATGGGAAAGCACAGCCCCAGCCCTGTCAGCGCCAGCGCGCCCGAGCCGGGAATGCGCCCGATATACATGCGGTCTACCATATTATAGAGGATGTTGACGAACTGCGCCAGGATGGCGGGCAGGGCCAGGGACAGCATCAGCCGTCCGATGGGTTCGGTTCCCAGCCTTTCTTCGTGTTTCGTTTGCATGCGTACAGTATCGCGCGTTTCGCACGCCGTGTCAAGCCCCCGTGCCGCCCGGCAGGGCGCGCGCTTCAAACCGTCGACAAACCCATTTGGGGAGGTTTGGAGGGCCGAAGCCCTCCAACTGCCATCCGAACCCGGCGACATGCGCGGCGGGTTCGGAAGCCTTGCGCAGTAAGGTTCAGCATATCACACTTCCGCGGGGATGCAGGAAGGGGCGGCAAGCCCCTTCCTATCTCATCCGCAGCGGCGGCGTGTACGCCGCCAGGAGCGGCTGCAAGCCGCTTCCGCTATCATGTTCCGCCCGTGCGCTTTGCGCACAGGAACATGATGTTCCCTTCGCTGCAAGGCTGAGAAACAGCCTT
>DVFI01000090.1 GCA_018713305.1 Candidatus Avichristensenella intestinipullorum
ACGCGCACACCGCCATGCTTCTCGGCACGGCCAAAGCCCTGTATGCCATCCGCCATCATCTTGCCTGCCGCGTCCGGCTGCTCTTTCAGCCCAGCGAGGAAAGCCGGCCCAGCGGCGCGAAGACGATGTGCGAGCACGGCGTCATGCGGGGCGTCGACTGCATCCTCATGTGCCATGTCAACTGCGGGGACCCGGTTCACGTCGTTTCCTCCTGCCCCGGCACGACCAACTGCTCCTCCGTAGCCTTCCGGATTGCGCTGGAAGGCCGCGCGGTTCACGTCGCCACGCCGCATGCGGGCATTGACGCGCTGGCCGCCGGCGTGCGCATCTATAACGGGATACAGCTTCTCCTCAGCCGCGAAATCGATCCCTTTGACGTCTGCGTGATGAGCGTCACCTGCATGCATGCCGGCAAGACCGTTTCCGCCAACGCCGACAGCTGCATCCTGGAAGGCTCCATCCGCTGCCTGCGGGACAGCACCATGGCCTGGGCCCAAACCCGCCTGGAAAAGCTCATGCGCCTGACCGCCCAGGAAACGGGCGTCACCGCCTCCCTCTCCTTCTCCGGTGAGCCGCTGCCCGGCGCCTCCAACGACCCGGCCCTGTACGCGGCGTTCCTCCCCTCGGCCCGGAAGGTCGTGGGCGATGCGCGCATCAAGCTGCTGCAGCCCTCCCCCGGAGCGGAGGACTTTGCCTACTATGAAAAGGAAGCCCCGGGCCTGCTGTTCGGTCTGGGGATGCGCAATCCGGCGAAGGGAGCCTGCCATCCCGCCCATACCCGGGACTGGGATATTGACGAGGATGGTTTGGAAACCGGCGTGCGCGTGTTCGTGCAGTTTGTTCTGGACAACATGCACGGTATCCCGGGCATCGGAAAGGGAGAGAAATAGCGTATGCTGCGCCAGCCGCCTGTTTTCTATTGCCAGCTCGATTACGAGCATGTGCCCTACCCCTCGCCCGTGGGCGTTGCCAACGGCAATATCGCCAACAACGGATGCGGGGTGTGCTGTGCGTCCATGCTGGCGGAAAACCTGCTGGGCGTCTCTTTCCCGCCGGAGGAAAGCGCAAGTCTTGCCAAAGCCTGCGGTGCGCGCGAGGGATTCGGCACCGACCTGTATATCTATGCGCCCGCCTTCGCGCGGCACGTCGGCCTGCGGACGCGCTGCACGACGGACCCGGAAGAGGCGCTGGCGTTCCTGCGCGCCGGACGCGGGAGGGTGATTGCCAATGTGCGGGGCGACCGTCCCGAGGACGGCTATACCGGGGTTTTTTCCTCCGGCGGCCACTATATCGTGCTGGCCGGCGCGCAGGGGGATATCGTGCGCGTGTGGGACCCCATGTACCGGCCCGGCAGCGGCCGCTATGACATCCCGGGCCGCGCCGGAAAGGTCCGGACGCAGGGCAGCGATGCCTATGCCGGCTTTTCCGTCATCCGGGAGGATTGCCGCGGGCGTCCCTATTTCCTGTTCTGGCAGGCGGCGTCCTGCGCCGAGCCGGACGAAGGCCGCGCATGACCTCCGGCCGCAAAAGCCGCCGCGGCGCACAGCGACAGACCGTCGACAGAGTTTTGTCGACGGTCTGTCGCTGCAAGGCTGAGGAGCAGCCTTGCAGCAAAGGAAACATCATTTTCCTGTGCGTGCAGCGCATCCCTGGCCGGCCCCGCGCGGCATGTTCCTCCGAAGCGTTTCGCCGCTCCACAAAGGCCATCGGTCATTTGTTCAGCGTCAGGTGCGCGTAGTCGTAAAGCTGCCCGTCCAGATACAACTCAAAGGTGTACTCCCCGTACGGAATGGAACCATACTCGGATTCCACGTTGTCCAGCCACTCGCTCATGGCATAGGTCATGTACCGGTATTCATACCGGTTCTCCAGCGTAAAGCTGTCCCAGTAATACACCAGGCTGGCATATCCATAAGGCGTTTTCAACACCAGCTTGCCGGTGTACTCGCGGTTGCGCTTCAGCTGCGGCCAGCTCACCCTGACCTCAAAGCTTTGCGTGGGGTTGTCTTCCAAATCCGAAACGGAAAACCGCGTCTCCGTAAGCGTCAGATACTTCCCGCCGGTGGAAAACTCGGTATAGATGGGCTTGGGCACCGTGTATGACTCGGTAATCTCGTCCTCCGCGCTGGAAATCGTCACGTCATATGTGACCCCGGGAATCAGGTAGCACAGCATGGCGTTCGTTCCGCCGTACTCGTCTTCCTCATACCAACGATAGCTCCAATCCTCCGTCGTATACGTCAGCTCGTAGGGAGGCGACTGCGCGCTGTCGTCCCAGCGGACCATAATATCGCCGTTGTCCTGCACGGTAAACCGCACGTCGGACAGAGAATTCGCACCCTTCGCCGAAGTGTCGGCGCTGTTTTGCGGTCTCGCCTCGCCGCAGTTTGAGCAGAAATTTCCCGTGCTGTCCGCATAGCAGTTCGGACACGTCCAGCCCTCCGCCCAGGCGACGTTGGCCGTCAAGCAGACCAACAGAACCAGCAGCCACGCCAGCATTTTCTTTCCCTTCATCTTTCCCGTCTCCTCCCCTTATCGTGTTTCCCTCTGCCGCAGAACGCCTATGCAAAGCGCAGACAAGAAATGCATGTATTTCCATTATAATCTATACATCGTCAAGTCGCAACCATGTGGAGGAAGCGAGGATAAAAAAAGGGCCGCCTTGGGGCACCCTCCATAAGGAAGCGTATCCCGTTTATCTGTCATCAATAACTTATTTAATTTCGGCGGGTAGTATGGTATACTTAAGATGTGAAGAGGTAAAATTATGACAACGATTCAGAAAGATGAATATGTTTTCTCCGTAGAGGTTGAAAAAACACAAGAATATTATAAAACACATTCTGTTTGTGACTGCGTGTGTTGTCGTAATTATTGTGTACAAATCAAAAATAAATTCCCAAAATTGAATGCCTTTTTAAGTGAATTTGGGGTTGAAAAGGGTCACTGCCGCAAATAGGCAGTGACCCTTTTGCTTCCTTACGAAGCCTCTTCCTTCCCGTCTCCGTTCCGTTATCGTCCGCGCGCCGCCGGATTCTCCGTCCTTTCTCTCCCTCTGAAACGATACCACAGCAATAGCAAAATGGATAATAGCTTGTCGAAAAACCCCTTGGGGAGGCTTGGAGGGCTTCGGCCCTCCCAATGCCATCC
>DVFI01000091.1 GCA_018713305.1 Candidatus Avichristensenella intestinipullorum
CCGCAGGAGAAAAAGCCGCTTCTTTACTTGGCCTGCGGAACAGAAGATTTTCTGTACGACCACAATATACGCATGTGCCGCGAATTGGAACGGTTTGATTTCCCCTTTGCTTTTGAGCAGTGGGAGGGCGCACATAACTGGGTTTTCTGGAATACCGCTTTGCAAAAAGCCATGAAATACATCAGCTCGCGTGTGGATGGATCAGCCCTCGCATAGCGCAGCGTGCGGGAGATATAATGGATACGTTGCTTTTTACCGTAAACGCCGTTTTCCCCATTCTTTTGACGATTCTGACCGGCAAATGCCTTCACAGGCTGGGTTGGATGCCGACGCAGACGGCAAACGCAGTCAACAAACTGTGCTTTAATTTTCTGATACCGCTGAACATATTCTATCAGCTCCACGACGCGCAGCCGGACAACGGCGCAGACGCAGGGTTTCTGGCGTATGGGGTGTTGTTCATCCTGGTTACGCTGGCGCTGTTGTGCCTGCTCGCGCCGCGATTTATCAAAAACAGAATGCACTGCGGAGAGTTCATCCAGTCTGTGTTTCGCGGCAACGTATCGCTGATTAGCGTGTCGCTTTTGTCGAATATGTACGGCGAGAAAAGCATCCAGATTCTGTCTTACCTGTTGCCCATCACCCTGGTGCTGTATAACTCGCTTTCCGTCATACTGCTGGCTTACTTTTTCGACAGACAGGAAAAAGTGACGCTCAGAAAGCTGCTTCGCGCCATTGTTACCAATCCGTTTGTGCTGGCTGTATGCATCGGCATGGCCTTTTCGTCGTTGCGACTGCGCTTGCCCGAATTTGTGGAAGAAACCATGCGGAGCATCAGCGCCGCAGGTACGCCGCTTGCCTTGATGGCCCTGGGCACCTCCATAAGCTTCTGCGATTTGACGCATGGCGCGGGCAAGGCGGTATTCGCCGCGTTTTTGCGGCAGATGGTCATTCCGGCGATTGTATTGTGGACTGCCGTAGCCCTGGGGTTTCGTAACGAACAGCTGGGAGCGTATCTGTGCATTGCCTGCACGCCGACTGCGACGGCTGGCTATGTGCTGGTCAGAAATATGGGGGGCGATGGCAAATTGACCGCGCAGATAGCGGTGTATTCCGTGATATTCTCTTTCGTGTCCATCTTTGGGTTTGTTTTCCTGTTCTGTTCGCTGGGGTGGATGTAGGCGCCGGATGCCCGGCATCGCGCCAAGACGTGCGCGCAGCGGGATATGCCAAAGCAGAGCGGTTCGGACGGCAGGCCCGCCGGAACGGAACACACCATGGCCGCCGGGAGGGAGCGGCTGTGGGCATATCGGCTGTACGTGGCGGGGGTGGACGGCGGCGTCGCCGTGCGTGTGCGGAAGCGGGGCGGCGGCGTTGCGCAGCCGGCTTGCCAGGCCGGAAAAGGCGCGGCCCGGTCCGCCCTCGCCGCCGTTCGGCCGGTGAAGGCGAAACGTCGGGAGAACGGACGGGCCGCGCGCCGGAGGCGGTTTAGCCGTTCGGCGCAGTTTCCGGCGCGGGGAGCGTATCGCCGCTGGCCGCATCTACCCAGACGGACAGCACAGGGACGCCGTAGGCCGTCGGGGCGACACAGAGGAAGTCAATCCGGTAGATGCGCATGCCCATCTGCGGCGTATTGTACCAGAAGGACACGGAAGGCTGCAGCGTTTCCAGGACGGCGTCCTGCCCGGACAGGCCCAGCGAGTCGGCCAGCTCGCGCCGGTCGTCTTCGTCCATGCCGTCCCACGTTTCGCGCAGGGCCTGCGCGGCGATGGCCTTCGCCTCCTCTTCCTGCACGTCCGTATCCAGCGGCACGCCCGGGAGCACCGTCACGTCCGGCTCGATGCTGTCGTGCTGGTAGTACAGGACTGCCTTGGCTTCCAGCGGCCAGAACAGGCCGTCCGAGCCAAACGCTTCGGTCCATTGCGCCTGCAGCACATCAATGTTGTCGCCGCGGTACTGCACCGCGCCCAGCTTATCCCAGGTTTCCTGCGGCATCAGCTCGGAATACCATATCCAGCGCCTGCCGTCCGGGCGGCGCGTGGGTTGGGGCGGCGGAACGGTCGCCAGCGGCCGGGCGCGCGCCTGCTCGAGCGAGGAGGACAGCACATAGGGCAGACAGGCCGCGTCCTGCGCGCCCCAGGGGGCCGTCCGGAGCACCTCGCCGCTGTGCGCGTTCAGCACGACCATTGTGCCGCCGCCGTCGGGGCCGGGGAACGTCACCTGCCACAGGGCCGTGTCGCCGTCGAGCAGATAGACCGCCAGGGCCTCCTGGCCGTCCGCGGCCTGCCCGTCTGCCCCGGCAAGCGCCGCGGCGACGGCCTCCTCGCGCGGGAGCGCCTCCTCGTCCGGCAGCCCGTAGCGCTGCAGCGCATAGGCGTACAGCTCCTCGGTCTGCGGGCCGTGCACGGCGGCGGCCGCGTTGAGGGCGGCGCCATAGGCCACCCAGGTTTCCTCCGACCATTGCGCGCGCTCGCCGTGCTCGCGCAGGAAGCGCTCCGTCACCTCCGTCGGCGAAGGCTGTTCTTCCGACTCCGGCAGGAGAAGGCCCGACTGCGTGAAGCACCGGTTCAGCGTGTCGTCGCTGACATAGGGGACGCACAGGTAGCCGTGCACCCTGGGCTGCAGGGACAGCAGCTCGCCGGTTGCGGCGTCCACCTCGGCCAGGTGGCCGGAGGCGTCGTCCTGCGCGTGCAGCCAGACCTTCCAGAGGGCGTTGGGCAGGGCGTCGAGGAGCACGGCGCTGGCAAGGGAAACATCCTCCGCCTGCGGGAAAGCGTCCGCCATCGCAGAAAGGGCCGTCTGCCAGGCCGTTTCGCGCGAGACGGGCCAGTCCGCCTCGTCCGGATAGCGCGACTGCATAAAGCACAGGCTGTTGATGTTTGCGACCGTCCGGCCTTCGTTTTGCGCGCGCAGCGCCTCAACCATCGCCTGCCAGACATCCTGCGTCCACTGGCTGAAGTCGCCGTATTGCTCGGAATAGACGTCGTACGCGGGGAGGGAGTCCGCCGCGGGGGCAAACGATTCGCAGGTGAGTATTTCGCCCTGGGGCGAGAGCGTCAGCTCAAAGCTTTGCAGGTCCCCGTCCAGCGCTTCCAGCCAGACATACCAGTGGCGTTCGGTATAATAGACGCTGTGACGGGTTTCCCGATAGGTCATGTTCTGTCGGTACTGCGCGGGGTCGGCGAGCTGCGCGGGGTCGGCGCCATACGTCTGCGCCAAATGCGCGTGCACAATGGCTACGGCCTCGTCCTGGGAAATCTCGCCCTCCGCCGGCAGGACGCAGTTGCCCATGGGGCTGTCCAGCCCGACGGACAGCAGCAGATTATGATACCATGCCTGGTCCTCAATGCTCCAGGTGGAGGGATAATAGCCCAGGGACGTGCGCAGAAAATCGCGCATCAGCTCCTCTTTGTACAAACCGTCCTCGGCGTTGCGAAGCTCTTCGAGGAGCGAGGCGGGCATTTCAATGCCGTGCTCCTGCGCGGAGGAGAGAATCACATCCAGTTCCGCCTGCGTCCATTTGTCCGATTCGTTCTGCGCCGCCCGCGGCGCGAGTTCCTGCTCGACAAAGTCCTTGCCGCTCAGAAGGGCTGCGGCAAGCGCGCCCATGGTAATCAGCAGCGCGACCAGCGCCGCAACGAGGCCTATGGATATCTTGCGTTGCATGACGGGCTCCTTTCCCTGTTGCGCAAGGCTGCCGGTGAGCGCGCGCATCTGCTCGCAAAACGCGGGCGGGATGTCGGGGAGCATGGGCTGCAGCGTTTCTTGACGGAGAATCACAGGACGCTTCATTCAAAAATCACCTCCCGATCCAGCGCTTTGCGCAGGGCGGCGCGCGCCCGGTGCAGCCTGCTTTTGAACGTAGTGACGGGAATTCCCAGAGATTGCGCCGCTTCTTTTTCGGAATAATCGTGCAGATACTTCAGCAGCACCGGCAGGCGCAGCGTTTCCGGCAAAGCCCAGAGCGCGGCGTACAGCTCCTGATAGTCCGGGGGTGCGCTGGCGGCGGGCATGGCGTTCAAATCCGCGGGAAACACGCGCATGCGCTCGCGCTGGATGTTGCGGCATTCGTTGATGACAATGCGCGTCAGAAAGCCGCGAAACGAGCCGGAGCGTGCGCCGCCGCGCTTTTCCCAGGCTTTGAGCAGCGCCTGCTGCACGGCGTCGCGGGCATCGGCGTCCGCGCGGAGGATGCCCATGGCAATTTTGTACAGCGTGGGCAGCAGCTCCTGCGCGACGCGTTCGTATTCCTGCCGGTCTACCATCGTTCGTTCTGCCTCCGTAAAGCGATGTCAGAGCACTCTTACATGCTAAAGACGGAAAAACAGGCGTTTCGTTGCGCGCTGCCGGAGCGGTAGTACAAAAAAGCGGGATTTCCTTCCCTCTCGAAGGAAACCCCGCCATATACCGCTCCGAACAGTTTTACACCAGCGTCTCGCCGTCGTTGGCGATGGATACCTCGTCCACGTTGCGAATGGCCCACCGGGCAAAGACCAGCTTGGTCTTCTCCGCGCCCACGCCCAGCGTGATGGTATCGTCCTTGATGCCCATGATGGTGCCGTGAATGCCGCCGATGGTGGTCACGCGGTCGCCGACCTTCAGGGCCGCCAGCATCTCCTTGACCTTCTTGTCCTTCTTGCGCTGGGGACGAATCAGCAGGAAGTAAAACACCACGATGATGAGAACCATGGGCAGGAACGAAATAACCGTGGAAAGAACCGTCGCCCCTGTGCTCATCTCGGCAGTGGCGGCATCCGCCGTACCGGTCGCAGCATCTTCGGCCAGGGAAGTAGCCATGGTGAACAGATTCCAGAATTTCATTTCCATGTACACCGCCTTTTGCGAAGTCAACAAGTATTATACCCTGCCTGCCCTATGGTTTGCAACCGGTATTCTTGACGAAAATGTTAAAAATTCCGGCTCATGTCATAATGCGCGTAGAAATCGCTGCGCAGCTGCGCCAGCGTGCCGTCCGCGATGGCTTCGCGCACGCGCTCCATCAGCCGCAGCAGGAAGCGAAGATTGTGCACGCTCGCCAGGTGCGCCCCGAGAATTTCCCCAGCCTTGAACAGGTGGCGGAGATAGGCGCGCGAGTAGTTGCGGCACGCGTAGCAGTCGCACGTCTCATCCAGCGGCCGGAAATCGCGCGCGTACTGCGCGTTTTTCACCACCAGGCGCCCGTTGCGCGTAAAGACCGTGCCGTTGCGCGCGATGCGCGTGGCCAGCACGCAGTCGAACATGTCCACGCCGCGCAGCACGCCCTCGATGAGGCAGTCGGGCGTGCCCACGCCCATCAGGTAGCGCGGCTTATGCGCCGGCAGTTCGGGCGTCACGGCCTCCAGCAGCTCGTACATCTGCGCCTTGGGCTCGCCCACGGACAGGCCGCCGATGCCGTAGCCCGGAAAATCCATGTCCGCCATGGCCCGCGCGCTCTCAATGCGCAAATCGCGCTCGAAGGCGCCCTGGACAATTCCGAAAAGCGCCTGGTCCTCGCGCCGGTGCGCCCGCTTGCACCGCTCCGCCCATCGCAGCGTGCGGCGCATGGCCGTCTCTGCGGTCCGGCGGTCGCAGGGGAAGGGAGAGCACTCGTCAAACTGCATGATGATGTCGGCGCCGAGGCTGTTTTCAATGTGCATGACGGTCTCCGGCGACAGGAAGCGCGCAGACCCGTCTATGTGGGAGCGAAACCGCACGCCCTCTTCGCTGACCTTGCGCAGCCCCGCCAGAGAGAACACCTGAAACCCGCCGCTGTCGGTCAAAATGGGGTGGTTCCAATGCATGAACCGGTGCAGGCCGCCGGCTTCCTCGACCAGGTCCTCGCCCGGGCGCAGGTGCAGGTGGTAGGTGTTGGCAAGCAGAATTTGCGCGCCCACGCCTTCCACGGCCTCCGGCGTCATGGCTTTGACGGTCGCCTGGGTACCCACGGGCATATAGCAGGGGGTGTCGATATCGCCGTGCGGCGTATGCACGCGGCCCAGCCGCGCGCCCGTGTGCGGACAGACCTTCAGCAGCTCGAAGGAAAAACTCAAGCCAGGGCCTCCTTTGCAAACTCTCTGCGCTGCTTGCGGCGCACGACCAGGAAGCAGACGATATGCGTCATGGAAGTCAGCGCCCAGGAGATGGGGTAGGAGATGTAGAGCGTCGGGAGCGTGGGGCTGGCGGCAAAGACCGTGTAAATCCAGATGATGCGAAACACGCAGGCGCCCAGGATGGAGACGACCATCGGCAGCACCGAATAGCCCAGCCCGCGCATTTCACAGGCGAACAAATCCATCAGCCCGCACAGGAACACAAACGCGGAGCAGTAGGTGATGCGCGTCATGCCATAGGAAAATACGTTCTCTTCGCCCGATACGTAAATGCTCAGCAGCGGGTCGCCGAACGCATACAGCGCAAGCCCCAGCAGAATCCCCATCCCCGTGACCAGCGCCGTGCAGGTGAGGACGATATGGCGGATGCGTTCCGGCTTTCTCGCGCCCATGTTCTGGCTGCTGAAGGTCAGGGCGGCCTGCGAAAAGGCGTTCATGGCGGTGCTGATAAAGCCTTCCAGGTTCGCCCCCGCGGTGTTGCCGGCCATGGCCAGGGAACCGAAGGAGTTGATGGAGGACTGAATCAGGACGTTGGACACCGAGAAGATGGAGCCCTGCACCCCGGCGGGAAGCCCTATCCGCGCAATGGGCCACAGCTTGCTGACATGCACCCGGATTTTGCGGGGGAACAGGCGGATGCTGCCTTCCGACCGGATGAGGCACATCGTGACCAGCACGGCGGAGATGACCTGCGAGACGACCGTCGCAATCGCCACGCCTTCCACGTCCATGTGGAACAGGATGACGAACACAAGGTTCAGCAGCACGTTGACCATGCCGGAAATGGACAGGTAAATCAGCGGACGCCGGGTGTCGCCCACCGCGCGCAGCACCGCAGCGCCGAAGTTGTAGAGCATGTTGACCGGCATGCCGATAAACAGGATGCGCATATACAGCGACGCGGCGTCCAGCACGTTCTCGGGCGTGCCCATCCATTGCAGGAGCGAAGACGCCGTCAGCAGGCCAAACACGCCCACCACCGTCCCGCAGATGAGCGAAAGCGCCACGGCGGTATGCACGGTTTCGCTGACGTCCTTGTACTGTCCCGCGCCGTAGTGGCGCGCGACGGCCACGCTGACGCCTGTGGAAAGCCCCATGAAGACGCTGACGATGAGGTTAATCAGCGCGCCGGTGGAGCCCACGGCTGCCAGCGCCGAGCTGCCGGCAAACTGGCCTACGACCACAATGTCCGCGGCGTTATAGAGCAGCTGCAGCACGCCGGTAGCCATCAGGGGCAGGGAAAACCGAACGATTTTGCCCAACAGAGGCCCGCTGGTCATGTCCATTTCATAGTGTTTTCTGGGAATGTGCATGGTATTGCCTTTCACAATGCGCTGAAATGATGTGCCTATTGTAGCACATACGAAAGGACGAAGCAAGACGCACTAGCCGTCGTAGCGAACTTCCATGAGCGTCAGCCCGTGCGCGGGCGCCGTGATGCCCAAATCGAGCCGGTCGCCGCTTTCCAGCGCGCGGGCCAGCGCGTCCTCGGGGAGCTTGCCCTGCCCGATGTATATCAGAGAACCGGCCAGAATGCGCACCATGTTGTACAGGAAGCTGCGCCCTTCCACCGTGATGTCAATGAGCGCCCCCTCGCGCCGGATGTCCAGGCGCGTGATGTCGCGCACCGTGCCCCTGGACTGCCCACCCGCCGCGGCGAAAGCGCGAAAGTCGTGCTCGCCCAGCACGGGCAGGGCGGCGCGGCGCATGCGCTCCACGTCCAGCGGCGGCGCGACGTGCGCGCGCTGGAGGCGGTAGAGGGCCGAGGCATGGGGGCTGTTGTGAATCTGATAGCGATAGGTCTTTCCGCGCGCGCCGTAGCGGGCGTGAAAGGCGGGGGAAACCTGCTGCGAGGCCACCACGCGGATATCGTCCGGCAGGCGCGTGTTGAGCGCAAAGCAGAATTTTTCCGGAGGGATGCGGGAGCGGGTGTCGAAATGCGCGACCTGCCCCAGCGCGTGGACGCCGGCGTCCGTCCGGCTGGCGCCGACGATCGCAGCCTGCTCGCCGGTCAGCGAATGCAGGGCGCGCTCGAGCGTCTCCTGCACGCTGGGCGCGTTGCGCTGGCGCTGCCAGCCGGCATAGGCGGTGCCGTCGTAGGAAACGGTCAGGCGGATGCGCCGGTACGGTATCACAGCCAAACGCCCTCCGCTACGCACAGCGCGATATACGCCGCGACAATCAGCGCGGCCCATGCATCCGCCATCGTCCAGTGCAGCACCCGCATGCGCGTGCGCCCCTTTCCGCCGCGATAGCAGCGCGCTTCCATGGCCATGGCCAAATCGCCCGCGCGCCGGAACGCGCTGATGAACAGCGGCACCAGCAGCGGCACCATGGCCCTGGCGCGCCGCAGCAGATTGCCGGTTTCAAAATCCGCGCCGCGGGCGCTTTGCGCCTTCATAATCTTGTCGGTTTCCTCCATGAGCGTGGGGATAAAGCGCAGGGCGATGGTCATCATCATCGCCAGCTCGTGCGCCGGAAATTTGACCACGCGAAGCGGGGACAAAAGCCGCTCCAGCGCGTCGGTCAGCGCGATGGGGGAGGTGGTCAGCGTCAGCAGCGACGTGCCCAGCACCAGGAAAATCAGCCGCAGGGCAAAATAGACGGCGTTGCGAAGGCCGGTCTCGGTGATGGTCAGAAACCATACGCGCACCAGCACCGCGTCTCCTCCGCCCATGAACAGGTTGAGCACCGCCGTAAAGAGGATAATAAACCGCAGAGGCTTCAGGCCCCGCGTCAGGTAGCGCATGGAGATGCGCGCCAGGCGCGCGCACAAAAACACCAGCAGCGCTGTGGCCAGGTAACCGACAGGCCCCTCGGCCAGAAATACGCCGACGATGTAGGCGAGCGTCAGCAGGATTTTGCCGCGGGGATCGAGCCGGTGCATCACGGTTTCGCCGGGCAGATACTGGCCCAGCGTAATGCTTTGCATGTTCATGGCGCGACCTCCTCGCCGCGGTATCGCGCGTCAATCCAGGCGCGCAGCGCGTCCATGCGGTAGATATCTTCGGGCACCGGCAGGCCGCGCGCGCGCAGCGCCTGGGCCAGCTGCACCGCGGCGGGCACGTCCAGGCCCATCTCAGCCAGCTCCTTCCCGCGCGCGAACACCTCGCGGGGGCTGCCCAGCATGGCGAGCCGTCCCTTGCACATCACGGCAATGCGCGTGGCCAGGCGGGCGACGTCCTCCATGCTGTGCGAGACCATGACCACGGTCGTGCCCTCGGCATGCAGCCGCTCAATCAGGCCCAGGATATCCCGCCGCCCCGCGGGGTCCAGCCCGGCGGTCGGCTCGTCGAGAATCAGCACCTCCGGCCGCATGGCCAGCACGCCCGCAATGGCCACGCGCCGCATCTGGCCGCCCGAAAGCTCAAACGGGGAGCGGTCCGCCACTTCCGAACGCGACAGCCCTACGCGCGCCAGCGCCTCGTCGGCGCGCTCCCGCACTTCCGCCTCGCTCAGCCCCAGGTTGTTCGGGCCGAACGCCACGTCCTTGGCCACGGTTTCCTCAAAAAGCTGGTGCTCGGGGTATTGAAAGACCAGGCCCACCCGGCGGCGCACCTCGCGCCGGTCATAGCCCTTTTCGTTGATATCCTGCCCGTCCACCAGCACGCGGCCCGACGTGGGGCGCAAAAGCGCGTTGAGATGCATGACCAGCGTTGTCTTTCCCGAGCCGGTGTGCCCAATCAGCGCAAGAAAATCCCCGTCGCCCACGGTCAGGCTCACATCGTGGATGGCCGTGGACTGAAAGGGGCTGCCGGGCATATAGGTATGCGTCAGGGCTTGTGCAACAATGGACATAGCGCCTCCACCATTTCTTCCAGGGTTAATATGTCGTCGGGCAGCGCCAGGCCGTTCCCGCGCAGGGAAAAGCCCAGCGCGGTCATCGGCGGGACGTCAAGTCCCAGCGCGCGGACGGCCTGCACCTGCCGGAACACCTCGCGCGGCGTGCCCTGCATGGCGACGGCGCCGTCGCTCATGACCAGCAGCCTGTCCGCCTGCGCAGCCTCTTCCATAAAATGCGTAATCCATACCACGGTAATCCCCGCCTCGCGGTTGAGACGGCGAACCGTCCGGAAAACCTCCTTGCGGCCCGAAGGGTCGAGCATGGCGGTCGCCTCGTCCAGAATGAGCACGGACGGGCGCATGGCGAGCATGCCGGCCACGGCCACGCGCTGCTTCTGCCCGCCG
>DVFI01000009.1 GCA_018713305.1 Candidatus Avichristensenella intestinipullorum
GCGCTTTTGGATGGTCTCCTCATCCTCGGTGCCGCGGCCGCGCAGGCGCTTTTCCAGCACCTTCATGGAGGGGGGCAGGATGAAGATGGACACGCACTCCGGCATCAGCGTGCAGATTATGGAAATCCTGAAAGAAATCGCGCAGGACCGTCTGGTCATCATGGTGACGCACAACCCGGAGCTCGCCGGGCGCTACTCCACGCGCATCATCCGCCTGCTGGACGGGCGCGTGACGGACGATTCCATGCCCTTTGAAGAAGCGCCGCGGGCGCAGGAGGCGCGCGCAAAGGCGCAGAAAAGGCCGTCGATGAGCTTTCGAACGGCGTTGTCGCTGAGCCTGAACAACCTGATGACCAAAAAGGGAAGGACGCTGATGGTGGCGCTGGCCGGGAGCATCGGCATTATCGGCATTGCGCTCATCCTTTCGCTCTCTACGGGCTTGCAGGCGTATATCGACGGCGTGGAGGAAAATACGCTGGGCGCCTACCCGCTTTCCATCACTTCCGAAACCATTGACGCCGGCAATTTGCTCACCTCCATGATGGGCGCGGGCGGCGGGGAGGACGATGCCCCGCGCGAGGCGGACCGCGTCTACACCAGCACCATCATGTACGACATGATTAACGCCATGCTTTCGGAGATTACCACCAACAACCTGGAAGCGTTCAAGGCGTACATGGACGCCGATTCGCGCTTTGCCGAAAACACCACCAGCATCCAATACGGCTATGGCGTCACGCTGAATCTGTACAACATGGAAGGCGTCAACGGCGTCACGCAGGTGAACCCCAGCACGGTCATGGAAAACATGACCGGCACCAGCATGTACGCGGATATGACGTCCGCGCAGTCGGGGTCGGCGTTTGCATCCATGGCGTCGGCGTCGGGCATGGGCATGGGGGCGGGCGGTATGAACGTCTGGCGCGAGCTGCCCGGCGGAGAGGCGGTCATGGAGACGCAATACGAGGTGCTCGGCGGACGGCTGCCCGCCGCTTACGACGAAGCGGTGCTGATTGTGGGCCGAAATAACCAGATAAGCGACATGACGCTCTACGCGCTGGGCCTGAAGGATCAGCGCGAGCTGCCGTCCCTGCTGCAGAAGGTGATGCGCGGCGAGACGCTGGAGACGGAAGAGACGAGCTTTTCCTTCGACGAGCTGCTTTCGCTCCGGTTCCGGCTGCTGCTGCCCGCGCAGTGCTACGAACCCGACGGGCAGGGCGGATGGGTGGATAAATCCCAGGACGAGGCGTTCCTGGCGGCGCTGCTGGAGGATGCGCCGGAAATCCGCATCGTGGGCATTGTGCGGCCTGTCGAGGACGCGCTGGTCACGACCGGCGAGTACGGCATGATTGGGTATACCGCCGCGCTGACGGAATATGCGGTGGAACAGACGGCGCAATGCGCCATTGTGCAGCAGCAGCTGGCGTCGCCGCAGACGGATGTGTTCACCGGCCTTCCCTTTGCCCTGGACGACGAGGGTGACTATACGCTGGAAATGCTGCCGGAGGACAGGCAGGCCTACCTGTCCATCTTTTCCGAGGCGGAGCTGGACGCGCTGATGCAGACCTATGCGGCGCAGGGCGTGTCCGACGCGACCTACGCGCAGAATCTGGCGCGCCTGGGCGTGGCCGATTTGGACAAGCCCGCGTCCATCAGCCTGTACCCGCGGGATTTTGAGGCCAAGGACGCGCTGGTCGCGCTGATTGCGGAATACAACCAGGCCGCCATGGACGAGGGGCGGGAGGGCGACGTCATCAACTATACGGACTACGTCGGCTTGATGATGTCGTCGGTTTCCACCATTATTAACGCCATTACCTACGTGCTTATCGCCTTTGTGGCCATTTCGCTGGTGGTATCGTCCATCATGATTGGCATTATCACCTACATTTCCGTGCTGGAACGCACCAAGGAAATCGGCATTCTGCGCTCCATCGGCGCGTCCAAGCGGGATATCTCCCGCGTGTTTAACGCCGAGACGCTCATTATCGGCTTCTGCGCAGGGCTGCTGGGCATTCTGGTGACCTGGGTGCTGACGTTCCCGGCCAATGTGGTGGTGGACCGGCTGACCGGCATTGCGCGGGCGGCCATTCTGCCGGGCGCGGGCGCGGCGATTCTGGTGGCCATCAGCATGGCGCTGACGCTGGTGGCGGGACTGATTCCCTCGCGCATTGCGGCGCGGAAGGATCCGGTCGTGGCGCTGCGAACGGAATGAGGCGGCGGACGCGCGGCGAAAAGCCCGCCTGACAAGGTCTGGAACGTGCGTGAAAACGCTTGTCAAACCGTCCGCATTCCTCTATAATGACAAAAGTGCCCCGTGGCGGGCACACAGAACGGGGAGAGCCCGGATGGGGTTGTGAAATACGGGATGAGTTTGAAAGCCTTTTTTACGCAATGCTTTTCACGCCTGCGCGCCATGTTTGCCGGCGCGCGGAAACAAGCGCCTTACGAAGGGCCCGAGTATGTCGTGGTAGACCTGGAATGGAATCAGTACCCGCGCTGGATGCGCACGCCCGTATCGGCAAGCGGCGTCGTCATGCCCCATGAAATCATCCAGATTGGCGCGGTCAAGGTCACGCAGGACTTTCGCGTGCTGGATACGTTTTCGGTGGGCGTGCGCCTGCCCGGCAGGCGCAAGCTGTCCAAGCATGTGGCGCGCGTGATTCAAAAGACGCAGGCGGACATTGACCGTGGCCTGGACTTTCCGGTGGCCTACCAGATGTTTACGGACTGGTGCGGCGGCGCGGAGCGCTTTATCACCTGGGGCGGGGACGATTTGCGCGTTTTGCAGCGCAACCTGGCCTTCTACCGCCTTCCGGCGCAGAATCCCGCCCAGTGGTTTGACGCGCAGCTGATTTACGCCCGGCAGATTCTGGGCAGCCGCATCCAGACGGCGCTGGCCAAGGCGGCCGAAACCCTGGGGGTGGAGGACGGGCTGACGCACCATGACGCGCTCAACGACGCGTACATTACCGTGGGCGTCTGCGCCAAGCTGGATATGCAAAGCGGCATGGAAAAGCTGGCGGAGCCGCCCAAGCCCAAGAGAACCGAAAACCGCCTCTTTTTGCAAAAGAAATTCATTTCCGCTGGCAGCGAGGGCGGCTTTGAGACGCGCGCGCTGGCGCGCCAGCACTGCACGGCCGCGCCGGTGTGCTGTCCGGAATGCGGGATGGTCATGAAGCTGGAGCCCAAACGCGTCAGCAGCGGGGACAAGTGGATGCGCATGGGCGTCTGCCGCGTGCACGGCCGCCATCTGGTGCGCTATCGGGTGCGGCATAAGGGAGATAACCAGTTTGCCTGGACGCGCACGGTCTATGCGCCGGACGAAGAGCTTTCGAAATACTTTGACGACAAGGCGGCGGACAGCAAAACCCGCCGGCGCGGGGGGCGCGGTCGCGGCAAAAAGCCGGCCTCGGGCCAGCAGAACGCTGCCACGGCGCGCCGGCAGGCGGCGGGCGAGGCATAGCGCAGCCGGCCGCGGCAGAAGGGACGTTCACGGGACAGATGCGCGCGCTTTCGCGCGCCGAGGCAGTCGATTCCCGGGGAGAAGCGCGAGAGGGCCGGGCCCTTTCGCGCTTTCGCGCGCTTACCTCTTTTTGCCGGCGAGCATGCCTGCGCCCTCGCGCAGGAAATTGGTCATCAGGGACGCCGCCAGCGCCCAGAGAAAGCCGTCCACCGCAAAGCCGTCCATCCAACGGTCGGCCAGGAGCACGAAACCGGCGTCCAGCAGCAGGCCGACCAGGCCGAACGTCAGGCAGTTAAAGGGAGACAGCAGGAGCTTGAGCAGCGGACGCAGCAGCAGATACAGCAGCGCCAGCAGCAGACCGGCCATCCATGCCTGCGCCATTTCCGCCGCATGTACGCCTGGCAGCAGCCAAGCCGCCAGCGGCATCGCCGCCGTGCATCCGAAAAATCTAAGCGCAACGCCCGTCATTCCCGCGTCCTCCCTGATACAAGCATTGTATTTCCAGTTTCATGCCGTTGCATTCCACCCTGAACCCGGTATCCGCGCTGCACAGCGCGCAGAGCATCTCCCGCAGCCGTGCGGCCCAGTTCGGCAGGCCCAGGCATGGCAGAATCAGCGCGCAAATATCCTCCGCCGATTCCAGCAAATCGCCCAGCACATACACCGGCACCGGCATGCACAGGCAACGCCCGCCTTCTTTCAGCCGTATACGCCCCAGCCACAGGCCGCCCCTATTCCACATACACGCGCACCAGGACCTTTTCGTCCTCGCCCTCCGTTTCTATGCGGACGATATCGCCGCCGGTCTCCGACAGCGCGTCGGCCAGCGCCCCGAAGTCCATTTCCAGCCAGTCCGCGTCGCCGCGCGCCCGGATTTCCTCGCGCGCGCTGCGCGGAATCAGGGAGGGGAGAATCTGCCCGGCCAGGCGCGCGGCCTTCAGCGGCAGATTGACGGCCACCTGCACCGGCGTTTCCCTGCCCGGTTCGCTGGCGGAGATGCGCACGCGCAGCATTTTCTCGTCCGTGCGCCCGGGCGCGTCTTCCCGGCGCGGGCTTTCCAGCTGCTCCAGCAGCAGGGCCGCCTCCTCCGCCTTAATCTTGCCTTCCGAGAGCATCTGCAGAATCTTCTTTTTTTCTTCGTTCATCGCTTTCCTCCCCTTTCTCCCGCAGGGCCTTCAGCCGCGCCACAGCCTCCCGCGCGTCGATTTCCCCCCGGTTCAGCAGTTCCAGCACCTGCCGTCTGTCTCCCTCTTCGCGTCCGGCTTCGGTCCCCGTCTCGTAGCCCAGCGCCCGGAGCGCGCTGTCGAGCATGTTGCGCACCGTCGGATAGCTGACGCCCAGCGCGCGCTCCACGTCCTTGATGGAGCCCCGGCACCGCAGGAATGTCTCGATAAAGCGCAAGTCCTTTTCTGGCAGCGCGCAGAAACGGCACGGCGCGAAATTCCCCGTCAACTCCGTCTGGCACCTGTCGCATTTCAAATGCGTCACCCGCATCTGCGCGCCGCAAACCGGGCATGCCGTGGGCGCAGGATAACGCTGCATACCATCCCTCCCTTGACAGGAGTATAGCATGCGGACTTAATTTTGTCAATTTTAATCTTAAGAAAATTAAATCAGAAATCAATAATATTGAATTTGTTCCAGGGATACGACGTGGGCGGCGGGGCAGCAAAGCACATGTCCCGGCCCAGGGTCGGATGCGTGAAGGTCAGGCGCGCGCCCCACAGGGCAATCTGCTCGCCCGGCCGGCCGCGGCCGTAGCGGGCGTCGCCCCAAAGCGGCAGGCCGGCGCGGGAGAGCTGAATGCGGATTTGGTGCTTGCGGCCGGTTTCCAGGCGCACGGCCAGCAGCGAAAGGCCGTCCGCGCGCTGGAGCGTCCGGTAGTGCAAAACCGCGCTCTGGGGCGCTCCGCCCTCGCGGGGCAGCAGGTCCTCCAACCGCGCCTCGTCCGGCGCGTCGCCGCGCGCTATGGCCAGATACTCCCGGCGCATCGCGTGCGTGCGCAGCTGCCCGGACAGGCGCGAGGCGGCCTTGGAAGTGCGCGCAAACGCCATCAGGCCGCCCACGGGCCGGTCGAGCCGGTGCACCAGGCCCAGAAATACCGCGCCGGGCTTCTGATAGCGTTCCTTGACATAGGCGCGCATCATCGTGAGCATGTCCTCATCCCCGGAGATGTCGGCCTGTGCAGGCACGTTGGGGGGCTTGACCGCCACGAGCACATGGTTGTCGCAATAGAGCACGTCCGGAGTCTTCATTCCGCCTCCGCCGTCCATCGTCCGGACGCGCCGCAGGGGAGCGTGCCGCCGGCGCGGACGGGCAGCACCAGCTCTTCCGCCTCCGCACGGCCGCCGTGCCTGCCCTGTACGGCGATGCGGAGCAGGTTTTGCAGCACGGCCGGCTGCAATCCCGTGGTATAGCTGTTCAGCAGAAAGAACAGCGGCTCGTCGGACAGCGCCTGCGCGCAGGCGTCCGCCAGAGAAAACACGCGGTCCTCCAGCTTCCACACCTCGCCGCCCGGGCCCCGCCCATAGCTGGGCGGGTCCATCAGAATGCCTTCATAGCGGCTGCCGCGGCGTATTTCGCGCTGGACGAATTTGAGCGCGTCGTCCACTATCCATCGGACGCGCCCTTCGGGCAGCCCGCTGAGCGCATAGTTCTCGCGCGCCCACTGCACCATCCCCTTGGCGGCGTCAACATGGCAGACCGACGCGCCCGCGCCGGCGCAAGCGAGCGTGGCGCCGCCGGTATAGGCGAAGAGGTTGAGCACCCGCACGGGCCGGCCGTGCCGGAGGCGGCGGCCGACGCGCTCGGCCATCCAGTCCCAGTTGGCCGCCTGCTCGGGGAACAGGCCGGTGTGCTTAAAACCGGTCGGGCGCACATAAAAGCGCAAATCCCCATAGGCCAGCGTCCAGCGTTCGGGCAGCGCGCGGGCGAACGACCACGCGCCCCCGCCCCGCGCGCTGCGGTGATAGCAAGCGTCCGCCCGCTCCCAGAGCGCCTCGTCCTGTCTGGGCCATATGACCTGCGGGTCGGGCCTGCGCAGGAGATAGCGTCCCCAGCGTTCCAGCTTTTCTCCCTCGCCGGTGTCCAACACTTCAAAATCCGTCCAGCCCATACAGCGGTACATGGGTTCCTCCTCCGCAGCCTTACGCCGGCCAGACGGCGATTTCCGCCGCCTCGCCGTTGATGTTCCAGGCCTTCCAGGCGACCCCCTCCGGCGCCTCGCCGG
>DVFI01000092.1 GCA_018713305.1 Candidatus Avichristensenella intestinipullorum
TACTCTCTTCTTTGACTTCGCTTTCTTCCTTGCTCTTCCCTGTATCGTTTTCAAGGTCCGCCTCCGCCTCGCTTATCCCCTGCGCTTCCACGCTCGGCCTCGCAAGACGCTTGATTAGGATACTACACGACTTGTTGAATGTCAACCCCTAATTTGCTTTTTTTGAAAAAAAAACTTCATGTTTCATAAGAATCCGAACATTAGCGCCCGGACAGATTTTTTCGTTCGTAGTTTTTTGCGGCTTCCACCCACTTCATGCCCACCGGAACGCCCTTTCGTTCGCAGTACATATCCCACACGGCGCCCATGGGCAGGGTCAGGATTTCCTGCTGCAGCGCCAGGCGGCCCGACCGGTCTCCTTCCGCCTCCATTTTTTTCAGCAGGGCAGTGGGTTCCAACAGGGCGGCCAGGAGGGCCTTGCGGGCATTGCGCGCGCCCGTCCCCCACGCAATGATGCGATTGATGGAGGCGTCAAAGTAATCCAGCCCCAGATACACCCGGTTCAGCGCATCGGCGCGCACAATTTCGCGCATGATTTGGCGGGTTTCGTCGTCCAGCAGCACGACATGATCGCTGTCCCATCGGACAGGGCGGCTGACGTGCAGGAGGAGTTTTTCGGCAAAGCACAGCAGGGTGGAAATCTTCGCGGAAATCACTTCCGTAGGATGATAGTGCCCGGCGTCCAGGGTCAGCAGAATCTGCGGATGCTGCATAACATAGCAAAGGTAAAACTCCGCGGAGCCGGGCACGTACGACTCGCTCCCGATGCCAAAGAGCTTGGATTCCACCGCGTCGCAGGCCAACGCCGGATCTATCTTTTCGGCAAATATCCTATCGAGGCTGTCAATCAGGCGCATGCGCGGGCCAACGGTGTCAATGGGGATTTCCTTTTCGCCGTCATGAATCCAATGGTTGGTGACGCAGGTCTGTCCCAGGCGCTGCCCGAAGTAGGCCGCGATACGGCGGCAGCATTTCGCGTGTTCTATCCAGAAAGCGCGGATGCCCTCGTCGGGATGGGTCAGCGAACCGTTTTCACCGAGCGGATGCGAGAAGAACGTGCTGTTAAAATCCAGACCGACGCCCTTTTCCAGCGCCCAGTCCGCCCAGGATGCAAAATGCCGCGGCTCCAGCGCGTCGCGGGAAACGGGGACGGGGCTGTCCAAATAGTTTGCATGCAGGTTGACCTTGGAAGGCCCGGGTACCAGGGAGAGCACGAAGGACATATCGTCCCGCAGCTCCTGTATATTGCGGGCGCGTCCCGGATAATGGCCCGTGGCCTGGATGCCTCCGGTCAGCGCTCCGCCGCCTTCAAACCCCAGCCATCGTCCCCCTGCCAGCAATGCAGCGAAATCGGCGTGGCATCCAGCGCATCCAGCGCGGCTTCCACGTCCACGCCCAAAGCGGCGAACTGCTCCTTGGCCCATTCAAACGGTTGGCTGTTCATAAAGCGCCTCCATCGCACAGGATAAAGAATAGAGGTTCATTTCGATACCTGCCAGCCGTTTCCTCCTGTCCGCGCCAGTTTATTCAAGCCGTTCGCACCAGCCGGCGTCCCATTCATACCAGCCGCGCGGATGTGCGCACAGCGGACAGATTTCCGGGGCCGCGTTGCCCGTATGGATGTAGCCGCAATTGCGGCAGCGCCAGCGCCGCGGCGCGGGGGCCGTGAACAGCGTGCCCTGCCGGAGGCGTTCCCACAGGCCGCGGAAGCGCGCCTCGTGCTCGCGCTCGACGGCGGCCGCATAGCCGAATTGGCCGGCAATATCGTCAAAGCCTTCCTCCCGGGCGACGCGCTCAAACTCGGCATACATATGCGTCCATTCAAACCGCTCGGCGTCCATGGCCGCCGCCAGGTTATCTTCCGTTGCGCCCAGCCTGCCCAGCGCGCGCAGCCAGAGCTTGGCATGCGCCAGCTCGTTTTCCGCCGTCTCGTCGAAAACCGCGGCAATCCGGTGCAGGTTTTCCCGGCGCGCCTGCCCCGCGTACAGGCTGTATTTTGCGCGCGCTGCCGACTCGCCGTTAAACGACGCCCACAGGTTCTGTTCCGTCCGGCTTCCCTGTATTTCCATGAAAACACCCCCTGCATGTACTCTTGCAGGGGGTATTCTTTCCATAAAAAGGCCGTCTCATACGGGCGCTCAATAGCCGTCTCCGCCTACGCCGCCGCCGGCGACAATCTGCGGCACGCTGCCCACACCCACGCCCAGGCGCGTGCAGCCCATGGCAAGAAACATGGCGGCGCGGTCCGCGTCGCGGATGCCGCCGGAGGCTTTCACCTCGATACGGCGGTCCGCAGCCTCCAGCATGGCCATGGCCGCCTCCTCCGTAGCGCCGCCGCCCGTGAAGCCGGTGCTGGTCTTGACAAAGTCGGCGCCCGCCCGGATGCAGGCACGGGTTGCGTCCATGATTTCATCGCGCGTCAGCTGCGAAGTTTCCAGAATCACCTTCAGGCGCGCGCCGCCGGCATGCACCACCTCGCCCACCGCGCGGATTTCCTCTTCGTACAGGTCCCATTGCCCGCCGCGCAGCAGGCCGATATTGTTGACCATATCGACCTCCGCCGGGTGAAAGCGCATGAGCTGACGGGCTTCAAAGACCTTGACCGCCGTTTCCTGGCTGCCGTGGGGAAAGCCCAGCACCACCGACGGCCGGGTCGCATGCCCCTGGCACATCTGCGCCGCCAGCTCCAGCAGCCAGGGCATGACGCAGACGGTTTTGCAGCCGCAGTCGATGGCCGTGCGGATTTGCGCGCCGGCTTCCTCCCGCGAAAGCGCGGGCGCCAGCACCGCCGCGTCGATATACTCCGCCAGGTTTCTTCGCGTCTCCATAGGCATTCTTCCTTTCCCGCGCCATGTCAGTCCGCCGCGTAGCTGTCAAAGTAGCCCTGAATCCAAACCACGGGGGTTCCCTTGTCGCCGCTGCCGCTGGTCAGGTCGCTCAGAGAGCCGAGCAGGTCGGTCAGCCGGCGGGGCGTTGTGCCCTGCGACGCCATCTGGCCGGTCAGGCTGCCTTGTTTTCTGCGGATGGCCTCGCGGGCCGCCTCGTCCGCCGCCTCGCCCGTTTCGCGGGCGAGCTGCGTGTCGGCCAGGTATTTCAGCTTCAGTTCATTGGGCGTGCCGTTCAAGCCCGCCGTGTGCGCGGGGGAAACGATGGGATCGGCCAGCTCCCAAATCCCGCCGACCGGGTCCTTAAACGCGCCGTCCCCATAGACCATCACCTCTACCTGCCGGCCCGTGGCCCTGCGCAGGCGCTCAGCCAGCGCGTCCACAAAGGCCTGGCAGTCGCGGGGAAAGAGCTTGACGGAATGGTCCGTGGCCAGGTTGGAGCCGTACAGGCCGTATTCCGGGTTGTACCCGCTTCCGTCCACGGGCTTGCACAGCAGGTCTGCCAGGGAAAGCACGGTCTGCGCGCCGGCCTCCCGCAGCAGGCGGCAGGTACGGCGGCGGGTATGGATATCGCAGGCGATGACGTGGCCGGTATGCGCCAGCATGGCGCGCGGGTCGTTGGCGAGGAATATTTCGGCGTTGGGGGCGTATTGGCGGTACAGGGCGACATAGTCCACGCCGGTAAAGGGGTGTTCCACGCGCTCGCCGAACAGGCGGCGGAAGTCCGCCTCGCTCAGCACGTCGCGGAACGGATCCACGCCCTTTTCTTCCAGCATTTCCAGCGATACCAGCTGATTGCCCACCTCGTCCCCAGGGTAGGCCAGCTGCACGAACAGGCGGTCTACGCCCATGGAGATTGCGCGCAGCAGCATGGAAAAGCGATTGCGGCTGAGAATCGGCAGCACGATGCCCGCCGTGCGCCGTCCGTCCGGCCCTGCCGGAATCTTTGCGCGCACGTCGGCGGCAATCTGTTCCAGGGTGGCATAGTTTCCCTGCGTGCGGGCCAGCACCGACTCGGTCACCGCCACCACGTCGCGGTCCCGCACGGGCGAGGCGCTTTCGGCGGAAGCGGCCAGGATGGCGTCGGTGACAATGCGCACCAGGTCGTCGCCTTTGCGCAGAATCGGCGCGCGCACACCGCGCACCACGGTACCAATCATTCTCATGAGGATTCCTCCGTTGCTTATGGCGTCCATTCGCATTATAGCACAGGCGAACCGGGGAAAAAAGGGATTTTGCGTCCCATCGGGAAAATTGCGGGAAAATGCCGGCATCGCGCCGCGGTCTGCGGCCGGGTTTTCCCGAAAAATCGCGCGCACGCTTGACGAACGCCCGGGGAGCGGGTATAATAGCGTCACCAAATGCGCCCAATGAACAAGAGGAGTACGCGCAGCGTCGCCCGCAGAGAGGGTGGCTCGCCGGCTGCAAGGCCGCCCGGGAGGACGCGCGCGGAAGGTCGCTTGGGAGGGCTGTGCGTGAAGTCATCAGCGCACGCGCGTCCGCGCGTTACAGCGGGTTGAGCCGGCGAAAGCCGGGAAGAAAGGTGGTACCACGGCGCCGCGTCCGTCCTTTGGGATGACGCGGCGTTTTTCGATATGTCAGGAGGGATGCCCATGAAACCCGAGATGCCTACCACGTACCAGCCCCAGCAGTTTGAAGCGCAGATGTACAAGGAATGGGAGGAAAAAGGCTATTTCGTCGCCCCCCGCGTGCCCGGCAAAAAGCCGTTCACCATCGTCATGCCCCCGCCCAATATTACGGGCCAGCTGCACATGGGCCATGCGCTGGACGGCACGCTTCAGGACGTGCTCACCCGCTACCACCGCATGAAGGGCGACCCCACGCTCTGGCTGCCCGGCACGGACCATGCCTCCATCGCCACGGAGGTGAAAATCGTCGACGCCATGGCAGAGGAGGGCCTGACCAAAGAGAGCGTCGGCCGGGAAGCGTTCCTCCAGCGCGCCTGGACGTGGAAAAAGGAATACGGCGGGCGCATCGTGCGCCAGTTCCGCCGGCTCGGCGCGTCCTGCGACTGGAGCCGCGAGCACTTCACCATGGACGAGACGCTCAACCGCGCGGTGGTCGAAACCTTTGTGCGCCTGTACGAAAAGGGGCTGATTTATCGCGGCAACCGCATTATCAACTGGTGCCCGCACTGCCGCACGGCGCTGAGCGATGCGGAAGTGGAATACGAAGAGCAAAGCTCTTTCCTCTGGCATATCCGCTATCCCGCCGAGGACGGCGGGGAGGGCGTGGTGGTGGCTACCACGCGGCCGGAAACCATGCTCGGCGACAGCGGCGTGGCGGTGCATCCGCAGGACGAGCGCTATACCGCCCTGGTGGGCAAGCGCGTCATCCTGCCCATTCTCAACCGGCCCATCCCCGTGGTGGCGGACGAATATGTGGACCGCGAGTTCGGCACGGGCGCGGTGAAGATGACGCCCGCGCACGACCCGAACGATTTCGAGGTGGGCAGGCGGCACAACCTGGAGGTCATCCGCGTCATTGGCGACGACGGCATCATGAGCAAGGAGGCGGGGCCGTTTGAAGGGCTGACCGCGGCAGAGTGCCGCAAGCAGGTGGTCGCCGAGCTGGAGCGGCTGGGCCTGCTGGTCAAGACGGAGCCGTATACGCATAACGTGGGCACCTGCTATCGCTGCCACCATACCGCCGAGCCGCTGGTATCGCTGCAATGGTTCGTTCGGATGCAGCCGCTGGCCGCGCCGGCGATAGAGGCGGTGCGCAGAGGCGAGACGACGTTTTTCCCCGCCCGCTTTGCGAAAACCTACTTTAATTGGATGGAAAACATCCGCGACTGGTGCGTTTCCCGCCAGCTCTGGTGGGGCCACCGCATCCCGGCCTATTATTGCGACCAATGCGGGGAAATGGTGGTCGCGCGTCAGGCGCCGGAAGCGTGTCCGCGGTGCGGCAGCGCCATGCGCCAGGACGAGGACGTGCTGGACACCTGGTTCTCCTCGGCGCTGTGGCCCTTCTCCACGCTGGGCTGGCCGGAGGAGACGGAGGATTTGAAATACTTCTATCCCACCAGCGTCATGGTGACCGGATACGATATCATCTTCTTCTGGGTGGCGCGCATGATTTTCTCGGGCATCGAGCACATGGGGAAGACGCCCTTCCATACCGTATGCATACACGGCCTGGTGCGCGACGCGCAGGGCCGCAAGATGTCAAAGTCCCTGAACAACGGCATCGACCCGCAGGAAATTATCGACCGCTACGGCGCGGACGCGCTGCGCTTCTCCCTGGTGTACGGCGTGGCCCCGGGCAATGACCTGAACTTCTCCACCGAGAGGGTGGAAGCGGCGCGCAACTTCGCCAACAAGGTCTACAACGCCTCGCGCTTTGTGCTGATGAACCTGGAAGGGGAACAGGCCCTGGAGGGCAAGGCGCTGACGCTGGCGGACAAGTGGATTCTCTCGCGCCTGAACGCATGCATCCGCGACATGACCGCCAACCTGGAGGGCTGCGATTTGGGCCTGGCCGCGCAGCGCATTTACGATTTTGCCTGGAGCGAGCTGTGCGACTGGTGCATCGAATGGGCCAAGTCCCGCCTGACCGGCAGCGACGCCCAGGCCCGCGCCTGCGCGCAGGCCGTGCTGCTGCACTGCCTCAAGGGCCTGCTGCGCCTGCTGCATCCGTTTATGCCCTTCCTGACCGAATCCATCTGGCAGCAGCTGCCGGGCACGGAGGGAACCATCATGCTGGCTCCCTGGCCCGAAGCGGACCCCGCCCTGGACTTCCCGCAGGAAGCCGCGCAGGCTGCGGGCATCATCGAAGCCGTGCGCGCCGTGCGCGCGCTGCGCGCGGAAATGAAGGTGGAGCCTTCCCGCCGCGTGCGCCTGCTGCTCCTGCCCTCCGCCGCCGAATGGGCCGGGCCGCTTCTCTCCGGCGCCGACGCCTTCCAGCGCCTGTGCGGCGCCGCGGACGTGGAATTGCTCTCAGGCGCCGCGGACGCGCCGGGCAAAACCGTTTCCGTGGTGTGTCCCGCCGCGGAAATCCTCATCCCGCTGGGCGATTTGGTGGACGCCGCCAAGGAACTCCGCCGCCTGGAAAAGGAATGCCAGGGGGTCGAAGGCGAGATACGGCGCGCGCAGGGCATGCTGCAAAACGAGGGATATCTGGCCAAGGCGCCCGCTTCGCTGGTGCAGCAGACGCGCGAAAAGCTGGAAAACAGCCGCCAGATGCTCGTCTCTCTCCAGCGCCGCATGGAAGAACTCAAGGACCTATAAGGAGGGCACCATGAACATCTGGCATAACATCTCCCCCGAACGCATCAGGCCGGATACGTTCACCGCCGTCGTGGAGATTTCCAAGGGCGACAAGAACAAGTACGAGCTGGACAAGGAAACGGGACTGCTCCGCCTGGACCGGGTGCTGTATACCTCCACCCATTACCCCGCCAACTATGGCTTTATCCCCCGCACCTACGCCGACGACGCGGACCCGCTGGACGTGCTGGTGCTCTGCCAGGAGGCCATCCTGCCGATGACGCTGGTGGAATGCCGGCCCATCGGCGTCATGCGGATGGTGGACAATGCCTCCCGCGATGAAAAAATCATCGCCGTGCCCATCCACGACCCTTCCATGGAGGAGTACCAGGACATCGACGAGCTGCCCCTGCATACCGTGGAGGAGATGCAGCATTTCTTCGAGGTATACAAGACCCTTGAAAACAAGGTCACGGTGGTCCGTTCCTTCGGCTCCGCGGACGAGGCCCAGCGCCTGATTGCGCGCAGCATTCGCGCCTACGACGAACTTTTCGTCCAGCCCTCCGAGCCGGACCCGGCGGAAAACTAATCCTCAATACCGGATATATAGTATTGACACGCCCCCTCCTACACCATATAATGGTATCGCACGCAAAGGAGGGGGCATTTGTATATGATTGATACCATTATCAAGCGCGACGGGCGTACCGTGCCGTTTCATATGGAAAAAATTGAGGAGGCAGTGCTCAAGGCCTTCGAGGCGTCCGGCAGCGCAAAGGGCCGGCAGGCGGCGCACGAGATTGCCGCGCAGGTGGTGGACGAGCTGGCGCGGAACGAGAGCATTGGCGTGCCCACGGTCGAACAGGTGCAGGACACCGTCGAACAGGCGCTGATTCGCAACGGCTTTGTGCGCACCGCCAAAGCCTATATCCTCTATCGGGCCGAGCGCAGCCGCGTGCGCGAAATGAAGGGCCGGCTGATGCAGACGCTGGAGGATATCACCTTCAAAGACGCCTACGACTGCGATATCAAGCGCGAAAACGCCAACATCAACGGCGATACGCCGATGGGCGTAATGCTCAAATACGGCTCGGAAAGCGCCAAGCAGTTCTACGATATGTACGTCCTCAATCCCCAGCACGCGCGGGCGCACCGGGAAGGCGACATCCATATCCACGACCTGGACTTCCTTACGCTGACGACCACCTGCTGCCAGATTGACCTGCTCAAGCTCTTCAACGGCGGCTTCTCCACCGGCCACGGCTCGCTGCGCGAACCGCAGAACATTGCCTCCTATGCCGCGCTGTGCTGCATCGCCATTCAGTCCAACCAGAACGACCAGCACGGCGGCCAGTCCATCGTCAACTTTGACTACGGCATGGCCCCCGGCGTCGCCAAGTCGTTCGTCAAGTTTTATCGCGAAGACCTCTCCCACGCGCTGGAGCTGCTGGCCGGCCTTGAAGACGCCGACGAAGTCGCGGCGCGGCTGATTGCGCAGGTGCGGGAAGAGACGGGCATGGTGCCCACGCTCGAGGAGGCCCCCGCCTTCACCGAGGCGCTGCTGCCGCATGTGTGCGCGCTGTGCGGCGAAGACGTCGCCCGCCGCGCGCTCTCCTTCGCGCAGGCGCGCGCCATTGGCCAGACCGACCACGCCACGTACAAGGCCATGGTGGCGCTGGTGCATAATCTCAACACCATGCATTCCCGCGCCGGCGCGCAAATTCCCTTTTCCTCCATCAACTACGGCATGGACACGTCCCCGGAGGGGCGCATGGTGGTCAAAAACCTGCTGCTGGCCACGGAGGCGGGCATGGGCCAGGGCGAAACGCCCATCTTCCCCATTCAGATTTTCCGGGTCAAGGAGGGCGTCAACTACAACCCCGGCGACCCCAACTACGACCTGTTCCGCCTGGCCATCCGCTGCTCCGCCAAGCGGCTGTTCCCCAATTTCTCGTTCCTGGACGCGCCGTTCAACGCCCGGTATTACAAGGGCACGCCGGAAACGGAAATCGCGTACATGGGCTGCCGTACCCGCGTTATCGGCAATGTCTACGACCCCTCCAAGGAGATTTCCAACGGGCGCGGCAACCTGTCCTTTACCTCCATCAACCTGCCGCGCATCGCCATCAAGGCCCATCACAACGCCCAGTTTTTCTTCGAAGAGCTGGACCGGCAAATGGATTTGGTCTTTGAGCAGCTGGACGAGCGCTTCGAGATTCAGGCGCACAAGAAGGTATATAATTTCCCGTTCCTGATGGGCGAAGGCATCTGGCTGGACAGCGAAAAGCTGGCCTGGGGCGACGAAATCGGCGAAGTGCTGCGCCATGGGACGCTGACGGTGGGCTTCATCGGCCTGGCGGAGGCGCTGACCTGCCTGACGGGCAAGCACCACGGCGAGAGCGAGGCGTCCCAGAACCTGGGGCTGGAAATCATCGGGCATATGCGCCAGCGCTGCGATGCGCGCAGCGAGGCCCGCAAGCTCAACTATACCCTGATTGCCACGCCGGCAGAAGGCCTGTCGGGCCGCTTTGTGCGCATTGACAAGGAAAAATACGGCGTCATCCCGGGCGTGACGGACCGCGAATACTACACCAACAGCTTCCACATCCCCGTGTACTTCCCCATCAGCGCGTTTGACAAAATCCGCCTGGAAGCGCCGTACCATGCGCTGACCAACGCGGGCCATATTACCTATGTGGAGCTGGACGGCGATCCGCTGCAAAACCTGGACGCCTTCGAGCGCGTGGTCCGCTGCATGCACGATGCGGGCGTAGGCTATGGCTCCATCAACCACCCGGTCGATCGCGACCCGGTCTGCGGCTTCCACGGCATCATCGGCGATACCTGCCCCCATTGCGGCCGGGACGAAAGCGCGCAGCCGTTCGAGCGCATCCGCCGCATCACCGGCTACCTGGTCGGCACGCTCGATCGCTTTAACAACGCCAAGCGCGCCGAGGAGCGCGACCGCGTCAAACACGGGGTGTGAGCCGTGGCGGAAGAGACGAGCCGTGCGGCGGAAGCCGCGCGCCTGCGCATTGCGGACATTGTCTCCGATTCCATCGTGGACGGGCCGGGCCTGCGCCTGGCCGTGTTCACGCAGGGCTGCCCGCATCGCTGCCCCGGCTGCCATAACCCCCAGAGCCATGACCCGGAGGGCGGGCGCTGGGAAGCGGTTTCGGCCATTGCCGCGCGCTTTGCCGCCAATCCGCTTCTCTCGGGCGTCACGCTGACCGGCGGCGAGCCGATGGAGCAGGCGGCCGCCTGTCTGGCGCTCCTGGCGGCGCTGCCGGCGGGCACGAACGTATGGATATATACGGGCTGGACGCTGGAGGAAATCCTCCAAAGCGGCGACGAAGACCGCATTGCGCTCGCCCGGGCCTGCGACGTGCTGGTGGACGGGCGCTTTGTCCTGGCCGAACGGTCGCTGGCGCTGGCCTATCGCGGCAGCCGCAACCAGCGGCTCATTGACATGGCCGCCACGCGCGCGGCGGGAGACATCCGGCTGTGGACGCCGCCTGCCTGGTGACAAAGAAAGGAATCCGCACATGAAGCTGGTGTTTCTCTTTGGCGCGGGCGCCGTAGGGAAAATGACCGTAGGCCGGGCGCTGATGGCGCAGACCGGCCTGCGGCTTTTTCACAACCATATGACCATAGAACCCGTCCTGGAGGTGTTCGGCACGCCGGAACGGCAGGTGGTGAACCGCCTGCGCGACGTCTTCTTTGAAGCCTTTGCCGCCAGCGACCGCTACGGCATGATTTTTACCTACATGTGGGCGTTTGACTGCCAGGAGGACTGGGACTATATTGAGCACGTCCAGTCGCTCTTCCGCCCCTACGGCACGGAATTCTATTTCGTCGAGCTGGTCGCGCCCCTGGCGGTGCGCCTGGAACGCAACGCCACGGCGGAACGCCTGGCGCACAAGCCCTCCAAGCGCGACGTCGCCTCCTCCGCCCGCCGGCTGCAGTCGGAGGAGGCATACCGCCTGGAGAGCCTGCCCGGCGAAATTCCCTTTGAAAACTATCTGCGCCTGGATACCGCGGATTTGCCGCCCGAGGAGGCCGCCCGCCGCATCCGGGAGCGTTTCGGGCTGTAATCCCGGGAAGGAGGCCGTATGCTGGAAGTCAGGTCGGGACCTCTCCGCGTTTCCCTGTGCGAGAAAACGCTGCGGCTCTTTGTGGAAGCGGACGGCGAGCCATGGCGGTGGGCGGATGCATACGCCCCGACGCTGGTCTGCCGGGAAGGCTCGCTTCCCTTTGCCTCGGCCCGGCATGTGGAGCACGTCCCGTTCCGCACGGGCGTGGGCCGGGGCATCGAGAGCCGGTATGAAGGCTTTCAGGCGGCGGGCAGGGCGGTTCCCTATGCGTTCGCCACGCGCATATGGATAGAGGAAGCTTCCGGCTGTCTGTACTGCGAGTGGATTCCGCTGTGCGAGCAGGGCCTCACCGTCGAGCGCGTGCTGTGGCCGGGCCCCATGGCCTTTGACCAGGGGCGGCGCGACTGGTACACGCTGCTGACCGTCGGGCAGGGCCTGCTCGTGCCCAACGACTGGCCCGAGGCGCTGGGCCGCATGCCCTTCGACGGCTTTTTCGGCACGGCCGGCGCTTATATGCCCTGGTTTGCGCAGGTGCGCGGGCGGGCGGGATATCTGGCCCTGTGCGAAACGCCCTGCAACGCCGGCTGGCAGGCGGAGCATCCGGCCGGCGGCCCCTACACCCACGTCGGTGTCCGCTTCGAACCCAGCCTGGGGCGCATGCGCGAGCGGCGGACGATGCGCTATGCCTTCTTTCGGGACTGTGATTATAACGACCTGTGCAAAACCTACCGCGCCTTTGCCCGCGAGCGCGGGCTGCTGTGTACGCTTTCGCAGAAGGCGGCGAAAACGCCGCGGGTGGATGCGCTGATTGGCTGCTCGTTTGTGCATGTGGGCGTCAAACGCCATATACATCCCCTGTCCGATTTCTACGACCGCCATCATCCCGCCCGCAACGACAGCCTCACCTCCTTTGCGCGCCGGGCGGAGGAAGTGGACCGCCTGCACGCCCTGGGCGCAGGCAGGCTCTATCTGCATCTGGACGGCTGGGCGCAGCCGGGATACGACAATCAGCATCCGGATGCCCTGCCCGCCTGTGCGGAAGCCGGCGGATGGGCGGGCATGCGGGCGCTGGCCGACCGCCTGCACGCGCACGGCGATTTGTTCGGCATTCACGACCAATATCGGGACTATTATCGAAGCGCGCCCAGTTTTGACGAGGAATATGCCTGCCGTCTTCCGGACGGGAGCATTCCGGAGCATAGCCGGTGGGCGGGCGGCCCGCAAAGCTATCTGTGCGCGACGCAGGCGCTCTTTTATGTGCGCCGCAATTTTTCTCGCATCCGGGACAATGGCGTTGCGCTTGACGGCGCTTATCTGGATGTGTTCACCTGCAACGAGGGGGACGAGTGCGCAAACCCGCGGCATCGGATGAGCCGACAGGACTGCTACGCCTATCGCCTGCGCTGCTTTGAATGGCTGCATGCGCACGGCATTCTGCCCAGCTCCGAGGAGGTCGCCGACTGGAGCATGCCCAGCCTGGTGTTTTGCCATTACGCGCCCTATGACTTCATGCTGCGCAAGCCCGGTTCTCCCCGCTACGGCCTGCCGGTTCCGCTATTCAACCTGGTCTACCACGACTGTGTGATTACGCCGTGGATGATGGAGAAAACCGAGCGGGAGGATTTGATGCTCTACGCGCTGCTCAACGGCGGAGCGCCCTACCTCATCCGCGAGGGCGCGTATCCCAACACGGACGGCGCCTTTGGCGCGCAAGCGCAGGAGGACAACACCGCCGGCGCGGAGCGCCTGCGCCGGGACATCGCGCGCTGCGCCGTGGTGGCGGCGCTGCACGAACGGGTGGCCAAGTGTGAAATGACGCGCCATATGCTGCTGGATGCCGACGGCACGCGCCAGCAATCCGTCTTTTCGAACGGCACGACGGTGACGGTGGATTTCGCCGCGGGCACATACGATATCCGCCCGGGCGAAAATACGGCGCGGTAAGCGGCCGCGCCCGCACACAACCGGCGCGGGCGCAAAAAAGCGCGCGAACCCGATTCGTCCGCGCGGGCGTAAAAGGGCCGGGGCGCATGAAGTCCGCCCCGGCCGCCGTGCTTTACGGGTTAAAAGGACGCTTCCTCGCTGCCCAGCGGCAGATTCATCTGGCTGCCGCGCAGCGTATACGTATAGGCTACGCCGTCCACCGAGAAGCTCAGGGAGATGGGTTCCTCGTCCCGGTACGCCTCCTCGGGCAGCGCAAAGAGCAGGCAGCCCGACGCCGAGGCGCGCGCGCCAATGGCCCGCAGCCCGCTGGCATACACGTTCTGGCTCTGGCGATAGAAGAACGTTTCCTCCGGCTGGGTGGTATACGAATCGCCGTAGGCCATCCGCGCGTCCAGAAGCGAGGAAACCATGAAGTCCTCATCGCTGCCGTTTTCCACATTCATATAGACGCCCACCAGCACATAGCCGTTAGAGGCCGACAGGGTGCGGGAAAAATAGGACCCCGACGGGTAATAGCTGAAGCGGCTGAGAAAATCCCAGGAAACGGCCGACGCTTCCACGCCCTGCGCTGCGGGGAACGCATCCTCCAGCTCCACCGGCTCCGTGCGCTCTTCCGGCTCCGCCTCCGCATTCCCCTGCAAAGCCGCCACCGCTTCCTCCAGCGCCTGCACGCGCGCTTCCAAATCGGCGATGCGTTCCGCATCCGTCTCCGCCAGCGCCGCCACGGGCAGCAACAGACACGCCATCAAAATGGCAAAGCTCTTTTTCAGCATAAAAAGGCTCCTTTTTCGTATGATTTTCAGCTACATCTTACAAAGTCTGCCTTTTGCTGTCAATTCACTTCCGATGAACAGACTGTAAACTCTTTCCTCCGCGCGCGCACGCGAGGCCCTGCGCGGGCATGGAAGCGGGCGTTCCCGCGCATGCTACGGCCGAAAGGAGGAACGGATATGAAAGACGCATCCAAACGGCGCGCACGGCGGCGCGGGCCTGCGCCGGAAGAAGCGCCGGAGGGTATGGACGGGCTTGTCTCTGCGACGGAATGCACGGGCTTGAGCCCGGCGGCGGTCCCGGACGCGGACGAGGCGCAGGCCTATGCCGCGCTCTACGGTCTGCCCCCGCAACAGCCGAACGACGCGGGGAAGGCGCGACCATAAACGGCGGGCCATGCCGGGCGCAAAAGCGCGGCCCGGCGGCGCGCGGCCCCGCCTGTCCGTCCAAGCGTTTGGCCAGCCGTCCGGAGACGGCGGAAGCGGGCGGACGGCAGGCGGGCCTTTACTCCCAGACCGTGGCCGCCTCGGCCGCGCTGCGCAGCGCGGCGACGTCCACCGCGCCCTCGATTTGATAGACCGTTTCGCCGTTTTGAATATGCAAATGCAGCGTCCCGCCGCTTTGCATCAGCACGGCCCTGCGCCCGGCCAGCTCCCAGCTCTGATCCGTCGCCGTCAAAAAACCGCGCTCGGGCAACGCGCGCAGATAGCGCGAGGGGGTCAGGCTCGACACGTCCACCGCCGCGCCGGCTTCGTTGGTATAGCGCAGGCGCACCTCGCGCACCGTGCTGTCCATGCCCTCGGGCGTAAAATCGGAGATATATACGCCTTCCAGGCGCCACCCGCAGCCGTCCTCCAGGGTCATCAGCGGCGCGTTAAAATAATACGACGCCTGTCCGAGCGCCTCCACGCTCAGGCTCAACCGGGGCTGGGGCATGGCCGCCAACGGGGCGGCGGTCGCCGCCGGCACGCCCTCCCCGCCGCCCGAGCCGTCCCCCATGATGACGACCAGATACAGCAGAGCGGCGCACACCAGCAGCAGCACCAACATGCACAGCTTGCGCAGCGCACGACCGATCCATCGCAAAGCGCGTTCACCTTCCCTCTTCCGGGGCCTTCTCGGGTTCCTCCGCCAGCAGCCTGCGCAGCGCCGCGCGCACCGCGCCGCGCCCCTGCATCATTTCGCTGAACAGGCGGCGCACCCGGCCGGCCAGCCCCGCCTGCACCAAATCCGCGCCAAACAGCGTCACGTCGCCGAGCAGTTCGTCCGTCAGGCCCGCGGCCATGCGCGCGCGCACCTCTTCCATGCGCGGATCGGGGCTGGGAACCAAGGCGTTCCCCTCGTCGTCCACGCCCGTCAGATAGCGCAGCCATGCGGCCATAACAAAGGGCACGCAGTGCAGCGTGGAGGGATCGCGCGTCGCTGCTATGGTGCCGCCGAAGCGAACCGGGATTTTCTGGGAGGTGTCGGTGGCGATGCGCTGAGGCGTATCGGGCAGAAAGGGATTGTTCAGGCGCCGGGTGAGCACTTCGTCCAGAAAAGCGCGCGGGGATACCACGCCCGGGTCGCGCACAACGGGCAGGCTTTCCACATAGCCCAGGCGATAGACAAAGCGGCGCAGGTCCTCGTCCTGCATTTCGTCGGAGATTTTCGTATAGCCCAGCAGGCAGCCCAACACCGCCAGCGCCGTATGCAGCGGGTTCAGGCAGGTCCCCACCTTCATCTTTTCGACCTTATCCACCGTTTCCCTGTCCGTAAAAACGACGCCCGCCTTTTCCAGCGGAGGCCGGCCGTTGGGGAAGTCGTCCTCCACCACCAGATACTCGGCCTGCTCGGCGTTGACGAACGCGGCGGTCGCGGCGCCGCGCGCCGTATGGAGAATCCCGGTATCCTCAAACCCCAGCGACGCGAGCATTTCCGCCACCTTTGCGTCCGGATGCGGCGTGATTTTGTCAATCATGGTGTTGGGGAACGTGACCTTCCGGCGTATGTACGCCAGGAAAGCCTCCGCCTCGCCGCCCACCGCCATGGCCTCGGCCGCCGGCAGCATGGCCGCGCGCAGCTTTTCGCCGTTGTGCGCGCAGTTGTCCATGCTCACCAGGGCGACCGGCGCGCCGCACGCCGCAAAGCGGCGCTTCAGCAGGCCGCACAGCATGGCCATCATCGGATTGTCCGGCTTGTACGCCTTTTCCGTTACGGTCAGGCTGACCATCTGCAGGGAAGGGCTTTCGAAGATGTCCGCCATGCGCGCCCGGCCCGGGCCGTCGGCCGCAATGGCCTCGGCCACGCTGGCGATAACGCGCTTTTCAATCTGTCCGTCCGCGCGCAGCACGCACAGCAGGCTGAGGTTGTCAAAGGGCGCATAGGCGCGCCGGAGAATTTCCGGGTCATACGTTTCGCATGCAATGACGCCCCGGTCGTATGCGCCCCTGTCCAGCAGGCGCTGCAAGGCGGCGCAGGGGAACGCGCGAAAAATATTGCCGGCGCCGAAATGCACCCAGGCCGGCGCTTCCGCCGTGCGGCGGCGCATGGCCTGAATATCAAAGGCGGGCAGGTCAATGTTTGCCCGCGTCCAGTCGGCGCTTTGCAGTCCGGGTAACGTCAGTTTCATACGCAGGGCTCCTCATGGTTTGTTTTGATTATTATAGCATGCATGCGCCTGGTTGGAAAGCGGCGCGTCCGCGGAAACCCCCGCCGTCCCGCCGCGCGCGTCGCGATACTTTTTGGGCGACAGGCCGGTCGCGCGCTTGAACACGCGGGTAAAATAGCTCTGGTCCTCAAAGCCGCACAGCGCCGCGACCTGCGCCAGCGGCACGCGCGCGTCGAGCAGGAAAAGCTTGCTCTTTTCCACGCGCACCTGCCCCAAATAGGTGAACAGGCTCCTGCCCGTCTCCTCCTTAAAGAGGGCGCTGAGGTACGAGCGGCTCAAATAGACATGGCGTGCCACGTCCTCCAGCGTCACCTTCTGGGCATAGTGCTCCCGGAGATACTGTATCGCCTTGTACACGGCGTCGGAATGCCGCGCCTGCGCAAAATCAAAGGAACGCTGCATAAAGCGGCGCATCACGCCCGTCAGCCAGAAGCTGAGCTGCTCAATGGATGTGAACGTCTCCAGCTGGCGCAAATAGGCTTCGTTGGACAGAAAGCTCTCGGAAACGTCCGCGCCCGCATCGATGGCCGCGCGGGAAAGGAGCACAATCAGCTCCAGAATGCGGGGACGGATGCGCTGCACGTCGAAATGGTTGGCGCAATAAATATGGCCCAGCAGCTCGTTGAGCAGGCTTTGCGCGCCCTGTCGGTCATGCATGGCGACCAGGCGCTGCAGGCGCTTTTCAAATTCAATCGGATAGGTTTGCGCTTCCCGCGCTTCGTACATGGCGTTGAGCAGGGATTCCTGGTCCCGGTCCAGCGCGCCGATTCGGGCGCCCTGCGGCAGCGCCGCCGCGCAGCCCGTGGCTGCGGCCACGGCCGCCAGATGCGTTACGCGCGCCGGCGGAAGAACGGGCAGCGATTCGGCCTGCGCGGCCAGGCGTTCCTCCGCCAGCGCGGCCAGCGCGTCCTGCTTTTCGCCCATCAAAAACGGCCCCAACACCATGCCGCCGCACAGCGCGCCGTCCGCGTCGGGCACGGCGGCCGCCACGAACGTCAGCCCCAGCGGGCAAAAATACACGAACTGCCCGTTCCAGCGGTACGCCTCGTTCAGGCCGTACAGGTGCGTATGCAGCATCTGGCAGCGCGCCAGCGAACAGGCGCGGCAAAAGGCCGGGGCCTCCCCCACGAACGCGCGCGCTACCGCGTCCAGCGCGCAGCCCTCCAGACCGCACAGCGCGGAAAGGTGTCGGGTGTATTCCAGGCAGCCATCCATCGGGGCGTCGGACACGGCTCGCTTCCCTCCGTCTATTTGACTTGCTCAATGGAAGAGAGCAGTTCGTATTCCCGGATATCGCGCACGGAGCTGTATGGATAGCGGGTCAGCACCACGCCGTCGCGCCAGTACAGCGGCCAGAAGGGCAAATCCTGCGCGGCCAGGGCCTGAATATCAAACCATACCTCGCGGAACGTTTCCGCCTCATAGGCCTTGCGCAGCTCCTGGCACAGCGCGTTCATCTCGTCCGAGCGGTAGCCGGCCGAATTGCCGTACCCGTTGGAAAGCAGGATAAAACTGGGGTCCGGCGGCGTATCAAAGTTGTACGCGCACAGGAACAGGTCATAGTCCCGCACGTTCGTGGCCAGCTTCTTCATGGCGTTTTCAAAGCTGTACGCGGTCATCGTTGTCTGGATGCCCACCGCCTTGAGCATGGTCGCAATTTCGTTGGCCGCCTCGCGGCGCAGCGTGCTGCCCGCCTCGTCGTAATACGCCAGGCGCAGGTTCAGCACGGTGTCGCCGGACTCGGTGCGCTTGAAGCGATAGCCGTCGTCATTGACGTCCGTCCATCCCAGCCCCTCCAGCAGCTCGATGGCGCGCTGGGGGTTGTACTCGTAGCGCACGGTGCTCTCGTTATACAGCCAGGAGGCGGGCGACTCCAGCGTATCGGTGGTGGTCACCATGTCCTGATACACGCCGGTAATCAGCCGGCTTTTATCAATGGCATAGACGACCGCCTGGCGCATTTCCAGGGTCGCAAGCTGCTTGGCGTTGGACATCATCAGGCATTCCAGCTGGCGCGTGGCATAGTCGTAGACATTGACGCGGCTGGAAATCGTGCCGCGATAGCGCAGCGCGGACGTGGAGCGCGTCATGACGATGTCCACCTCTTCGGCCTCGAAAGCCGTCAGCGCCGCGTCGATATCCTCATACCAGATGCCCTTGATTTCGCTGATGTACGGAATGCTGCCGCCCCACCAGTTCTGGTTTCCGGACAGGTAGAGCGTGTCGCCGGGCGCATAATAATCCATGCGGTACGGGCCCGTGCCCGGAGGATTGTCGTCATAGATGGACTGCGCCTGCAGGACCGGGAACGTCATGATATACAAAAGGCCATAGTAGGGACGGTCGGTGCGCACGGTCAGGGTATAGTCGTCCTCCGCGGTCCAGGAGGAAATCATGTCCGGCAGCTTGCAATACAGCCCCTTCTGGTTGTCCTCGCGGCTTTCGTCCCGGGCGATGGCCGCGATGGCGTCCATGGTCGCGGCCACGTCGGACGCCTTCATCTCGCGCCCGTCGTGGAAGTACACGCCCTGCCGGAGCGTAAAAATCCACACCTGGCCGTTGTTGGAAACCTCCCAGGACTCCGCCAGGCCCAGGCCCATTTCCGGCTGGCGGTCGTCGTTGAGTTCGACGACGCTTTCATAGACAAGGTCCAGGACGGACACCATGTCCCTGTCCATGATTTCCAGCGGGCGCATCGGCAAATCGCTCGGCGAAATGAGCGCCACGCGGACGGAGGTGGGTACGGAGGACGCCAGGGCGCAGACGGGCGCCAGCAGCGCCGCGCACAGCGCCAGCGCCGACAGCCTAAGCGCCTTCTTCCGCCGGCTCCTGCGTGGGTTGCGGGGCGTAATAGTGCCGGGTATAGATTTCATAGGCGTTCACCACCCTTTGTACGTATTGCCGGGTATCGTCCGTAGGGATGCGCTCCAGCGTATAGCCGTCCGAGGAGTTTTCCGGGTTCTGCAGCCAGGCGTCCACGTTGCCCTGGCCCGCGTGATACCCCGCGGCCATCTTGACGATGTCGCCGTCAAACCGGCGCGAAAGATAGCCCAAATACCAGGTGCCAAAGCGGATATTGGTTTCGGGGTTGAAGAGCAGGTCAAAGGTATAGCCCTCCTCTTCGTTCAGCTTTTCCGCAATCCACTGGCCCGTATCTTCCATGATTTGCATCAGGCCGCGCGCGCCCAGGCTGGAGACCGCATTGGGGTCAAACCGGCTTTCATGGTAAATCACCGCCGCCACCAGCGCCGGGTCCAGCCCCTGCTCGTAGCTGTAATCTTCGATGAAGTCCCGGAAGAGCAGCTTATAGGTCGCCTCTTCCTCCTCCCATTGCTGCCGGCGCAGCGCCTCGGCGCGCTCGGCCTCGCGCGCATGCCAGGCGTCAATGGCGACGACGCCCGTCAGCACGAACACGGCCGTCAGCAGCAGCGCCGCAACCACCCAGAAAATCGGGGGCTGGCGGCTGAAAAACGAAGGCGGCTCGGGCGCGGTCGTCAACACCGCGGTGTCCTCCCACGGGCCTTCCTGCAGCTGGCGCGGGGGCAGGCCGCACTGCGCGCGACGCGCCGCGCTGCGCGGACGTCGCGGGGGCGGCATGGGTGAAAACTGGCTCATACGTTCTCCTTTGCGTGCAAAAGCGCCCGCGTCCACAGGGCGCGCAGGCGCGCCTGCGTCTGTTCCAGGGGACCGGAGGTATCAATGGCGCAATCCGCGCGGCGCAGCTTTTCCTCCGTGGGCATCTGGCTCCGGATTCGGGCCAGGGCCGCCTCCCGCGCAAGCCCGTCCCGCTCCATCACGCGCGCCAGCTGTACGTCCGTCGGCACATGCACCACCCAGATTTCGTCGCACAGGTCGTCCATGCCCGCCTCGAACAGCAGCGGCACGTCCAGCACCGCGGCCGGCGCGTCCAGCGCCGCCACCGCCTCCTGCATCGCGCGGCGAACCAGCGGATGCACCATGGCGTTGAGCGCGCGGCGCTCCTGCTCGTCGGCGAATATGCGCGCCGCCAGCGCGCGGCGGTCCAGCGTTCCAAAGCGCTTCATCACCGCGTCGGCCGCGGCGCCGCCCGGACCGGTCAGCGCGCGCGCAATCTCGTCCGCGTCGACGACGGCCGCGCCCAACTCCGAAAGCATCCGGGCTGCCGTGCTTTTTCCCGAGGCGATACCGCCCGTCAATCCGATAACCCACATACCCCGTTTTCCTCTCCCGTAAGGCCCTCCGGCTCCTACACTAAACGAATCAGCAAAACGATTTCGTGCAGCGGCTACTTGGCCTCAAGCCATGTGCGGCCCGTATGCACCTCGGCTTTCAGTGGCACGCGCAGCGACGCGACGCTCTCCATACAGGCTGTCAGGAGCGCCGAAACGTCCTCGCAGGCTTCGGGCGCGCACTCGACAATCAGCTCGTCATGCACCTGCAGGATAAGCCGCGCGGGCAGCTTTTGCCGGGCCAGCTCCTCCCGCACGCGCACCATCGCCAGCTTGATGATGTCCGCCGCCGCTCCCTGCACGGGCGTGTTCATCGCCGCGCGCTCGCCGAAAGCGCGGGTGTTGTAGTTGCTGCTGGACAGCTCCGGCAACGGCCGGCGGCGGCCGAAGAGGGTCTGCGCGTACCCCAGCGCCTTGCCGTCGGCCACGGCCTTGTCCATATAGCGCTGCACGCCCGGATACCGCTGAAAATAGCGCTCGATAAACGCCGCCGCCTCCTTGCGCGTCATGCCGACGTTGCGGGCCAGCCCGAAATCGCTGATGCCGTAGACGATGCCGAAATTGACGGCCTTGGCCGCCGAGCGCATCTGCGGCGTGACGTCCGCCTGGTCCACGCCGTAGACCAGCGCAGCGGTACGGGCATGGATGTCCTGTCCTTCGCAAAACGCCGCAATCATGTTTTCGTCCCCGGACAGATGGGCCAGAATGCGCAGCTCAATCTGCGAATAGTCGGCGTCCACCAGCATCCACCCCGGGCGCGCGACAAACGCGCGGCGGATGTCGCGTCCCATCTCCGTGCGCACGGGGATGTTTTGCAAATTGGGCTCGTTGGAGGACAGGCGTCCGGTCACGGTGGCAATCTGGTCAAAGGAGGAGCGGACGCGCCCGTCCGGACCGATGCGGGGCAGCAGGCCCGCGATATAGGTCGCGTTGAGCTTGGCGACCTGCCGGTACTCCAGGATTTTCCCGACCGCCGGATGCAGGGGGCGCAGGCCCTCGAGGGTATCGGCGTCGGTGGACGGCCCGCGCTGGGTTTTCCGCCCCGCAGGCAGGCCCAGACGCCCGTAGAGCACCTCCGCAAGCTGTTTGGGGCTGTTGAGGTTAAACGGCTCGCCTCCGGTCAAATCATAAATCTGGGCGCGCAGTTCGTTTTCCAGGGCGGTAAACCTGTCGCCCAGGCGCTCCAGCTCCGCCCGGTCCACCGCAAAGCCCTCCCGCTCCATATCCAGCAGCGCGCGCATCAGCGGCATTTCGATGTCGCGGTACAGCGCGGTCATGCCGGCATCCTCCATCTCCCGCGCATGCCGCTCGCATATGTCCCACAGCGCGCCGGCGTCCGCCTCCACCCCCTCGCCCAGCGCGGCCTCGAGCGTGCGGGGCGGACGGATGGGCGAAAGCAGCCAGCCGGACAGGAGCGCGTCGTCCGCCGCGCACGTTCCATCCAGTCGCAGGCCCAGGCCGTCCAGCGCATGCAGGAAGCGCTTTGCGTCAAACAGCCGCAAGGCGCCCGGCCTTTCCAGCAGGGGGCGCAGCGCATCGAAGGCGTCGCGGGGGTCCAGGCCCTCGGAGAGCAAATCCTGCCGCAGCGGCACGCGCGCGCGGCCGCCGGGATAGGCCAGGGTAATGTCCTGTCCCCACGCCAGCGCGCAGACCGGGGCGGCCTGGGCCCACCGCGCCACCGCCTCCGGAGTGTCCAGCACCTGCGCCTCTTCCCGCTCCGCCTGCGCGGAAGACGGCCGCTGCTCCCCCGGCGCGGCGTCCTGCCCGCCGCGGGCGCGTATAATCTGCTCCAGGCGCGGCAGGAGTGACCGGAACGAGAGGGCTTCAAACGCGTCCCGCGCGCCGGACAGCGTGCCCAGACGGCAGTCCTCCGGCGCCAGCGGCAGCGGCGCGTCCCGGCAGATGGTCGCCAGCCACAGCGACTGTTCCGCCTGGGCCCGGTGTTCCTGCAGGCGCTCGCCCACTTTTCCCTTTTGTTCCTGCGCGTGCCGGAGCGTCTCCTCCAGCGTCCCGTACTGCGCCAGCAGGCGCACGGCCGTCTTCTCGCCCACGCCCGGCACGCCGGGGATGTTGTCGGAGCTGTCCCCCATCAGGCCCTTCAAATCGGGGATTTGCGCGGGAGAGACGCCATAGACGGCCTGCACGGTCTGCGGGTCGAATTCCACGGTGTCGGTGATGCCGCGGCGGGTGTAGAGCACATGCGTGCGCTCGGTCACGAGCTGCAGCGCGTCGCGGTCGCCGGTCACCAGCAGCGCCGGCAGGCTCTGCTCCTCGCACAGGCGCGCCAGCGTGCCCAGGATATCGTCCGCCTCATAGGCGGGCGTCTCGACGACGGCGGCGCCCATGTCGCGCAGCAGCGCCTTCACGCGGGGAAACTGCGGCTTCAGGGCTTCGTCCGTCGGTTTTCGCGTGCCCTTATAGTCCGGGTAGGCCTCATGACGAAACGTCGGGCCATGCATGTCAAAGGCAACCGCCAGATGCGTAGGTTCGTATTCCCGCAGGACCTTCAGCAGCATGCCGGTAAAGCCGTACAGGGCGTTTGTCGGTTCTCCCTGCGCATCGTCCAGGCGGGCGATGGCGTGAAAGGCGCGATGCATGAGGCTGTTGCCGTCCACGGCAATCAAAAGACGGTTCATAGGCTCTCCTTCCCGGCGCATGGGCGCAGACCTGTCAATGATAGCATTGTACCACACCCCGCCGCCTTTCATCAAATCGTACCGGAGGGCTTGCCTGTTTTTTGTCACACATGGTATACTAACGGCAAAGCGAGTTTGGGGGAACCGGCATGCATCAACGAGATCGGGTATCCGACGCGGTAGTCCGCCGCCTTCCGGGATACTATCGCCATCTGCGGGAGCTGGAAGCGCAGGGCGTGTTGCGCCTGTCTTCCCGGGCGCTGGGCGAGCGCATGGGGCTTACTGCCTCGCAGATTCGGCAGGATATGAACTGCTTCGGCGGCTTCGGCCAGCAGGGATACGGGTATTATGTGCCCAACCTCAAGCGCCGCATCGGGGAAATCCTGGGCGTGGACACGCCGCACCACATGGTCATCGTCGGTGCGGGCAATATCGGGCGCGCCGTGGCTTCGTATCCGACCTTCCGCAAGGAAGGGTTTGTGGTGGACGCGCTTTTTGACGTCGATCCGGCGCTTATCGGCCAGGTTTTGCAGGGCGTTGAGGTATGGCCCGCCGGAGAACTGAGAAACTATCTGGCAGAGCATGCCGTGGACATCGTGGTCATCGCGACGCCCGCCGACAGCGCGCGTGCCGTGCTGGACACGGCGGCGGAGGCCGGCGTGCGCGCGGTATGGAATTTCGCTCCGGTGGATTTGACCGCGCCGGATAAAATGGAGCTTGGCAACGTACATTTAAGCGACAGCCTGATGGCGCTGTCGTTCCGCATGCATGAGCGCGCGCTGATGGACGAGGGCGGCTCGGGCTGGCGGCGGTAGGCCAGGAAAAGGAGAGGACATTGAAGCAGAAACTTCCCAACGGTCGCGCGCGGCGCAAGCGTTTTCTCTGGTGGACGTTGCCGGTCATCACGCTGATGGCCTGCGCGCTTTTTTTCGCGTATGTCACGGCCAGCGAGCAGCTGTCCGCCTATGAGGAGTTTGAGCGCATGCGCGCGGAAGTGTCGCGCGACACGTTTTACGACGGCATTTCCATCGACGGCGTGGCGCTGGGCGGCATGACGATGGACGAGGCGCGCGCGGCGCTGGCAGACCGGCAGACGGTGCAGGCGGATTCCTTCGAGCTGTTCCTGGACGCCGGGGAAATGACCTGGCGCATTTCTTCCCAGGAAGTGCCCATGTCCTGGAACACCGAGGAGCTTTTGCAGCGCGCGTGGGCCATCGGCCGTGCCGGCACGCTCGAGGAGCGCTATGCCGCCATCCGCAAGCTGAAGGAGCCCGGCCTGTCCGTCGCCTATTTCAGCGAGTTTACCTATGACCGCCAGGCCGTGCGCGCGCTGACGGACGAGGTGGCCGCCCGCCTGACCGTCGAGCCGAAAAACGCGTCGGTCGTCGCCTTTAACGTCACCGACCGCACCTTTGCCTTCTCCGACGAGCAGATGGGCCAGCGTGTGGACGCCGAGGCGCTCTACCAGACCGTCGTCGCCATGCTCGACCAGGGCAGCTACGGCGCGACCGTTCCCGTATCCGTGCAGACGGTTTCGCCCAGCGTCACCCGGGCGCAGCTGGAAGCCAACTATGGCCTGATTTCCACCTACACCACGAAAACCACCAGCAACGAAAACCGCAACACCAACATCCGCCTGGCCGCGGAGGCGTTCAACGGGCTGATGATTGCTCCGGGCGAGGAAATCTCCTTTAACGAAACCACCGGCGAGCGGACGCGCGAAAAAGGGTATCTCGAAGCGGGCGCCATCGAAAACGGCCGCACGGTCCAGGAGGTGGGCGGCGGCGTGTGCCAGGTGTCCTCCACGCTGTTCAACACGCTCCTGCGCGCCAATTTTGACATCGTCACGCGCCGGCCCCACGCCTGGCCGTCGGACTATGTGCCGCGCGGCGAGGACGCCACGGTGGACTGGCCGCGCCTGGATTTGGTCATGCGCAACACCAGCGAAGCCCCCGTTTTCCTGGCCGCATGGTACGAAGACCGAACGGTGACGGTGGAAGCGTACGGGCTGTCGCTGGGAGAAGGGCTGAGCATTGATTTGTGGTCGGAGACCTCCTACACCAAGACCCCCACGGAAATTGTCGAGACATACAACCCGGATTTGCCCGTGGGCACGCGGGAGAAGGTTAAGGACGCGCGCACGGGCTATCGCGTGGAGACGTATAAGCTCTGGCTGCAAAACGGCGTGGAAATCTCGCGCGAGTATCTGTATACGTCGGAATACGCGACCATCTACGAGGAATACGAGTACAACTACGGCTACGAACCCGAGGAGCCCTGAGATGCCCGAACGGCCATGAAAAACGCCCCTTCTGCATATCCATGGCAGAGGGGGTGTTTTTGATGATAGACTCCGTTCCCTGGCGCCTGGTGATATGGGCGGGCGCGGGGCTTTGCGCGCTGTACTTCCTGGGCTGGGCCGTGTTCGGCCCCCCGCGGCGCGCGCGCCGGCTGCTGGTCAACGGCGTGAGCGCGCTGGCTGCGGTAGGGGCATGGAATCTGACGATGGGCGCGCTGGGCCTGGGCGTGCAGGTCAATCTGGCCCTGCTGACGGCAGGCGCCGCGCTGGGCGTTCCCGGCGCGGCGCTGATTGGCGTTTTGCAAAGGATGGCGCAGGGCTAGTCGGCCTGCGCGCCCTCTTCGGCCAGGCGGGCAATCCATACCTCTTCCCGCAGCAGGCCGCCGTCGATGCTTCGCATGCTGCCCAACAGATATATGGCCCCGTCGCGCGACTGAAAATCCAACAGCGTGCACTCCTGGTCGTCCCCGATTTTCAACGTATGCAGCAGGTTTCCGTTGGGCGCCAGGCGCGCCAGGAAGCCCGTGCGCACGGAACGATGCAGCCCGATATCCCCGTCCTGAGAAAGCGACGTCCCTGCCACCAGGTATTCTCCCTGCGCATTGCGCACGATGCCCGCCGGGTCGGAATCGTCGCTGCCGCCCAGCGCCTGCTGCCATTCCAGCGTTCCGCTGCCGGACATCTTGACCACCCACAAATCTTCGCCCCCGTGCGTGCCCTGGGTCCATCCGTTGGAGGATGCGGTTTGCGCCAGCAGCACATATCCGCTGCTGGGCACGGCAAGAAGCGCATGCGACCGCTCGTCGCTGCTGCCGCCGTACACGCGCTGCCATGCCACCGCGCCGCTGCTGCGCAGCTGCAGCACCCAGGCGTCCTGCCCGCCGTAGCCGGTGGGCATCATCATGGACTGGGCGTTGGTATCGCCCGCCAGCAGCCACCCGCTTTCCAGCGGCAGCACCGCCTCGACGCAGTTGTTGCCCGCGCCGCCCAGGCTGACCTGCCAGAGCGCCTCGCCCGCCTCCAGCGATACGAACATCGCCACGGGACGGGCCGTCCAGACCGCTTCGCTCTCGGCGGTAGCGGCGCTTGTTTCCTCGGCAATCTCCCCCAGCAGCAGGCATCCGTCCTCCGACGCGACGGCATGGGTAAAGCGGTCGTCCCCGCCCAGGCCGTGGCGAATGACCCACAGCGGCTTGCCGTCCTCGCCGCTGAGGTAGGCGGCCCACGCATCGTATCCGCCGAAGTTGGCCCCCAGGTCTCCGTTGCGGCTGGCCGTCTGTCCGCAGACGATATAACCATCCTCGCCGGCCGCCTGGAGGGAGAGCAGTTCATCGTCCAGCGTGCCGCCCAGGCATTTCGTCCATACCGTCTCCCCCTGCGCGTTCAGGCGCACCAGAAAGCCGTCCTTGCCGCCGCGGGCCGCCTGCGCGTCCCCGTCCGTGGAGGCGGTCACGCCCATGACGATGCAGCCGCCGTCCCCGGTCTCCAGCACATGCGTAAAGCCGTCGTCGCCGCTGCCGCCCCACCGGCCCTGCCAGAGCATCCGCCCGCTTGCATCCAGGCGCAGGACAAAGCCGTCCTCGCCTCCCCGGCTCTCGCCGAAGGTGAAATCCTCATCGTCGGTGACGCCCACCACGAACACGCCTCCGTCCTGCGCGATGGCCATCGCCGCGGGGGCAGATACGCCCTCCGCGCCTTTTTGCAGCGTCCAGGAGAATACCTCCTCCTGTTCGGCACGGGCCGCAGGGCAGAGCAGGAGCAGCAAAAGCGTTACGGCAATCCATCGGCGCATGGCAGAATCCTCCAAATAAAAACGGCGGAGGCGAGGGGAGGCTCCCCCGCGCCCCCGCCCAGGGGACAGGCGCAGACGCGCCCGGCAGGTTCGGTGCAATCAGGCTTTGCCGTTGCAGCCCAGCACGTTGACGATTTTATGGCGCACCATCTCGCGCAGCGCGTCGCGCACCGGCGTGAGGTACTGGCGCGGGTCAAAGTGCTCGGGATGCTCGGCCAGGTATTTGCGCAGCGTGCCGGTAAAGGTCAGGCGCAGGTCGCTGTCGATGTTGATTTTGCACACCGCGGACCGGGCCGCCTGGCGCAGCATGTCCTCGGGAACGCCCTGTGCGCCGGGCATATTGCCGCCGTACGCGTTGACCATGTCCACATATTCCGGGATGACCGAGGACGCTCCGTGCAGCACGATGGGGAAGGCGGGCAGCCTCCGGCTGACTTCTTCCAGAATATCAAAGCGCAGGCGCGGCGTACCCTTGAACTTGAAAGCCCCGTGGCTGGTGCCAATGGCGATGGCCAGGCTGTCCACGCCCGTGCGCTCGACGAACTCCACCACCTGGTCGGGGTCCGTAAACGCCGCATCCTCGGCCGAAACGTTCACCGCATCCTCAATGCCCGCCAGCCTGCCCAGCTCGCCTTCCACGGTGACGTTGCGCTCATGCGCATACTCCACAACCCGGCGGGTCAGCGCAATGTTGGTCTCGAAATCATGGTGGGAGCCGTCAATCATGACGGAGGTAAAGCCGCCGTCGATGCAGCTTTTGCAGATATCGAAGTCCGCGCCGTGATCCAAGTGCACCACGATGGGCAAATCGGTGTCCTCCACCGCCGCCTCGATGAGCTTCATCAGGTACACATGCTTGGCATACTTGCGCGCGCCCGCGGATACCTGCAGGATTAACGGGGCATTTTCCAGCTTGCCCGCCTCGGTAATGGCCTGCACGATTTCCATGTTGTTGACGTTAAACGCGCCAATCGCATAGCCGCCCTCGTACGCCTTGCGAAACATCTCACGCGAATTGACAAGTGGCATAAGGTCACGCTCCTTCTGTTTTCTCGTTGTCAGTATAGCAGAGCCGGGCCGGAAAGTAAAGATTGCGTCCGTCAGCCGCCGGACGGGCCGGGATAAAACGTCATCAGCTCGCATTCCAGCCGGCCGTTGTACAGACGGCGGCGCCGGTCCGCCCTGCGGCCGAACGCCCGCTCGAAACCGCCGTACCCGCTGAGCACGCAAAGCGCGCGGCCGCTTTCGCGCTGCAGCGCGCGAAGCGCGCGCGCCACCTCGTCGCAGCCCACCCGGTCGGACAGCCGCTGGCCGTAAGGGGGATTGGTCAGCACCACGCCGCCGGAGGACAGGCGCGCCGTGCGCACGTCCTGCCGACGCAGGGGCACGCGGCCGGCCAGTCCGGCCTGCGCGAGATGGCGGACGGCCAGCTTCAGCGCGTCCGCGTCGATATCCCCGCCGCTGATGTCCCGGACGTTTTCCGGCATAAAGGCGGCCCGCGCCTCTTCGCGCAGCGCCCGCATGCGCGCCCGCGGCATCCAGCGCCATTGCTCGCAGGCAAATTCGCGCGCCAGCCCCGGCGCGCGCCGCGCCGCCACGAACGCCGCCTCAATCAACAGTGTCCCCGTCCCGCACAGCGGGTCATGCAGCGCCTCTCCCGGGCGCCAGGGCGACAGGCGCACCATGGCTGCGGCCAGCGTCTCCCGAAGGGGCGCCTCCCCGTTCCAGGTGCGGTATCCCCGGCGCGAAAGGCCCGCGCCGCTGGTGTTGAGCGTGAGCGCGGCCATGTCCCGATGGAGCGCGACCTGCACCGCGTAGGTTTCCCCGGTTTCCGGCAGCGTCCGCACGCGCCGTTTGTCCCGCAGGCGTTCCACAATGGCCTTTTTTGCAATGGCCTGACAGTCGCTGACGCTCATCAGCCGGGAGCGCGCGCAATGGCCCGATACGGGGAACGCCGCGTCCTGCGGCAGGTAGGCCTCCCAGGGCAGCGCGCGCACGCCCTCAAAGAGTTCCTCAAAGGATGTTGCGGGAAACCGGCCCACCTCCAGAAGCACCCGGTCGGCGCAGCGAAGCCAGAGGTTGGCGTAAAACGCCCCTTCCTCGTCCGCCGCAAAGCGCGCGCCGCCTTCCTGTGCGCGCACATCGGCAAAGCCCAGCTGCCGCAGCTCCTGCGCCACCACGCCTTCCAGCCCGAAGGGCGCAGTTGCGATATATTCGTGCATGGCGCCTCCTCCTTACTGCCTGCCGACCGGCGCGCCGGGCGGCCGTTTGACGGGACGTTTTCCGCGCTTTTCCCGGCGAAGCGCGCTTCCCTGTTTTTTTCGCCGGCGGAATGAAAAAAAGTTTGTCTATCCCCGGGAAAGCCCTTCCATCCGTTCCGAAAAAGTGCTACAATAATCTTGCGATGCACGCTGCCTGAGGATGGCCGAGACGGACTGTTCCCCTCACGTCCGTTTATCTCCTTTTTGCGGTGTGCATTTTTTGTATTTATGCGTTTTTATCCGCGCTTTCCTTTTGTTTTACGGCGCGCAGGGGCCTGCCCGTGCCCCGTTCCCGGGCGACGTCCTCTCCCTGCCCGCTCGGCGTATAATATGTGCGGCCCGTCAAATCCTCGGGCATATACTGCTGCTCGACCCAGTGGTTTGGAAAATCATGCGCATAGCGATAGTTTTCGCCGTTTCGCTCGCCGTCCGCGCCTCCCAGGCGCTGCGCGCCGCGATAGCTGGTGTCGCGCAGGTGTACCGGCACTGCGCCGAAGCCGCCTTTCTGCGCGTCGGCCATCGCCTGGTCAATGGCCATGACGACGCTGTTGGATTTCGGGCTTTCGCACACGAAGACGATGGCCTGGGTAATGGCCAGCTTTGCCTCGGGCATGCCGATGCTCTCCAGGGCCTGATAGGCCGCGACGGCCTGGAGCAGGGCCATGGGGCAGGCCAGGCCAACGTCCTCGCTGGCGTGCGCAATCACGCGGCGCACGATAATGCGCGGGTCCACCCCGGCATAGTACATGCGGGCAAACCAGGCCAGCGCAGCGTCCGGGTCCGAGCCGCGCAGGCTCTTGCAGAAAGCGGAGAGCATGTCATAGTAAAGCGACTCGTCGCACTGCAGCACCGGCTTTTGAATGGATTCTTCGGCGACCGCCAGCGTAATGCGGATATTTCCCTTCCGGTCGGGCGGCGTGGTCAGCGCGGCCAGCTCCAGCGCGTTGAAGGCGGAGCGCAGGTCGCCGTTGGCGACGCGGGCGATATGCAGCAGCGCGTCGTCATCCGCCCGGACGCCCATGCGCGCCAGCCCGCGCTCGCCGTCCGCAAGCGCCGCGCGCAGCCCCCCGAGCACGTCTTCGAGCGTCAGGGGATAGAACTGAAACAGGCGGCAGCGGCTGACAATGGCGGGCGTCATGGAAATCATCGGGTTTTCCGTCGTAGAGCCGATGAAGCGGATGGAGCCTTTTTCGATGGCCGGCAGGATGGAATCGCTCTGCGCCTTGTTCCAGCGGTGGCACTCGTCCAGCAGCAGATAGGTCGGCTGTCCGTACAGGCGGCGTTGGTTTTCCGCCTGCTCGAGCACCTTGCGGACGTCGGCGACGCCGCTGGTCACCGCGTTCATGCGCACGAACGCCGCGCGCGTGCAGCCGGCGATGACCGAGGCGAGGGTCGTTTTTCCGCAGCCGGGCGGGCCGTAGAAAATGCAGCTTGTCAGGCGGTCCGCCTGAATGGCGCGCCGCAGCAGCCGTCCTTCCCCCACGAGATGCTTTTGCCCGATGAATTCGTCGAGCGTGCGGGCGCGCATGCGATCGGCCAGCGGCGTATCCTCCCGCCGCTCCATGGCCATGGAAAACAGGTCGTCCATTTCGGTTCCTCCCGTATGTTTCACGTGAAACAATGCCTCCCGGCCGCGCCAAAGGTTTCACGTGAAACCCTCGCCGTCCGTCCTCCCGGCATGCGCTCCCCGCTCCGCACTCACAGCGCGACGGGGATGGGCCTGCGCTGTGAAAACGTCAGCGCCCATCGTATGCCGCAGCTCTTGGCCAGCTCCGCCGCCTCGTCTATCCAGCGCCCCACATATTCGGGCGTGTGCGCGTCCGAACCCAGCGTGACAAACTCGCCGCCCAGCTCCCGGAATCGCGTGACAATCTCCCGGTCCGGCAAAAACTCCGGCATGGTCTTTCGGCCGGAGGTGTTGATTTCCAGCGCTTTCCCGTTTTCCGCCAGCCGGCGCAGCAGCGCGTCCATGGCCTCGGGCGCGTGACGGCGGCGCAGCGGCCTTTCCTCCAGCGGATACGGCGCAAACTTCGCGCAGTACCCGATGTGCGCGAAGGCGTCGAATTCTTCCGGCTCCCAGGCCATCGCCGACTCCAGGCGCGACTCCACATAGCGCCTGTACAGCGTCGCCTGGTCGCGGTGTGCAAAAAACTCGGGCACAAACGGGTCTTCCTGGTCAATCAGGTGGAGCGAAAGCAGTTTGAAATCCAGCGGCAGCGCCGCGTGCCACCGCTTGATGCGCTCGCGGCAGAGCGGGTTGTCTCCAATTTCCAGGCCGGCCCGGATGGTCAGCTGCGGCCAGGCCTCCCGCGCCGCTTCGATGTCCGCCAGCCAGTCCTCCACCACCGGCGGCACGTCGCTGCCCGGATACGGATGGCCGAACTCGGTATGGTCGGTAATGCAGATTTCCGTCAGCCCCGTCCGCACGGCGGCCGCGCACAGCGTGTCCAGGCTCTGCTCGCAGTCCATGGAATGGCAGGTGTGCAAATGATAGTCAAGTCTTATGGTCATGGCAGTATATAGCCCGTCTCCTTTTCCAGCAAAAACAGGTTCTTTTCCCGCACCGGCAGGCCCGTAATCTGCGTCAGCGCCCGCGCATACAGCGCCAGCTGCGGCGCATAGCGCGCCAGCAGCGCGTCGACGTCCCACACATGGTCGGACTTGTAATCGACCAGCACCCAGGCGCCTTCCTCCAGGAAGCAGCAGTCGATGACGCCCTGCAGGAGCGTGCAGGCGGCGCCGTCGTCCATCCGCAGGTTGAACGCCCACTCGCGCCGTATCGTCTCCGCCCTGCGCATGCGCTGCCAGAGCGGGCCGTCCATACAGCGCCGCAGCTTCCCCAGCGGCAGCGCGGCCGCCTGTTCGGGCGAGAGCACGCCCCGCTCCACCAGATTTCGACATACGGCCTGCAAATCCTGCGCGTCCAGCGGCACGGCCCGCAGAAAAGCATGGATGGCCTCTCCGCGCTCCGCAGGGGTCAGCCCGCGCGCCTCCAGAAACAGCGGCCGCCGGGGCAGGTCCTCCATGGTTCGCAGCGCGTCCTCCCTTTCGCCTTCCTTCGCCTGCACCCGCGCCAGCGACGATACGCTCTGCTTGAGCGGGCGCGCGTCCGGGGCCGGCGGCGTCCAGGCCAGCGCGCGCAGCGAATCGGAGATAAGCGGCGGCATGGGCATCTGCAGGATTCTTCCCGCAAATTCCGCCGCCCGGTCGCTCTCCGGCAGCGCGGGCAGGGGCTGCCGCAGGCCGTGGCGCGACAGGGACCAGCCCGCCTCGTCGCGGGCGACAGGCGCCAGCCAGTCCAGCGCGCACTGCGCCCCGGCCGGATCGCCCGCGTCCCACCGTTCCTCGTCTCCGGAACGGGGCGTTCCCACCAGAATGAGGCGGCTTTCCGCGCGCGTCAGCGCGACGTAAAGGATGCGGGCTTCCTCGGCGATTCCCTCGCGCCGGCGCTGGGCGGCAATGGCCTCCTGGGCCAGCGTCGGCCGGACGGCGCGCAGCGCCGGGTCGATAAGCGGCGCGGCGATGCCCAAATCGGCGTGCTTTTCCAGGCTTTCCATCCGCGGTGCGCGAAAGCGCGCGCCCAACCCCGCCACAAAGACAATCGGGAATTCCAGGCCCTTGCTCTTGTGGATGCTCATCACGCGCACCAAATCGTCGCGCTCGCCCAGCATGGGCGCGGCGAGGCCCTCGTGGCTGCGCACGCGCTCCAGATACCGCAAAAAGCCGCCCAGCCCGCCCCCCTGGGCCGTCTGGTACGCGGCGGCATATTCGCACAGCGCCCGCAGGTTTGCCTGCCGGGTTTCGCCCTCCGGCATGGCGCCCGCCTGCGCGTACAGCCCGGTCTGCTCATAGATGCGGCGCAGCAGCGCATCCAGCGGCATGACCTGCGCCTCCAGCGCCCACCGGCGGATTTTCTCGATAAAGCCCCGCAGCGCCCCGGCCAGCGCATCCTCGCCCTGCGCATAGGCGAGCATGGCCTCCGCAAACGGGCCCTCCGGGTGCGCCGTGCGGATGGCCGCCAGCGCGCTGTCCTCCAGCCCCAGCGCGGGACCCCGCAGCGCGGCCAGCAACGGCACGTCCTGGCGCAGGTTGTCAATGGCTTTCAAAAGCGCGACGACCGCCTGCGTCTCCGGCCTGCCCAGCGCGTCCTCGCCCACGTCGGAGCGCGCGGCAATCCCCCGGCGGCGCAGCACCTCCGTCAGCGCCTCGGCTTTCCCCCGCGCGGCGCGCAGCAGAACGACCATCTCGCTGAGCCGGTAATGGCGCTCCGGCGCGTTGCGCAGCGCAATGATGCGGTCTGCAATGATTTCCGCTTCCTGGCGCACGGCTTCGCGGGCCTCCGGGGTGAGCGCGTCTGCGCCTTCCGCATCCTCGTCCTCCTCGTCACACCGGCCGGCCAGATGCAGTTCTACGGGCGCGCCTCTCCACCCTTGCGTCACGCCGCGCGTCAGCTCTTCCTGCGGGCCGTATGTCAGCTCCATCGCGCCGCCGCAAAACACGCGGCGGAACACGCCGTTGATGCAGCGCAGCACGGTGGGATGGGAGCGGAAATTCGCGTTCAGCGCGATGCTCCGCCCGCCGCCGCCCGGCCGGTCGCCGTAGTCAGCCAGCTTTTGCAGGAACAGCCCGGGCTCTGCCAGGCGGAACCGGTAAATGCTCTGCTTGACGTCGCCCACCAGAAACAGATTGCGCCCATTGGACACGCAGCCGAGAATGGCCTCTTGGATGAGGCTGGAATCCTGGTATTCGTCCACGAACACATGCAGATAGCGCCGGCGCGCCGCGTCGGCGACGGATTCCTCGCGCAGGGCGCGCAGGGCGCAATGCTCCAGGTCGTGGAAATCCAGCAGATTCCGCTCTTCCTTCAGGACGGCAAATCGCTCGTGAAAGGCGCGGACCGCCTCCGCCAGCCCTTCCAGCATCCTGCCGCTCTGCCCGATATCCTCGCAGCGCTCCTCCAGTCCGCCCACAAGGCGCTGCGCGCGCTGCTGCGCCTCCGTCAGTTTCTTCTTCGCTTCGTCCCGCAGCGCCGCAAAGCGCGAAACCGCTTCGGCAGGCATGTCCTTTTTCGCCGACGGCCGGCGGGCAAAGACCGTTTCGCCCCGAAGGGCCAGCGCCTCGGGCCCTTCCTCCGCCGCGCGGCGGAACGCCTCGGCCTCTGCCGCCTCCCGCTGCGCGAAATCCTCAAAGATTCCCGTCTCGCGCGCAAAGCGGACCAGCCGCTCATAGGCCGCCGCCGCACGCCGCGCGTCCTCGGCCACGCCCTCGCACAGCACCCGCATCCACGGGCTTTCCCGCAGCGCCTGCGGGGTGGTGTCCAGCTCGGCCAGCGCGCCGTCGAGCCAGGGCCAGGGGTCGGGCCGGGCCATCAGAAAATCATACAGCGCCTCCGTCTGCTCCGCCAGCTCCTGCTGCGTCAGGCAGGCGGAGACCCGCGCAAAGGCGGGCGTGGGCGATTCAAAGCAGGCGGTCAGCGCCTCTTCCAGCGCCATGGCCCGCAACACGCCCAGCTCCGCCCCCTCCGCCACGCGGAAGGACGGGTCCACGCCCGCGGCCTGAAAATGCATGCGGCAGACGCGGGCGCAAAACCCGTGCAGCGTGGAAATGTCCGCGCGCTCCACGCGCAGCGCCTGCTCGGCCATGCCTTCCTCATACAGCCGCTTGAGAATGCGCGCGCGCATTTCCGCCGCGGCGGCGCGCGTGAAGGTGACCACCAGCATCGCGTCTATCCGCACGCCTTCCCTGGCCAGCGAGAGAATGCGCTCGGCCAGCACGGCCGTCTTTCCGCTGCCTGCCGCCGCGGTAACCAGGAGGTTTTCGCCCCGCGCCTCGATGGCCTGGCGCTGCGCCCGGGTCCACTGCATGCCGTCTCCTCCCCGTCGGTCCGACAAAAGCCCGTAAGCTTCAGACCGCTGAAAAACGCAGTTTTTCAGCGGTCTTTTGCCGGAGAGAGGTCCCTCCGGCGGTCCTGTTCGTTTCGCGTTCTCGCCGGCTTCAGCCGACAACCTTGGGTTTGCGGGCAGCCAGCGTCTGGTCGGGCCTGCCGACCGGCGTGGTCTGCGGGTAAGCGGCCAGCTTCTCCGGCGGCTCGCCCGCCAGCTCCAGCATGGCCTCGCAGAACGCGTCCAGCGTTTCGGGCGCCTCGCTCTCGGTCGGCTCGACCATCATGGCCTCGTGTACAATCAGCGGGAAATAGATGGTCGGCGGATGGATGCCGCGATCGATCAGGCCCTTGGCCACGTCCGTCGCGGTCAGGCCCGGGATGTTTTCGGTGCTGAGCACAAACTCATGCATGCACGGCCGGTGGAACCGGATTTCGTAGGTATCCCGGAGCCGGTGCATGATATAGTTGGCGTTGAGCACCGCCGCTTCGCTGGCTTCCCGAAGCCCTTTTCCTCCCAGCGACAGGATATAGGCGTAGGCCTTTACGCACACGCCGAAGTTGCCGTAAAAGGCCTTGACCTTCCCGATGGAAAGCGGCCTGTCGCTGTCCAGGGCATAGCCCGTTTCCGTCTTCACCACCACCGGCGTCGGCAGGAACGGCGCCAGGCGCGCCTTGCAGCCCACCGGGCCCGCTCCCGGGCCGCCGCCGCCATGCGGCGTGGAGAAGGTCTTGTGCAGGTTGAGATGGACGACGTCAAAGCCCGTATCGCCCGGCCGGACAATGCCCATGACCGCGTTCAGGTTTGCGCCGTCGTAATAGAGCAGGCCGCCCGCGCCGTGCACGATTTCGGCGATGGTTTCTATGCGCGTATCGAACAGGCCCAGCGTATTGGGATTTGTCAGCATCAGGGCGGCGGTATCGGGCCCCGCCAGCCCGTGCAGCGCTTCGATATCCACGCCGCCGTCCGGCGCGGAGGGCACCTCGACCACCTCAAACCCCGCCATGACCGCGGAGGCCGGGTTGGTTCCGTGCGCCGAATCCGGAACGAGAATCTTTCGGCGCTGCGCCAGCTCCCCGTTGTGCCGGTGGTACGCGCGTATGAGCATCAGGCCGGTCAGCTCTCCGTGCGCGCCCGCGGCGGGCTGCAGGGTCATGGCGTCCATGCCCGTCACTTCGCACAGCGCGCGCTGCAGGTCATGGCACAGATGCAGGGCCCCCTGCACATCGCGCGCGTCGGCCAGCGGATGCAGGTCGCCAAACCAAGCGGCGGCCTCCTCGTTCATGCGGGGATTATATTTCATCGTGCATGACCCCAGCGGGTAAAACCCGTTGTCCACGCCATGGTTCCGGCGCGTCAGGGCCGTGTAGTGCCGAACGACCTCCACCTCGGAAAGCTCCGGCAGCGCAGGCGGCGCATCCCGCATCTCCTCGGGCAGCAGCCCCTCCCGAACCGGTACGTCCAGCGCCGGCACGTCCGCGCCGCGCCGCCCGGGATGGGAGATTTCAAAACAGGTGGGCAGGACACTGCGGCTCATGCGATCACCTCCAGGCCGCGCACGAGCGCGTCAATTTCCCTGCGGGTATTCATTTCCGTCACGCAATACAAAATGCCGTGCGCATCCAGCGGCAGGCCGCCGACAATGCCCATCTCGCGCAGCGCCTCGTCAATCTGCGCGGCCGGCCGGTCGCTGTCCACGACGAACTCGTGGAAGAACGGGCCGGAATAGCGCAGCCGCATGCCGTGCAGGCTGCAAATACCTTCCGCCGCATAGTGCGCCTTTTGCAGGCAGCTCTCCGCGGTTTCGCGCAGTCCTTCGGGGCCCATGGCGGTCAGGTACAGCGCCGCGCGGATGGCGCACAGGGACTGGTTGGAGCAGATATTGCTGGTGGCCTTTTCCCGCCGGATATGCTGCTCGCGCGCCTGCAGGGTCAATACATAGGCGCGCAGGCCCGCATCGTCCACCGTTTCGCCGACAATGCGGCCCGGCAGGTTGCGCAGGTAGCGCTGCTTGACGGCCATAAAGCCCACATACGGCCCGCCCCAGCTCAGCGGCAGGCCCAGCGGCTGGCCGTCGCCCACGGCAATGTCCGCGCCCAGCGCGCCCGGCTTTTTGCAAATGCCCATCGCAATGGGGTTTACATAGCTGACCATCAGGCCGCGCGCGGCATGGATGGCCTGCGCCAGCGCCGCGGTATCCTCCAGGAGGCCGAAATAGTTGGGGCTGGGCGCAATCAGGCCCGCCGCGCCTTCGGCGTGTTCCGCCACCGCGCGCACGTCCGTCACGCCGTTTTCCAGCGGAATTTCCACCAGCTCCACCCCGGCGCAGGGCGCGTAGGTGCGCAGTACCGCCAGCACGTCCGGATGCAGGGAAAGGGAGACGAGCATCTTCTTTCTGCGCGTGCTGTCGCGGCACATCAGCATCGCCTCGGCCGCCGCGGTGGCGCCGTCGTAGACGGAGGCGTTGGAAGCGTCCATGCCGCACAGGCGCGCGATGAGCGTCTGGTATTCAAAAATGGCCTGCAGCATGCCCTGGCTCATTTCCGGCTGATAGGGCGTATAAGCGGTGAGGAACTCGCCCCGCTCCGTCAGGGCGTCCACAATCGCAGGAATAAAATGCCGGTACGCGCCCGCCCCGCGGAACATCGGACGCTCCGTATGGTTTTCGGCCGCATAGCCGCGCAGCGCGCGCAGCACCTCCGCTTCGCTCCTGCCCTCGGGCAGGTCCAGCGGACGGTTCAGGCGCACGCCCTGCGGGATATCGCGGAGCAATTCCTCCATGGAGGAAAGGCCCATGGATTCCAGCATGCGCGCCTGTTCCTCGCGCGTGGCGGGGATATAGCTTCTCATGCCTTTTCTTCCTCCGCTTTGACCAGCGCTTCATAGGCGTCCGCGTCCAGCAGCGCGCCTTCGTCCAGCGCCTCTACGCGCACGCGGGCAATCCACGCCTCCCAGGGCGCCTCGTTTATCCTTTCCGGCGCGTCCTCCAGCTCGGCGTTGACTTCCACCACTTCGCCCGCCGCGGCGCAGAACACGTCCGACGCGGCCTTGACCGATTCCACCACCGCCAGACGGCCGCCCGCCTCCACGGCGTCGCCCACCACGGGCAGCTCCACAAACACGATATCGCCCAGCGAGTGCTGCGCAAAATCCGTCAGCCCTATCGACGCGACGCCATCCTCCACCAGCACCCATTCGTGCTCCTTGGTAAACTTACGGTCCCTGGGAATCATAGGAAAGCCCTCCTTTTCATTTTACCCTCGCTTGTTTATAGCTCCACGGAAGGCGCCAGAGCGCCTTCCAGCTCCACCACATAGCGGCGCCTGTCCTGCGGGTCGCGCAGCACCGTCACGGTGTTCGCCTGCACAATCGGGCGGCCGCGCAGATAGTCGCTGCGGCAGGTATAGGTCACGCCGCCTTCCGTATACTGGCAGACCAGGCGCAGCAGGGGCCGTCCGTTCATGCGCACATTGTACGCGCTCTCCAGGCCGACGACCTGCGCCGTTATCCGTTCTCCATGGCGCAACAAATCCTCCAGCTGCCGCCTTTTCCGGCGCGTGTAGAGCAAAAAGCCCAGCCCGATGCAGACAAACACGCCGCCGCAAATCAGCGGCCCCAACAGCGCAATCCACACGGGCTCCGCCCCGTTTACCGCCGCCGCCACCCCCGCGGATATGCCCAGCAGCGCCAGGCCCACCGCCAGAAAAATCCTGCCCAGCAGCCGCTGGGGATGGGCAAAGAACCGGGAATCCTGCTGCGTCATCAGGTATGCACGCTCCTGTAAAACGGCAGCTTCACGCGCTTGGCGCGCAGCAGGCGGTCGCGCACCCGAATCCACAGCTCGTCCGCCTCCGCCGCCTCCAGCGTGACCAGCGCCATGGCCATATTTTTGCCCAGCGTCGGCGCGGGACCGCCGCTGGTCGTCTGGCCGACGACACGGCCCTGCGCGTCCACCACGTCGCAGTGCTCGCGCGCAATGCCGCGGTCCACCAGCTCCAGGCCGATACGCCGGCGCGTGCGCGGCCGGGCGGCCAGCGCCTCTTTGCCGATAAAGTCGGGCTTGTCCATCTTCACAAAGGATTTCAGGTTGCATTCCAGGGGGGTAATGTCCGCGGACAGCTCATGTCCGTAAAGCGGCATCGCGCATTCAAAGCGCAGCGTATCGCGCGCGCCCAGCCCGCAGGGGACCGCGCCCGCGTCAATGAGCGCCATGTGCAGCCGGCAGGCATGCTCCGGCCGCAGATAGATTTCCACGCCCGGCTCGCCCGTATAGCCGGTCTTGGAAACCAGGCAGTCCACGCCGGCAAGGATGATATCCTCGCGGAACGTATACGGCTTTTCCGGCAGCTGTCCCTCCGTGCCCGCAGCCGCGAGCACCTCGCGGTACTTCGGCCCCTGCAGCGCAATCTGCGCGACGTTTTCGGAGATGTTCTTCACCGTCACTTCGCCCTGCGCGTGTTCCTGCATCCAGGCGAAGTCCTTCTCGCAGTTGGACGCATTGACAATGACCAGATAGTCGTTCTCCCGCTTTTTGTACACAATCAAATCGTCCACCGTGCCCCCGTCCGGATAGCACATCGGCGAGTAGCGGCAGCGACCGTCCGCCATGTCCGAAAAATCGTTCGTGCATAGCCGGTTCAAAAACGCCAGCGCGTCCTTTCCCTGCACCGTGATTTCGCCCATGTGGGAAACGTCGAAGACGCCGCACGCCTCGCGCACCGCCTTATGCTCGGCCAGAATTGCGCTGTACTGCACCGGCAAAGCCCATCCGCCGAATTCCACCATCTTGCCGCCCAGCTTGATATGGTTCGCATACAGCGGCGTTTGTTTCGCTTCCTGCATCCAATCGCTCCTTTGCAAGTCTTGCGCCTTTTTTCCTGTTTTCATTATACTAGGGATTCTCGTCAAGAGCAAGGTGGGGGCGCAAAAAACCGGCGCGCGCCGTTCCCCGGGCCTGTTTTGCCTTTCGCTCTTCATTTTCCACATTTTCCGCAATTCGCTCCATAGTATGGTGTTCTTTCTCCATTTTATCATAAATTCTTTGTTTTTCTCTTTATTATCTCTCCACTTTTCCTTCTTTCTTCCGGCGGCACGCCGTCTGCGGAGGCCGTCGGCGCGGCGCATTGTCATATTCCGGCCGCCGCGCATATCGTAGGGCGTGAGAGGGTTTTTTGCCCTGCCATGCAAACGGAGGCGAAAGCCGTGGAAAACAGAAAATCGCTCGTGCGCGTGCCGGTGGGAAAAACCGCGCGCGTGGCGCGGCTGGACACCGACGAGAGCATTCGCGCGCGGCTGCTGGATATGGGGTTTACCCGGGGTGCGGCCGCGACATGCCTGTTTGAAAGCCCCGGGGGCGATCCACGGGCCTATCTGATTCGCGGCGCGGTCGTCGCGCTGCGCGGCCGGGACGCGGCAACCATCCTGGTAGAGGAAACGGAAAACCCGTAGCAGGAGGCGGTCGAACATGCAAAGGCGCTCCATTGCGCTGGCCGGGAATCCCAACGTAGGCAAGAGCACCGTATTCAACGCGCTGACCGGCCTCAGGCAGCATACCGGCAACTGGCCGGGAAAGACCGTCGAAGTCATGCGCGGGCTGTGCGTATATGACGGCGTGGAATACGCGCTGGCCGACCTTCCAGGCAGCTACTCGCTGCTGGCCCGCTCGGCGGAGGAGGAAGTCTCCCGCGACTTTCTCTGCTTTGGCGGCGCGCAGGCATCCGTCGTCGTGGCGGACGCCGCCTGCCTGGAGCGCAATTTGAATCTTGTTTTGCAGGTGCTGGAGCTGCAGCCGCGCACGGTGGTGTGCGTCAATCTGGTGGACGAAGCGGCCCGGCGGGGCATTCGCGTGGACGCGGAGGCGCTCTCTGCGCGCCTGGGCGTCCCGGTGTGCGCATGCGCCGCGCGCAGCGGAGAGGGGCTGGACGCGCTGCTGCGCGCCCTGTCCTCCGTCTCCGACCCCGACCGTCCCGCGCCCCGGGCGCTGTGTCCGCGCCATCGCCGGGCCGTAGAGCAGGCCGCGCGCCGGGTGGCGCGCGCGCTTTCGCCGCTGCCCGCGGGGTTCCCCAACGCGCGCTGGCTGGCGCTGCGCCTGCTGGAGAAAGACGAAGCGATAGCGTCCGCGCTGGCTGCGCGCCTGGACGCGGACCGGTTCGCCCGGGTGCGGTCGGCGCTGGAGCAGGTTCGCCCGTCGATACCCGACGATTTGCAGGAGCACAGCGTGCGCGCGCGCTATCGCATGGCGGAACGGATATGCGCCGAAGCGGTGCGCGCCGAAGGCCAGGGCTATGGCCCCCGCCAGCTCCGGCTCGACAGGCTGCTGACCAGCCGCCTGACCGGCATCCCCGCCATGCTGCTGCTCCTTTGCGCCGTGTTTTATATCACGCTGGCCGGCGCCAACGTGCCCTCCCAATGGCTGTCGGGCGCATTGCTGGGGCTGGAAGCGCCGCTGGCGCAGGGGCTTTCGGCGCTCGGCGCGCCGGCCTGGCTTACCGGCGCGCTGACGCAGGGCGCATATCGGGTAGCGGCGTGGGTGGCGGCGGTGATGCTGCCGCCCATGGCGATATTCTTTCCTCTGTTTACCCTGCTGGAGGACGCGGGATATCTGCCGCGCGTCGCCTTTACATTGGACCGGCGTTTTCAGCGATGCGGCGCATGCGGCAAGCAGGCGCTGACAATGTGCATGGGCCTGGGCTGCAACGCCGCAGGCGTAACCGGCTGCCGCATCATCGATTCGCCCCGCGAACGGCTTATCGCCATGCTGACCAACAGCTTCATGCCCTGCAACGGGCGGTTCCCCACGATGATCGCCCTCCTGAGCATGTTCTTTGCCGGAACGCACGCGCTGGCCGGCGCCGTCATGCTGACCGGCGTCATCGCGCTGGGGGTGGGCCTGACGCTCGCGGCCTCGTGGCTGCTGTCCCACACGCTGCTGCGCGGCGTTCCTTCCTCTTTTACGCTGGAGCTCCCGCCCTACCGGCGTCCGCAGGTGGGCAAGGTCATCGTGCGCTCGCTGCGGGACCGGACGCTGTTTGTGCTGGGCCGCGCGGTCGCGGTGGCCGCTCCGGCGGGGCTTGTGCTCTGGATTCTCTCCAACGCCGCGCCGGGCGGAATCCGCCTGTTGTCCCGCCTGACGGACGCCCTCGACCCGCTGGGCCGCGCGCTGGGGATGGACGGCGTCCTGCTCGGCGCCTTTCTCCTGGGGTTTCCTGCCAATGAAATCGTCCTGCCCATCGCGCTGATGGCATACCTGTCCCGGGAAACGCTGTCCGCGCTGCCCGATTTGGCCGTCCTGCGCGCCGTTCTGACAGCGCATGGCTGGACCGCGACGACGGCCCTCTGCGCGCTGCTGTTTTCCCTGGCGCACTGGCCGTGTTCGACCACCTGCCTGACGCTGCGCAGGGAAAGCGGGTCCTGGAAATGGATGCTGGCGGGCATGGCGCTGCCCACGCTCTTTGGCGCGGCGCTGTGCCTGTGCGTGCGCGCCGTTTCGGCCTGGCTGCTGGGATAGGCGCGTCCGCGCAAAAAAACACGGAGACGCCGCGCATCCCGGCGGCAGCCTCCGTATTGTATCCTGTGCGTTGCCCTGGCGGCGCTTCCGGCCGGGTCACAGCGCCCGCGTGTCCGCAAACACCCTTTCGCGCGTTTTCCCGTCCGGCACTTCGCCCCGCGCCAGCTCCAGCGCCCACAGCACCGAGCCCGCCGCGGGCGGCACCTCCAGCACATGCAGCCGGCAGGGCTTTTGCGCAAAGCGCTCAAAACACCGGCGGAAGTGCTCCATCATCGGCCCGTGGCGGCCCCGCGTCCAGACCGAGCCAATCAGCACCACCGGGATGTCCCCGTCAAAGCGCAGCCGCACCGCGCAGCCCGCGGCGCTGCGGGCCAGCGCCTCCGCCACCTCCTCCACAATGCCGCGCGCCACCGCGTCGCCCTCCTCGGAGGCGGCGAAAAGAAGCTGCGTGACCTCCAGCGCCGTAACGGCCCTGCCGTATTGGAACTGGGTGCTTATCGCGCAGTGCAGCTCTTCCGCGTCCGAAAGCCCAAAGCGCCGCAATACGCGCGCGGTCAGCGCCGTCGGCGTGCCGAAGCGGTATACCGCGTCGTATACCGCGCCCAGCGTCCGGCTGGCGATGTATTTTCCGCCGCCCTGGTCCCCGCTGAGCGTCGCGCCCATGCCGCCCACCTGCACCCAGCGCCCGGCCGCATCGATGCCGCCGGCCGCGGTGCCGGTGCCGTTGATGGAGCAGACGCCCACGCCGCTCTCGCTGCCCGCCTTAATGCCCAGGAACGCATCGTTCATCACCACGCTGTTGGGAAAGCCCAACGCCTTGACGATATCATCCAGCGCGTTTTTCTGGTATATCTGGTCCACGCCCGCCAGCCCGAACGCTGCCGCCCGCACGTCCGCGCACGTCAGGCCCCGGCCTGCCAGCAGCTCTCCGATGCGCGCGCCCATCTCGCGCCGGGCGCCTTCCATGCCTATCGCCTCATGCGAGCAGGTGCCCGCGCGAAGGTGCGCGCACAGCGCCCCGTCCATCGTATGCAGCAGGTAGTCCGTCTTGGTATTTCCGCCGTCCACCCCCAGCACATACCCGCTCATTTTCCGGCCTCCGCAAACTGGGGCAGATACTGCGCGTGCGCCTTAAGCAGCGCGTCAAAGCAGTCGCGCGCCCTTGGGTAATCCCCTACCAGCGGGTGAATCATCAGCGCCGCGAGGGCCGCCTCGCGCGAGCCGGTCAGCGCCGCTTCCACCGCCAGGCGCTCGTATGCCTTGACCGTGCGGATGAGCGCCACCATGTGGCGCGTTCCCTGGGCCTGCACCGGCAGGGGCGTGGCGCCGTTTTTCCCGATAGCGCAGGCAATCTCGGCCACTTCTTCCTTTTCCAGATAGGGCAGCACGCCGCCGTTTTGCACGTTGACCACATGGCACGCGCCGGTGTCGTTGTAAATGGCCTCGGCCAGCGACACGGCGGCTTCCGAGTACAGATGTCCGCCGCGCTTGTCCAGCAGCGCGGGCTTTTCATACAGCCCTTCGTCCGCGTAGAGTTTGAGCAGCTCTTCCTCGATTTCCATGCAGACCTGCGCGCGGGTTTTTTCCTGTTCCTGCTGATGGCGCAGGCGCTCCTGGCGGTCATAGTAGTACAGCAGATAGCTGTTGGGGATGCCGCCGCAGGCCAGCAGGCATTCTCTGTCAAAGTTCGACTTGGGAATATTGGCGGGTTTTTCGCCCGCGTAGCCTTGGTCCAGCAGGTCGCCCAGGCATTCCTTCCCATGGCTTTTGACCGACGTAATCCAGCTGAGGTGGTTAAGCCCGACGGACTCAATCTGCGCGTTTTCGTCGCCGACGGCCTTGCGGGCCGACGCGCTCATGTTGATAGGCACGTTGCACAGGCCCATCATCCGCACGGACGTATGGCGCAGCAGCGCCTCGGCAATCATGCCGGAAGGATTGGAAAAGTTAATCAGCCACGCGTCCGGACAGCGCGCCGCCATGCGTCCGGCGATGTCCATCATCACCGGGATGGTGCGCAGGCCCTTGAAGAAACCGCCGATGCCCGTGGTTTCCTGTCCGATGAGTCCGAACGTGGGCGGAATGCTCTCGTCCAGATGGCGCGCGGGCAGCTTGCCTACGCGAATCTGCGCCATGACGAACGTCGCCTTGTCCAGCGCGTCGTCCAAATCCATGGTCAGCCTCACCCGGAGCTTTTCGTCCACGTGCGCCGCCATGCGCTGCGCCAGCGCGCCGACAATGCGCAGTTTCCGCTCGTCAATGTCCATGAGCACCAGCTCTTCCACCGGCAGAATCTCGCGCCTGCGCAGGATTCCGTCCACCAGCTCCGGCGTATAGGTGCTGCCCGCGCCGATTACCGCCACCTTAAACATCCTCAACGCCCCCTTGTCTCCTTTTGCAAAACCGTTCGCCTTTTCCGAAAATCTCCCGTGCGGCCTATGGCCGCCGCGCGTATATGGTCCAGGCCATCAGCAGGCCGCACACCGTCTTGCTGTCGGCGATTTCTCCGCGCATGACGCGCGCCACCGCCTCCTCCAGCGGCATCCGAACCAGGCGCACGTATTCGTCCTCGTCCGGGTTCGTCTCGCCCTGCGAAAGCCCTTCCGCCAGGTACAGCCCGATGCGCTCCGTCAAAAAACCGGGCGAGGTATCCAGCGTGGTCAAAAACCGCCATTCCCGCGCGCGCAGGCCCGTCTCCTCCGCCAGCTCCCGCTTGGCGCATACCAGCGCGTCTTCGTCGGGGCCGTCCTTCTTCCCTGCGGGGATTTCCAGCATGACCCGTCCCATGGCCACGCGGTGCTGCTGCACCAGCGTCACGCTGCCGTCCGCGTCCAGCGGCACCACCGCCGCCGCCCCGACATGGCGCACGATTTCGCGCAGCGCCGTGCGGCCGCCCGGGGTTCTGACCTGCCAGTGTTCCACGGAAATCAGCTTGCCTTCAAAGACCTTTTCCCCGGATATGACGGTTTCCTCCAAGTTTCGAATGTCCATGCTGTCTGCCTCCGCTCCTTTGCTCAGCCTGCCGGCAACCCGCGCCGTCCCATCCTTTTCGCCGTCGAAGACAGGATTTCCTCTTGCATGGACGAAATTGACTTTCCAAAGCGTTATGTTTACAATAGAACAGATTCCTCGGAAAAGTGCTTGAAGGCATGCTGTTCTTGGAAAGTAAGGAGGGGTTTGGAATGGCTTTCCGGCGCCTGTTTTGCCTGATGTTGGCGCTCGCATTGCTTTTGCCCTGCACGGCGTTCGCTTCGCCGGGGCTGATGGATATCACAGTGTATTATCAGAGCGGGACGGATGAAACCGGTCAGCCCATCGTCGTCTCCGCCGTGCGCGGCGTGGACTATGATTGGGCCTATACGGACCAGACGCAGACGCGCATCTGGATTCAGGTGCTGCCCGGAAGCCTGGTTCCGCTCAATTATGTGCGCATCACCGCCCTGATAGACGACGGCATGGGCGGCGTGAACGAATATACCTATTTTGACGTCATGACGGGCCAGGAATGGCTCAACCTGGAAACGTCCGAAACGACGCCGTTGGCCCTGCAGCTGCGCAGCGCGGACGGCGCCACCATACAGGGCGATACGCTGACCCTGTCGTATAACGCCTATACGCCCGGCGGGACCGTCGACCCCACGCCTCCGGCCGTCGAAACGCCGGCCATCGAATACGAGCAGCTGCCCGCCTACGAAGACCCGCGCGGACGCGTGACGGGCCAGAATGCCGCGCTGTACTCCGCGCCCAACGGCGATTACGTCGCCTCGGTTTCCGCGGACGCCCTGGTAACGTTCCAGCAGGGCATGGAATTTTCCACGCAGCATGACGCGCAGGGCGGCCTCTGGTGCCTGGTCGCTCTGGAGGACGGCACGCAGGGCTACCTGAAAATGAGCGAATTCCGCTTCCTCACGGCCGACGAGGCCTATCAGCTCGATCATCCCCAGCAGTCCTGGGAAGAGCCGGAAACCCCCTACGCCGTCGTCGGCGGCAACGGCGCCATGGGCTATGACGCCTATGGCCAGCCGGCCTACGACGCCAACGGCCAGCCCGTCACGCTTTTGCCCGACGCGCGCGTGTATTACACGGGCAACCGGTTTTACGACGCCAACAACCGTATCCTGATGGAAGTCGTGCTGCTGCCTGAAGGAACGCAGTCCGCTTACATATACCTGGACGACGTTTCATATTTCATGAACACCCAGCAGGCGACGGAATACCAGGAATCCCTGAAGGAGCAAATGCCCGAACATGAGACCGATTTCCTCCGCCCCAACGGCGGCGCTCCCCTGCGCTCCGCGGACGGCTCCGAGTCCGGCTCCTACTTCTCCGGCGAGGAGGTCCTGCGCCTGACCGGCGAGTCCTTCCACATCGGCAACACGCTCGTCCTCGGCGTCTCCGTCTATCCGGACGGCGCGTCCGGCTACGTCACCCTTTCGGACATCTCCCACTTTATGACCCAGCAGGAAGTGACGCAGTGGGAAGAGGCCCAGAAGGAGCAAATGCCCGAGCATGAAAACGAATACGCGCGCACCGGTCAGAACGGCGCGCCCATCTATAACGCCAACGGCCAGCTGACCGGCCAGACGCTGGAGGCGGGCGTCACGCTGTGCTACACGGGCGAGTCCCTGTACAGCGGCAATACGCTGCTGGTGCGCATGCTCGTTCAGCCCGAAAACCAGGTATCCTATTATCTGCCTGTCGGCAGCCTGCAGTTTTTGACCAATGCGGAGCGCGACGAGTACCTCGAGTCGCTGCTTCCCGACCCCACGCAGCCGCCGACACAGCCGCCCACGGAAGCGCCCACAGCGTCTCCCACGGAGGCCCCCACAACATCTCCCACGGAGCCTCCCAAGCAGGAGATGCCCGCCGTGTCGAACACCTACGGCTATGCCGAAATCAACGCCGGCGGCGCTACGCTCTATAACGCCAACCTCACCCAGGCCGGCACGCTGTCCGCGCATGCGGTGGTGCAGTACCAGCCCAACGCCAACAAGCTCTACGACCCCAACGGCCGCCTGCTTGTGTACGTCACACAGCAAAACGGCGCGTCCGGCTATGTCATGGTAGACAACATGACCTTCCTGAGCCAGGCCGAGGCCGAAGAGATTGCCAATCCGCAGGAAGATCCGGTGCCGCAGGCGACGGGCCATGCCTATGTCCTGGGCAACAATGTGTCCATGCGCCGTTCGCCCAGCGCGACGTCCGCAGCCACCGGCACGGTCAACGCCAACAACGTCGTCAAGCTGGACGGCTCCGAGCGCGACGGGAACGGAAACATCTGGCACTACGCCACCTATACCTCCGGCGCCACCACCCTGTCCGGCTGGATTGCTTCCTCTTCGCTGCAGATTATGACCGCCGAGCAGGAAGAAGCCTACCTCAGGGAGCAGCAGGCCACGCAGCCCCCGCAGCCGACGCAGACGGCGACGGCGCAGCCCACGTCCAGTCCCACCACGCAGCCCGTGCGCGGTTACATGGTGGTTACCAATACGCAGTTTGCGCCGCTGCTGCTGTGGAATGACGTCGGCGCGCCCGTCAAATCCTACCTGAACAATGGCGACGTGGTGTACGTCGACACGCAGATCACCCAGAACGGCATTTCCTTTAACCATGTAGTCACGGACAAGACGGGCGAATGGGGCTATATCCTGGCCGATTACCTGCGCGCCATGACCCAGCAGGAACTGAATGAATACTTCCAGCAGTCCACGCCGCAAACGCCGTCTCCCTCCGCGCCGAACTACAACACCGGCGATTTCAGCGGATACGCGCTTTTGACCAGCAACAACGTCAACTTCCGCAAATCGCCTTCCATGAGCGGCGGCCGTCACAGCCAGCTGAAACAGGGCACCCTGGTGCGCGTCCTCAACGAAGTATCCGCCGAAGGGTATACCTGGTATCAGTGCGAGAGCGGCGGCGTGATCGGCTACCTGCGCGGAGACATGCTCTCCCTGCTGACCATCCGCGAATACCAGCTTGTGCGGACCAACAGCTCCTATACGCAGTCCGGCTCCATCATTACGCCGACGTCCACCGCCAATACCAGCGGGATTTCGTCCTCCATCTGGGCCACCGCAAGGCCCAACGCCACCAGCGGCATTACCTTCGTTACCCTGCCGCCGATGTCGTCCGCCAGCCCGTCGCCTTCGCCGTCCGCATCGCCTTCGGCTTCGGCGCAGGCTTCCTCCTCGCCCAGTCCCTCCGCCAGCCCCAGCGGCGGCGTGGGCGGCTTTGTCACCATCAGCCCCAGCGACCCGGACGCCTCCTTCGGGCCCACCACGGCTCCGACGGGCTTCCCGGTGGAAGAAACCTCCGGCCCCTCGCTGACCGGCCTGTGGGTGGCGCTGGGCCTGTTGCTGGTGTTGGGCGCGGGAGGCATGTACGGGTATTCCGTCTATAACAAGTCCCGCCGCCAGCAGGCCGAGCAGCGCGCCAAACGGCTGAGCGAACAGGCCCAGCGCACGGGCCAGAGCGGCGAACGTCCCGCCGTGCGCAGGCCGGCGCCGCCCGTTACGCCGCCCGGCGCCGCCGCCCAGCAGCAAAGGCGGGATTCCCGCCAGCCCAATCCCTATGCGCGGCCTCAAACGCCCGCACGGGACGGCGCGTCCGGTATGCCGCGCGCTTCCGTGGACGGGAAACCCCTGGGCGCGCAGAACGCCGCGCCGGGTGCATCCACGCCGTCTGCGCGGCCGCAGGACCCGAATAACCCCTATCTCCGGCAGATGCAGAGCGCGCGGCCCGGCACGGCGCCGCAGCCGCCCGCAGCGCCCAAGGCCTCCGAGACGGCCGATACGGCAAAGCCCAAGGAGACGACCGATACCTCGGCGTATCAGCGTCCGCGCATGCCGGTGGCGCCGCCCCCGGTGCAGCCGGACAACGCCCCCGCGGAACCGCGCCGCCGCCGGCGGACCGACCGCTACCACGACGCTGACGCCAAACGCGACGAGTGACCCTTTTTTCCCGTCCCGGCCTGCCGGCAGCAAACGGCCCCGGGCTGCGGACGACGCATAGGCCCCTCCCTCCCGGAAGAGAGGGGCCTATCCGGTTTTTTTGCCGCATATACAAAAGGAGGCCTTTCCTTGCCCCAACCCCTTCATGACAGCCGCTGGATAGGCGCCGGTCATACCCTGCCCGTCACGCTTCCAAGCCGGCTTTTTGACGCGCTGGAGGCCGCCGGCCTCGCTCCGGACCCCGGGCGCGGGCTGAACAGCCGAACGAGCGAATGGGCTTCGCTCCGGGCATGGACGCTGCAGGGCATATGTCATCCCGAGGCGCTGGATGCAGAGCGCGTGTTTTTGTGCGCGCGGGGTGTGCGCGGACGGGGGGAAATCTGCGTCAACGGCGAAACGGCGGGCGCGTTTTCGCCCGGCGACTGGGAAACGGAAATCACCGCGCAGGCGCTGCGCAAAACCCCCTGCGACCTTTCCCTTTCTTTTTCTCCCCAGCCCCCGGAGGGCGTGCCGCCGCGGGTTGCCCTGGGCGCGGACGCGCTGTATCTGCGCGGCGTAAACCAGGCGCGCCTGGAAGATGTGCATATCACGCCGCGCATCGTGGACGGCTACGGCGTCATCGAGGCGCGCACCGTCCTCGTCCCCTATGTGCCGGGCCGCTATGCCTTTCGCTATGCGGTGGTGCGGGAGGGAGAAACGCTGGCGACCGAGGAGTTTTCGGAAAAGCTGTCCGCCGTGCCTTCCGCCTGCCTGCACCGGCTGGTGCTGCCGCTTCCGGCGCGCTGGGAGCTGGGCGCGCCCAACGCGCCCTATCTGCTGCGCCTGAGCGTGCTGCGCGCCGGACAGGTCTGCGACGACCGCCTGGTGACGTGCGGCTTTTGCGAAAAGCGGTTTGCCCAGAGCCCGGCGATGCAGCTGCATCTGGACGGACGGCGCGTTTTCCTGGCCGGCGCGCAGTGGCGGGACGATCCGGCGCAGGGCGTCGCGGATGTGGAGGCGCGCCTGGACTGGCTGCAAGCCGCGCACATCAACTGCCTGCGGGTCTATGGGCTGCCCGACGAGCGCCTCTGCGACGCGCTGGATGCGCGCGGCATGCTGCTCTGGCCCGTGCTTCCGCTGGACACGGCGGCGGCGCGCCAGGTCATTGCCCGCGTTCGCCATCGCCCCTCGCTGGCCGCCTACGGATGCGAGCAAATCCTGGAAGCCTTCAATTGTCCGGCCGGCGCGCATCATCCTACAGTGCGTGCGCTCGGCGCGCTGGTGGACGAGCTGGATGGGGCCCATCCCTTTTTCGGCCCGATTCCCGGGGGCCCGGTCGCCCGTCCCGGCCGGGACGATTTGGGCGTAGGCCGCTGCCGGGACGTGTGGGGGCCGGAATCCTATCCCGGCCCGGAATCCCTCTGCCGGGACATGAACGCGGACGACGCGCTCATCCGCACCGTGTCCTGTCCCGCGCCCGCATGGGACCTGGCGTCGCTGGCCGGCGACCAGCCCTTCTGGCCGCCCGAGGGCCCGCTCTGGGCCCACCGCGCGCGCGAAGCGCTCCGCCTCCCGGCGCTGGCGGAATGGTTTGACGCAGACCTTTCGCAGCCCCGCATGGCCGTGGCGCTTGCGCGCGCCCTGCAGGCGGAAACCGTTCGCTACGCGGCCGAGCGCGCGCGCCTGCGCCAGGACCGTGCCTCCGGCTTTTTCATCGAAGACCCCTTCGAGCGCTGCCCGTCGCTGCACAGCGCCGCGCTGTTTGACGGCGACCGGCCGAGGCCCGGCTGGTGGGCGCTGGAAAGCGCGCTGCGGCCGCTGCATGTGTGCGCGCGGCTGGACAGCATGGGCTATTACTGCGATACCTCGTTTGAGGCCCAGATTTGCCTGCTGTGCGACCGGCCCGTGCCCGGCCCGCTGCGCGTCTGCGCCCGGCTTCACCGGGCCGACGGCAGCGTGCTGGCCGAAGCTTCGTTCGACGCGCTGGCGGAGACGGCGGCGCTCGGCGCGCTGCGGGCGACGCTGCCGGATCATCCGACGGCGCTGGTGCTGCGCCTGACGCTGGAGAGGCTGGGCGAGGTGCTGGACAGCAACGATTACACCATCTGCGTGGCCCTGCATGCGCTGCTCTGGCCGCTTTCGCACGCGCCTTTTGCCGCGGTCGCATGCCGCCAGGGACGGATGGAAAACACATGCGGCCAGACGGCGTACGGCGTGTGCGCGGGGCGTGCCGCCGGCACGGCGCAGCCCGGCTGGAGCGCGCTTCTTCCGGGCGAATCGCGGGAAATACACGCAACGCGCGAGGGATTGGAAGGGTTGAACCTGGAACCCGGCCCCTCGATTCTGTAAGCGGGGAGGTTTTTGCATGCGCAGAGCATACGCCGTATTTCTGCTTTTCTTCATCCTGCTGGCTGCATTGGGGCTCTGGACGGTCTTTGACGGCGCGCAGCGCTACCGGACCCGTCCGCTGGTGGGCGATTATGTCCGCTCCGAGGGAACGGTCGGCAGCCTCGCCCCACGGACGGAAGATCATTTCTGCTGACGTGGTGGGGAGGCGCCGGACATGATGTTTGGAGAACCTATCTTTTCCCGCCTGCCGCAGCTTGGCACGGACCGCCTGATCCTGCGCCGGATGACCATGGCCGACGCGCAGGACATCTTTGCCTACAGCCGCGATCCCGAGGTCAGCCGCTATGTCCTTTGGGACGCGCATCGCTCTATCCACGATTCGCGCGCCTATCTGCGCTATCTGCAGCGCCAGTACCGCAACAACGATCCCTCCAGCTGGGGGATTCAGCTTCGGGAAACCGGGCATATTATCGGGACCATCGGGTATATGTGGTGGAACCAGGAGTATCGCTCCGCGGAGGTTGGATATTCCCTCTCGCGCGCCTATTGGAACCGCGGCCTGATGACCGAAGCGCTGCGCGAGGTGATTCGCTTCGGCTTTGACCGGATGCTGCTGCACCGCATCGAAGCGCAGCATGAAGTCGAAAACCCCGCCTCCGGCCGCGTGATGGAAAAAGCGGGCATGCGGCGGGAGGGCGTGCTGCGCGGACGGCTTTATAACAAAGGAAAATATGTGGACGTGGTACTGTACGCCATTTTACGGGAGGACAGACGCTTTTGAAACCGACACCGCTGCAAATCGAAACCATCCCGGTGCCCATTCCCTCGCTGCCCGACGCGCTGGAAGACACGCGCCTTGCCCTGTTTGCCGACCTTCATATGAACGGCCGCTCCATCGCTCCCCAACACCGGCAGGCGCTCGAGCACGTTGCCCGGGAGCGCCCGGACGTGATATGCATTCTGGGCGATGTCATCGACAACAACACCGTCCATGTGCCCGCGCTCGCGCCCTATCTGCGCGATGTGGCCTCCGTTGCGCCCACGGTGGCCGTGCTGGGCAACAACGACTGTTTCGGCCCGAAAAACCTGGAAATCCTGCGCGAAACCTATGACGGCTGCGGCATCACGCTGCTGGAAAACGAAGCGCGCACGCTGCCGATTGGCGGCGCGTCCCTGGAAATCACCGGGCTGGAAGATCCGGCGGTCTCCGCAAAGGGCCTGCGCCGGGAACGGCCCGACCGGGATTCCGCTCCCCGCCTGTCCTTTTCCGAAGCCGTCGCGCCCCGCCCGCAAACGCCTTCCGTCTCCGTTGTGATGCTGCACCGTCCCGAGCTCGCCATGCAGTATGCCCTGGCAAAGCCCACGCTCATCCTGGCGGGGCACGCGCACGGGGGACAGATTCGCCTGCCTTTCCTGGGCGGACTGTACGCGCCCGGACAGGGGATATTTCCGCGCTGGACCAGCGGGCTCTACCCGATGGGAGAAAGCCGGCTGCTGGTCAGCCGCGGCCTGGGCAATCATGGCAGCACGCTGCGCTTTGGCAATCCCTTTCATCTGCCCATTGCGGTATTGCGAAAAAAGAATTGAAATTCCTTCAAAAAAATTCTGAGGACCCGGGAAGAAACCCGCAGACTTTCGCGTTATATGGGTGAAGTTCAAAACGTGCTGCAAGGTTCCCCTCCCTTGCCAGCGCATCACCGCACCCCCTCTTTCTAAAAAAGGGGGGCCTTTTTTTATCAGAAGAGGAAGCTTCGAAACATCACAGGCTGTGTTCTCCGCTGAAAAGCACTCATGGTACCGGGCATTCCGTGGGGAATGCTTCGGGAATATGCCGTTGGGGGGATGTAAAATGTCAACACCATGTTCCTGTGTAGCGGGCCTGCGGATTGCGCTGGAAATGGAGCGGCGCGGACGCAGCCTCTACCTGCGCGCCGCGCAATTTGCCCGGGAAGAATCGCTCCGTGCGCTGTTGCTGGAGCTGGCTGATGAGGAATTGGAACACCATACGGTCTTTTCCGCCATGCTCGAGGCTCTGGGCGCTCCGCCCCTCTCTCCGGAAGAAAACGCGCTGGCCGCCGCGCGCGCAGCCGATGTTTTCTTTCCCGGCGGCCTGATGCAAATTGCGCAGGAAGGCGCATTGGCCACGCAAGAGCACATGCTGGAAGCGGCCATACAAGCCGAGCGCGATTCCATTGACTTCTATGAACGCCTGATGGATTCCCTGCCGGCCGACGGCCGCGACGCCATCGCCGCCATTGTCCAGGAAGAACGCGGCCATTTGCGCGCCCTGACCGCGCGAAAATAGGCCCTGACCGCCGCACTTGTGTCCGTATCCCGGATACATTGTGAACACAGTGTGAATACTGTATATTACTCTTTGTGGATGAAATCTCGGCCTCCATTCCTTGTATTTTCAGGAAAAACGCCGCCCCCGTTGGGGACGGCGTTAATTTATCCACAGTCTTATCCACATTCCTTGCATTTTTGTGAATAACTTGGTCGTTTTCTCACTTTTGCGAACAGTTATCCACAGAAATACTTTCCGGCGGCAGGTTACGCCTTCTCCGCCAGGTATTCGTTGAGCTGATGCACCAGCTCGTCCACATTAAAGCCATGCACCACGCTGGCCTGCTCCAGGGACTCCGCCGTAGCATGGGGGCAGCCCAGGCAATGCAGCCCGAATCCCATCATAATGCGGGCCGTGCCGCGGTCCATATCCAAAACCTGGCGAATGGTCATATCCTTATTGATTGTTGCCATGCAAAAGCCCTCCCATTGCGTATTCAACCTATTATATACCCGGCCTTATCAAAAAGTAAACAGAAAAAAAGTCCCCGGGGCAAAGAGGGTAAAAAGGATTTTCCAGATTCGGCATCGAAGCATTACCAGGTTTCTGCCAAACCATCCACAGGACATCCACAGCAAAAATCAAAGCCTGTCCCGCTTTGGCATGGTTTTCCACGAAATCAACAGCCCTACTACTACGACGACTACTTATAAAAACCGCCGCTACAAGGAGGAACCACCCATGCGCTTTACCTGTCTTGCCAGCGATATGGTCAACGGACTGAACATCGTTACCCGCGCCATCGCCACACGCTCCACCATCCAGATTCTCGAAGGCGTGCTGCTGACCACCTGTCCGGAAGGACTGCGCCTGACCTGCACAGACCTTGCGCTGGGCATCGAAACCCATATCGATGCGGAAATCGCCGAAGAGGGCAGCGTGGTCCTGCCCGGAAAGCTCCTGGCCGAAATCATGCGCAAGCTGCCGGAGGAGCGCATGGAGCTGCGCGTCAACGACCAAAATGTGGCGTCCATCCGCTGCGCCGGCTCGCGCACAACGCTGTCCGGGCTGGACGCGCAGGAGTATCCCCCGCTGCCCGAGGTGGGGGACGCCAAGTCCGTCTCGCTGTCCGCATCCCTGCTCAAGGACATGATTCAGCGCACCACCTTCGCCATTGCCACCGATGAGACGCGGCCGATTCTGACCGGCTGCCTCATAGAATCGGACGGGCACGAGCTGTGCGTCGTCGCGCTGGACGGCTTCCGCCTGGCGCTGAGGCGACAGGAGTTCCAGGAGGAAATCCCGGCGTTTTCCGCCGTGGCGCCGGGAAAAGTGCTCAACGAGCTGGCCCGCATTCTCGAAGACGGCGAGCAGTCCGTGTCGCTGATGTGGGGAACGTCGCATCTGCTGGCGGATATGGGGAGCACGCGCGTGGTCGCGCGGCTGCTGGAAGGCGAATTTATTCGCTACCGCCAGATTTTGCCCGCCGACTGGCAGACGCGCGTGCGCGCTTCCAAGCGCGAACTGGAAGCCGCCATGGACCGCGCGTCGCTGATGGCCCGGGAAGGAAAGAACAACCTGGTCAAACTGCATATGGAAGATGGCATGATGCTGATTACTTCCAATGCGGAGCTGGGCGATGTGCGCGAAGAAATCCAGGTGGAAACCGAAGGAAGGGATTTGGACATCGCCTTCAACGTCCGCTATATCAGCGATACCCTTCGGGCCATCGAGGACGAACAGATTGTGCTCCGCTTCAATTCCAATGTCAGCCCCTGCGTCATTTGCCCGGCGGAAGGAGACCGGTATTTGTATCTGGCCCTGCCGGTACGGGTGTTCTCGGCCTGAGATGGTTATCCAACAGCTGCGGGTCAGCGGATTTCGCAACTATGAGCGCGTCGAGCTCTCCCCGCCTCCGGGCATTACCGTGCTCTATGGCGCCAACGCGCAGGGGAAAACCAACCTCATTGAGGCGGTGTCCCTGTGCTGCCTGGGTCGCTCGCATCGGACGCCGCGCGACGCGGAGCTGGTGCGCTGGGGAGAAAGCATGGCGCAGGTGCGCATCCGCGTACAGCGGCGGGACGGCCCGCATGAGGTGGGCGTGACGCTGTCGCGGGACGAGGGACGCAAAAAGGCCATCCGCATCAACGGAACCGCCATTGAGCGCATGGGCGAGCTGATGGGCCATGTCAACGCCGTGCTGTTTTCCCCGGAAGACCTGCGGCTGGTCAAGGACGGGCCGGAGGTGCGGCGCAGATTTCTGGATATGGAAATTTCCCAGCTCCGGCCGGCATATTTCTATGCCCTGCAGCGGTACGCCCGGGCGCTGCACCAGCGCAACGGCCTGCTGCATACGCTTCGCGAGGAACCCGGGCACGCCCTGGGCGCCACGCTCGACGACTGGGACGCGCTGCTGCTGGAAGCGGGCGCGCAGGTCATTCAGCGCCGCATCGCCTATCTGCAGGCGCTGGAAGCGGAAAGCGCGCGCATACACGGCGCGCTGTCGGAAGGGCGCGAAGCGCTGGCGCTCCGCTATGCGGGGCAGGCGGAGGACGCGCAGACGCTGGAACGCCTGCTGCATGCCGCGCGCGGCGAAGACCTGCGCCGGGGCACGACGACCGTAGGGCCGCACCGGGACGATTTTCGCCTGCTCATCAACGGCCGCGACGCGCGCCTGTTCGCATCCCAGGGGCAGCAGCGGACGGCGGCGCTGTCGCTGAAGCTGGCGGAGACGGAGGTCATGCGGCGCATGCTGGACGAGCCGCCGGTGCTGCTGCTGGACGACGTGATGAGCGAGTTGGATATCAAACGCCGCCGCATGCTGCTGGAAAGGCTGGGCGGCGTGCAGACGCTGATTACCTGCACGGACCTGAGCGATTTGGGCGGCGCAAAGCACGACGCGGCAGTCCGCGTGGAAAACGGGGCCTTGCGCGAAGAGACGTCAGAAAAGGAGAGCGGACATGATACGGTGTGAACGGATGGGCCAAATGCCCGATGGCGGACAGAGCGTATACCGCTATACGCTGCAAAATGCATCGGGCGCGCGCGCGGAGATTGCGACGCTGGGCGGCTGCTGGCTGTCCATGTGTGTGCCGGACGGCAAAGGCCGTTTCGGCGATGTGCTCCTGGGATATGCGACGCTGGAATCCCTGCTGACCGGGAGAGGATACATGGGCAAAATTGTAGGCCGGTTTGCCAACCGCATCGCCGGGGCCTCCTTTTCTCTGGGCGGGAAAACCTATGCGCTCGCCCGGAACAACGGCGAAAACCATCTGCACGGCGGACGGCGGGGCTTTGACGCCTATGTCTGGGAGGCGCAGACGGAAGGCGACGCGCTGGTGCTGCACAGGACCAGCCCGGACGGGGAGGAAGGATACCCCGGCACGCTGGACGTGCAGGTCACCTATCGCCTCGGCGAGGACAACGCACTGTCGATTGCCTATGAGGCGACGTGCGATCAGGATACGCCCCTGAACCTGACCAACCACGCCTACTTTAACCTCTCCGGGCCGGACCATCCGTCCATTGTCAATCATGTCGTCCGCATAGACGCCGACGCCATCACGCCGGTGACCGACGTCGGTTGTATTCCGACGGGGCGGTTGATGCCGGTGGAAGGCACGCCGTTTGACCTGCGCGTGCCGCGCCGCATCGGCGAGGGCCTCTCGTACCAGCAAACAAACGCGCAGATGGGCTTTGGCAACGGATATGACCATAACTACGTCCTCAACCGCTGGGACGGTTCCCTGCGCGCGGTGGCGACGGTCTGGGATCATGCCTCCGGCAGGCGGATGGACGTGGCGACCGATCAGCCCGGCATGCAGTTTTATACGGGCAATGGCATCCATGGCGATACGCCGGGCAAGGCGGGCCGCCCCTATGTGCCGCGCCAGGGGTTCTGCCTGGAAACCCAGTATTTCCCCGACAGCGTCCATCATCCGGCGTTTCCCTCCTGCGTGCTCAGGGCCGGAGAGATCTACCGCACGCAGACCGTGTACCGGTTCGGCCTGGCGTGACGCGATATGGAGGAAGAAAAGCGGAAGGACGCGGTGCGCCTGCGGCCTTACCGGCCGGAGGACTGCCGGGCGCTGGCCGCGCTGTTTTATCAGACGGTGCATGCCGTGGCAGACAGCGATTATACCGCCGCGCAGCGGGCGGCCTGGGCGCCGGAAGAGATGGACCTGGCGCGTTGGGACAGCACGCTGCGCGCGCATATCGCGCTGGTCGCCGTGACGCCGGAGCGCTACGCCGGCTTTGGCGATATCGACGAGACGGGGTATCTGGACAGGCTGTACGTCCATGCCGATTTTCAGCGCCGCGGCATTGCCACGGCGCTGTGCGACGCGCTGGAAACGGCGCGCGATTTTCCGGCCGTTTCCGTGCATGCTTCCGTCACGGCCCTGCCCTTTTTTGCGCGGCGCGGCTATCGGGTGGTGCGCGCCGAATACGTCCTGCGCAACGGCGTGTCGCTTCTTCGCTATGAAATGAAAAAAACGCTGCGCTGACAGCGTGGGAAAAAACCATGCGATGGTTTGCAGGAGGCGCGGCACTTGTGCCGCGCTCCGGCGTTGTTTATCCTTCTTCCGCCCAGTCGCAGTCGCATTCTTCCAGCGGCAGCAGCGCCGCCTGCCCGTCCGTCAGCGCGGTCAGGGCCTGAAACACCGCGTCCTCGTCCCGCTTTCGCGTCAGCAGCGTCGCGGTTACCGTGGCGGCGAATTCCACCTGCTCGCAGCGCACCGGCGCGCTTTGCAGATAGTGTTCCACGCGGCCCCAGAGGCTGTATTCCACGCCCACCCAGAACCGCGCGCTTCTTTCCATCACCACCACGCCCGCGGCGTCCAGCGCCGTCTTGGCGCCCTGGGTATAAGCCCGGACAAGGCCGCTTGCGCCCAGCAGGACGCCGCCGAAATAGCGCGTGACCACCACCGCGCAGTTGACGACGCCGCGCGCTTTGAGCACTTCCATGATGGGCAGGCCCGCCGTGCCGCCCGGCTCGCCGTCGTCGGAATAGCGCATGATGCCCGCATTGGTCCCGATGATGTAGGCCCAGCAGTGATGCGACGCGTCGCGATGCTGCGCGCGTATCCCGGCCAGGAAGTCCAGGGCCTCCCGCTCGGTGGCCGCCGGGCTTCCATGGCCGATAAAGCGCGACTTTTTGATAATGAAGCTGTCCGACCCCGCCTTGCCAAGGGTCTTATAGCCATCCGCCATTTATTTCAGCACAAGCCGGTGGTAGCTCTTTTTGCCCACGCGCAGCAGCAGGCCGTCCGCAGGGATGGCGTCCGGGCTGAGGCGGTATTCCACGTCCGTCACCTTTTCTTCGCCCATGCGCACCGCGTTTTGCTCCACCAGCTTGCGCGCCGCGCCGCGCGATTTGGCCAGACCGACCAGCGCCAGCAGGGTGGTCAGGCGGCCGTCTTCCTCAAGCTGCGCCCGGGTCAGCTCCGTGGTCGGCACGGAACCGGACAGGTCGCCGCCGCCAAAGAGCGAGGACGCCGCGTCGCGCGCCTTTTCCGCCTCCTCGCGGCCGTGCACCAGCGCCGTCACTTCCAGGGCCAGCACCTTTTTTGCCTCGTTCAATTCGCTGCCCTGCAGGCTGCCCAGGCGCCGCACTTCGTCCATGGGCAGGAACGTCAAGAGGGCCAGGCATTTTTCCACATCCGCGTCGTTGACGTTGCGCCAGTACTGATACATCTGGTAGGGCGAGGTGCGGTTGGGATCGAGCCAGAGCGCGCCTTTTTCCGTCTTGCCCATCTTCTTGCCGTCGTGCGTCAAAAGCAGCTTGCACGTCAGCGCAAACGCCTTTTCGCGCTCCTTGCGGCGCACCAGGTCCGCGCCGGCCAGCATATTGGACCACTGGTCGTCGCCACCCATTTGCAGGCGGCAGCCGTAGCGGCGGAACAGCTCCAGGAAATCATAGCCCTGCATGAGCATGTAGTTAAACTCCAGGAACGTCAGGCCTTTTTCCATGCGCTGGCGGTAGCATTCCGCGGTCAGCATCTGATTGACCGAAAAATGCACGCCGATTTCCCGCAAAAACTCGATATAGTTCAGGTTGCGCAGCCAGTCGGCGTTGTTGACGATAAGCGCTTTCCCGTCGGAAAAGTCCAGGAAGGAGGACATCTGCTTTTGAATGCAGGCCACGTTGTGATCGATGGTTTCGGTCGTCAGCATGCGGCGCAAATCGGAGCGGTTGGACGGGTCGCCGATCATGCCCGTGCCGCCGCCCATCAGCGCGATGGGCCGGTGGCCTGCGCGCTGCATATGGGCCATGGCCATAATGGGGATATAATGGCCGATGGTCAGGCTGTCCGCGGTCGGGTCAAAGCCGACATAAAACGTGGTCGGCGTCTCGAGCTGCTGGTACAGCTCCTCTTCAAAGGTTACCTGGGCGATAAAACCGCGCTCCTTGAGCACGTCAAGAATGTGCATGGGTTATTGGCCCCCTTTCACGAGTTCTCCGAGGATGCGCATTCCCCGGTCTATCTGGTCGATTTCGCTGTTGGAGAAGTTGAGGCGCAGGGTGTTGAGGTGTCCGCCGTTTGCGTAAAAATGCGTGCCCGGCACATAGGCCACGCCGCGCTGGACCGCCTGCTGCAGGAGCGCCAGCGCATCCATGCCGTCCGGCAGCGCCGCCCATACGAACAGCCCGCCCTGCGGCCGAACCATTTCGACGCCGTCCGGGAAGCCCGCAAAGCCGTCCACCATATGGGTCAGCTGCTCGCGATAGCGCGCGCAGATTTTCTGCACATGCCCCGGCAGCAGGTCCCGGGCCAGGTATTCGGCCACCATCGCCTGGGTCAGGTTGGCGGTATGGCAGTCGGTGCTCTGCTTGCCCACGGTCAGCTTGCGCATCAGCGCGGGATCGCGCGTGACCGCCGCGCCGACGCGCAGCCCGGGCGAAATGAGCTTGGAAAAGCTCGTCAGGTATACCACGCGCGCTTCCGTGTCAAAGGAGAAGATGGACGGCAGATGCGTGCCCTCGTAGCGCAGGCCGCGGTAGGGGTCGTCCTCGGCGATGAAGAAATTGTATCGGGCCGCAAGCGCCGCCACCGCCTTGCGCCGCGCCTGCGACAGCGTGACGCCCGTGGGGTTCTGGAAATTGGGCACGGTATACAGCAGCTTGGGCCGATACTGCCGCACAGCCTCTTCCAGCTTTTCCGGGATAAGCCCTTCGGCGTCCATGGGCACTTCCACCAGGCGCGCGCCGTAGAGCTTCATGGCCTGCAGGGAGCCCAGGAAGGAAGGCCCTTCCACCAGCACGACGTCGCCTTCGTCGACGAGTGCCTTGAGCAGCAGGTCCACCGCCTGCGTGGAGCCGGTGGTGGGCAGGACGTCCGCTTCGGACACCTCCAGCCCGACGTCCTCCCGCAGGAAGCGGGCCGTCTGTTCGCGCAGCGGAACCCAGCCCTCCGTAGCGCCGTATTGCAGGATGCGTTTGCCGTCGCGCAGCAGCACGTCGCGCGCAATGTCGGCCAGCAACGTATCTTCCAGCGCCGATGCGGCCGGATTGCCGCCGGCAAAGGAAATCATGCCCGGCTGACCCAGAAGCTTGAAGATGTCGCGGATGGCGCTGCCCGAAACGCCGTCAAAACGGCGGGCAAAAGATGTCTGCATAAAATCCCTCCTTTTTTGCAAAAAACACGCCTTCTGCCAGAAGGCGTGTCATCACGCGGTACCACTTCCGTTCGGCGGATGGCGCGCGGCCCGTCCGCCCTCAGGCTGCGCTGTATCCGGCGCACCGGCGTCCGCTACGCACGCATTCGCGCTTCACGGCCGCGCTCCGGGAGGTATTCCGCACCGCCCATGCCAACCCCTCGCACCCACCGGGGTCTCTCTGCGGTCAGGATACGGGGCGTACTTGTTCCCATCATCGCAATGGAGCCATTATACTGAAGGCGCGCCCGGAAGTCAAGCCTCTGCCGGCCCGTCTTGCCATATTTTCCGGTTGCGCTTATACTGAGATACGAGATGCCGCCACGGGAGGAAATCGCCATGCCGCCGCTTTCGCTGCTTGTCAAGCCCGTGTCGGGCCTGTGCAACATGCGCTGCCCGTACTGCTTCTACGCCGACGAGATGCGGCGCCGGGAGGTGGCCCTGCGCGGCCCGATGACGCCCGACACCGCGGAGAAAATCGTGCGCCGGGCCTTTGCCTTTGCGGACGGCGAGGTCGCTTTCGCCTTTCAGGGGGGCGAACCGACGCTGGCAGGCGCGGCGTTTTACCGGCAGTGGCTGCGCCTGGAGGCGCGCCATAACGCCCGGCGCCTGCGCGTGCGGCACACCCTGCAGACCAACGGCCTGCAGATATCGGAGGAGCTGCTTGAGGTATTCGTCCAGGGGCGCTTTCTGCTGGGCGTTTCGCTGGACGGCACGAAAGCGCTGCATGACGCCCGCCGGCGCGCGCGGCGGAACATGCGGGGCCGACGGTCTGACAGGCCGTCCAACCGGGCGAAAAACGCTTGCGCTTCGCGGCGAATTGGGGTATGATAGGGGCTCAATCCCCATACAGGAGGTTTCCCATGCACGAGACAGAACGGCCTTCCATGGAAGATATGCTGGAGCAAAACGGCAAGCCCGGGGAAAAGCGCCGCGGCTGGGTCGGTTTTGTGGAAGGCGACGCGGTCAACTTCATGAACCAGTATCAGATTGAAAAGATGACGCTGGACGACGGCGCGGGCAACAAGGCGAAGCTGACGCGGCTGAAGGACAACGCCATCAAGGTGGAATGCACTTCGTCCAACATTCTCTGACGGCACGGCGGCCGCCGGGGCGCATGTCCGGACTCCCCTGGGGGTCCGGGCGCGCGTCGGGGCTGCGACATGGCAAGGAGGCGCAGGCATGAACGAAATCATCCCGCTGTGGGCGGAAGGAGCGCCCGGCTTTGAGGCCGGTTATGGGCAGCCTCAGCCCTTCCTGCAGGCGTATCCGTTGCCGGGCGTGCGCGACGCCGTGCTCATCCTGCCGGGAGGAGGGTATCATCACCTGGCGCCATACGAGGGCGAACCCGTCGCGCAGGCCATGCGGCGCGAGGGGCTGTCCGCGTTCGTGCTGCACTACCGCCATGCGCCGTATGTCTGGCCCGTGCCGCTCCGGGACGCGCAGCGCGCGCTGCGGCTGGTTCGGGTCCTTTTGGACGCGGAGGCAGAAGGCCCACATCGCGTGGCGGCAATGGGTTTTTCGGCCGGCGGACACCTGGCGGGCATGTTGGGCACCGAATCCAGCGCAGGCACTCCCGATGCGGACGACCCCGTGGAGCGCCGGAGCGCCCGTCCGGACGCGCTGGCGTTGTGCTATCCGGTCATCAGCATGCAGGCGTTTGTTTCCGAAGCCTCTTTGCAAAACCTTACAGGCCATAAAAACGCTTCGTTTGCGGTGCGGCGCGCGCTGTCCGTGGAAGAACGCGTCACGGCCGATACGCCGCCCGCCTTTTTATGGCATACGGCGGACGATGCGAACGTCCCGGTGGAAAACAGCCTGATGATGGCCAACGCCATGTCCCGGGCAGGTGTTCCCTTCGCGCTGCATGTATTTGCGCATGGCCGGCACGGGCTGGGGTTGGGCGAACAGGCAGGGGAGGATGTGCGCGCCTGGCCCGCGCTGTGCGGGCAATGGTTGCGAAGCGTCGGATTTGGCGCGCAGGCCGCCGCGGAAAGCGCAACGCGCTAGGGCCGCCCCTGCGCGATGCTCCGGGCGCGCGCGGCGTCGCTGGCTATCTGCGCGCGCAGGGCGTCCAAAGAGGCAAAGCGCATCTCCGGCCGCAGAAAGTCCAACAGCTGCACGCGCAGGCGCTTTCCGTACAAATCGCCCGAAAAATCCATCAGATGCACTTCCACCGTCGGCGGCCCTTCCGGAAGCGTCGGATGCGTGCCGACGTTGAGCACCGCCGGATAGCTCTCCTTTTCCAATATCGCGCGGGCCGCATAGACGCCGCGCGGGGGGAGAGGAGACCGGGTGCGCAGATTGGCGGTGGGAAAGCCCAGCACCGAGCCTCCGATGCCTTTTCCGCTGACCACCTCGCCGTACAGTTCCATGCGCCGCCTTCCTTTCCATCCAATTCTTCGCCGGATTACGGCGTATCGATAAACCCCCGTCGGCCGCCTCTGCGCTGAAAACGCAGCGCAGGGGCTGCCGCTTATAAGAAGCTCAGCTGCCGGCCCTCGGGCCGGGGCCTGCCTTCGTGCGCGTCGCGCTGCGATACGAACGCTTCCGGCAGCGCGCGCAGGAAGGGAGAGGGCACGCCGGGCGTGACAAGAATCAGCGACGCCCGCGCGCGGGTCATGCCCACAAAGAGAAGCCGCCGCTCTTCCTTCTCGTCGCTCTCCCTGCCCGGCAGGTGCAGCGGCATCAGCCCTTCGCGCACGCCGCACAGGAACACCGTCTCATATTCCAGCCCTTTGGCTGCGTGCAGGGTCATCAGCGAAACGGCTTCGCTCCGCCGCTCCGGCGTACCGCAGCGGCGCAGGTCCGCCTCCCGGCCAAAGGTCAGCCCCTCTACCAGCTCCCCGGTGCTTTCGCACAGCACCGCCATGCGCAGCAGCCGTCCCGCCGCGCCTTCGGCAGGAATCCCCTGCTGCGCCATCCACGCCGCCAGCCAGCGCGCGGGCGGTTCGCCGTGCGCGCGGGGCGCCCAGGCCGAAAGCGCGTCGCGCAGCGCCGCTTCGTCCAGGCCCAGCGCGCGCCGCGCGGGCCGGTCCTCGGGAAAGCACAGCAGGCGGCAAAACGCGACGGCCCTGCGCGCCGCCGGGTCTTCCAGCAGCGCGTCCCGGCCCGAGACCACATAGGGAATGCCCTCTTTCTGCAAGCATTCTTCCAGCAGAGCGGCCTGCCGGTGCGTGCGGTACAGAACGGCGATGTCGGAAAAGGACACGGCGCTTTCCCCCTGCGCGCCGAGCATATCCACGCCGCCCACCCTGCGCGCGATTTCCTTGGCGACAAAGACGGCCTCTGCCCATCCGTCCGCCGCGCGCACAAGGCATACGGGCAGGCCCGAAGCGCGCCGGGACTCGGGCACCTCCGGCCGGCCGGGAAGAACGGACTGGGCGCAGCGGAGAATGGGCGGGGTGGAGCGGTAGTTTTCCGTCAGGCGCACCGTGCGCAGGGCCGGAAAATCTTCCGCCAGGCGCGCAAAGCAGCGCGCATCCGCGCCGCGAAAGCCATAGATGGCCTGGTTCGCATCTCCAATGACAAACAGGCTCCGGCTGCCCAGGGCCCATTTGCGAATCAGCCGGTACTGCACCGGGCTGATGTCCTGAAACTCGTCCACCAGCAGATGCGCAAAGCCGCCGTCCGGCGCCTCCAGCGCCGCCAGCAGCAGCCCGTCAAAATCCAGCGCGCCCAGCGCGTCGCAGGCGGCCCGGTAGGCGGCGCCCAACCCCGCCGGCGCGGGCGCCAGGCCGTTTGCCTCGGCGCTGACGGCCTCCAGCGCCTTGCGCGGCGTAAGCTTCAGCCCCAGCGCCGCCGCGGCGTTCCCGGCCAGCGCTTCGGCCTCGGCCTCATCCAGCAGCACGACCGGTCCCCGGTGCGCGCGGACGATGCGCAGGCAGATGGCGTGGAACGTGCCGATGGTCATGCGGCTGATATCCTGCCGCCCGGCCAGGCGCGACGCCAGGCGCTCGCGCATCTCCCGCGCGGCCTTGTTGGTAAAGGTGACGCACCCGATATCCGACGGGGCGACGCCGCGCTCGCCGATAAGATACGCCGCGCGGCATACCAGCGTATGCGTCTTGCCGGTTCCGGGCCCCGCCTGCACCGACACGACGGGCGAATCGTCCGATACCGCCTCCCACTGCCGGTCGTTAAGGCCCATGGGATGCGCCGCCTCCTGCGCCTCCGTCGGAACGGCCGCCTCCTGCGCCGGCGGAGCGCTGCGCCGCGGGACGGGGCGCGCGGCGGCCGGCCGGGGCGTCGGGGAGACGGGCAGCGCGCCCAGCAGGCTCATCTGCCCGCCCATCAGCCGGATTTCCTCCGGCTGCAGCAGGCGCACATGGCCGTATTCGCCGTCAAAGCCCGCCTCCAGCTCCACCTTTCCCTCGCGCAGGCGGCGGATGCCTTCGGCCACGCAGGGGCCGGCCACGCGCTGCACGTCGGCGACGGAGGCGCGGCGCAGAATCTCCAGCTCCGGGCCCAGCGCCCGAAGGATGGCGTCGTACTGGCGCTGCACCTTGACGCTGGATGCGCCCAGGCCCACCGACGCGGCAATCACCTCCGCCAGCGGCGCCAGGCGTTCGTAAGGGCGCGCACCCTCCGGACGTACGCCTTCCGGGCGGTCGGCCAGGGCCTCTACCCGGCTGAGCACGCCTACGGTCACGCGCTTGCCGCAGACCGGGCACAGCCCGTCCGCAGCGGCGCGCTGCGCCGGCGTCATCCGCACGGCGCAGGCACGGTGGCCGTCCCAATGGTACTTCCCTTCTTCGGGGAAAAACTCCAGCGTTCCGGCGAAGGCGCTGCCCGCGCGGTCCCGCAGGGCCGCCGTCAGGTCCGCGTAGGTCAGCGGGCAGTCCAGCAGGTTTGCCTCCCGCCCCAGGTTCGCCGGGGAATGGGCGTCGGAATGGGAGACCAGCGTGTAACGGTCCAGCGCCGAAAGACGCCAGTTCATCGGCGGGTCGGAAGAAAGGCCGGTTTCCAGCGCGTGGATGTGGGGCGTCATGTCCTCAAAGCATTCCTCAATCGCGTCAAACCCCGAATAGGCGCCAAAGAGCGAAAAATGCGGCGTCCAGATATGCGCGGGAATCCATTCGGCTTCGGGACAGCTTTCCAGCGCGATTTCCAGCAAGTCGCGGCTGTCCAGCCCGAGAATGGGCCGGCCGTCCGCGCGCAGGTTGGCGCCCATGCCCTCCAGACGGGCGGAAAACTTTTCGGCGTCCGCCAGGCTGGGAAAGAGCACGACGTTGTGCACCTTGCGCACCCGCCCTCGCTTTTTGTAAATCGAACTGATTTCGCCCGAAACCACAAAGCGCGTCGCGCCTTCCGGCGCGCCGGGCTGGCGCAAATCCTCGCGCAGGCGGTAAAAGCCGCTGCCGTCCGGCACGAGCGCGTCGGCGAGCATGGCGCGCCAGCCCGCGTGCGTGCAGTCGCCCGTCCCCAGCACATCGATGCCCTTGCGCCGCGCCCACCAGTCCAGCATGACCGGCTCGCACTGCCGGCTGGTGGCGCGGGCAAACCGGGAATGAATATGCAGGTCGGCAATCCACATGGAAATCCCTCGTCTTTGCCAGATTTTGCCGCGCATGCCCGCGCGCGCGGCGGGTATGCTAACGGCGGGAAGACGGATACGCGGGCTTGCCCAAAAAAGCAGGGCTGACGGCGCGTCCGCCGGCCCTTAACGGGAGCGGCAGGTCCGCTCCTCTTTTTTGCACCTGGCTCCGTCCCGTTCAGGATAGGACAAAGCGCGCGCTTTGTCAATCGTGGTGCGGCGGGCGGTTTTTTTTTCGCCTTTCGCGCGGCGCGCCGCCCCGAACTGGGGGCCGTTCGCCAAATTCAAAGCAGACTCTTCACTTTTTTCGCCATTTCTGTTACAATAAGGGGTGGTCAAGGAGGGAATGAGGATGCACATCATCGCGGTTGACGCCATGGGCGGGGATCATGCGCCGCAAAGCACGGTGCAGGGGAGCGTGGAAGCGCTGCGCGCCTATGGAGATTTGCGCATTTTGCTCGTGGGGCAGGAGGAAAAGCTCGCGCCGCTGTTGCAGGATGCCGGGGATGTGCGCGACAGGCTGGAAATCGTGGATGCGCGGGAAGTCATCAGCAACAACGAATCTCCGGTGATGGCCATTCGGCAAAAGACGGACGCTTCGCTGGTGCGCGCCTTTGCCCTGGTGCGCGAGGGACGGGCGCAGGCGCTGGTGTCGGCGGGCTCCACGGGCGCGGTCATGGCCGGCGGCATGTTCCGCTTGGGCCGCATCGAAGGCGTGGAACGTCCGGCGCTGGCTACGCCGATTCCCACCGCCGGCGGCGGCCAGACGCTGCTGCTGGACTCGGGGGCCAACGTGGACTGCCAGGGCGCGTGGATTGCGCAGTTTGCGCGCATGGGCGCGGTGTACGCGCGGCAGGTGCTGGGCGTGACGAACCCGCGCGTGGGGCTTTTGAATATCGGCGAGGAAGAGGAAAAGGGAAACCGGCAGACCAAAGAAGCCGGCGCCCTTTTGAAGGAGACGGGCCTGAACTTTGTGGGCAACGTGGAAGCGCGCGCCATCCCCATGGGCGAGGCGGACGTGGTGGCCTGCGACGGCTTTGCCGGCAATGTCGCCCTGAAAGCCATGGAAGGCATTACAAAGGCCCTCTTCGACCTGCTCCGGCAGGAGTTGACCGCCAATTCGCGCACCAAGCTGGGCGCGGCCCTGGTCAAGCCCGCGCTGCGGCGCATCAAAAAGCGCATGAACGCCGAGGAAATCGGCGGCGTGCCGATGCTGGGCGTGTTGGGCGCGGTGGTCAAAGCCCACGGCAATTCCAGCGCAAAAGCCTTTTTCAGCGCCGTCCGGCAGGCGTACCGCATGCTGGAAGGCAATGTGACGGACATCATCCGGTCGGAACTTCAAGACGTATAAGGAGGCAAACCCATGTTTGAACGCGTTGCAGGCCTGATCGCCGAACAGCTCAAAATCGATGTCGCTACCATTACCCCGCAGTCCCGCCTGCTGGAGGATTTGAACGCCGATTCCGCCAATATCATGATGCTGATTATGGACCTGGAAAGCGAATTGGGCATCATGGTCGAGGATGACGCGCTGATGCGCCTGCGCACGGTGGGCGATGTCGTGGAATACATCGAAAAGTGCAAGAAATGACGGATGCGCATGCGCGCCTGGTTCCCCTGATGGATGCGCTGGGCTGGCGCTTCAAGCGGGAGGCCCTGCTTGCGCTCGCGCTGACGCATCCGTCCGCCGCCTCCGGGGCGGAGGATAATCAGCGCCTGGAATTTCTGGGCGACGCGGTGCTGCAGCTATGCGTGAGCCGGGCGCTTTTCGCGCGCCATCCGCAGATGCAGGAAGGTCAGCTGACCCAGCTGCGCGCGGCGCTGGTGCGGGAAGAATCGCTCGCCTGCGCGGCCCGCGCGTTCGGCGTGGGCGCTTTTTTGCGCCTGGATCACGGAGAGGAACTCTCGGGCGGGCGCGACAAACCCTCGGTGCTGGCCGATGCGATGGAGGCCGTGCTGGCCGCCGTGTATCTGGACGGCGGCCTGGAAGCCGCCGCCGCCGTGTGCGACCGGGCCTTCGGCGACTACGAACCCCGGACCGCGACGGCCAACTATAAAAGCCTCCTGCAGGAACGCGAGCAGGCCCGGGGCCATTCCACGCCCGTCTACCGGGTGATTGGGGAAGAGGGACCGCCGCATGCCCGCGCCTTTGAGGCCGAGGTGTCGGTGGACGGCCGCGTGCTGGGCACGGGCCGCGGCCCTTCCAAAAAACAGGCGGAACAGGCCGCGGCCCGGCAGGCGCTGGGCGAAAATCGCTGAAAGAACGAGGAACGGTGCGTTGAAGCTCAAACGCTTGGAAATTCAGGGGTTTAAGTCCTTTGCCGACAAGACGGAAATCGTCTTTGAGCAGGGCACGACCGCCATCGTGGGCCCCAACGGAAGCGGAAAATCCAATATCTCCGACGCGGTGCGCTGGGTGCTGGGCGAACAGAGCGCCAAACAGCTGCGCGGCGCGCGGATGGAGGACGTGATTTTCGGCGGGACGGAAAAGCGCAAGCCCCTGTCCTGGTGCGAGGTATCGCTGCTGTTTGATAATGAAGACCGCGCGTTGGCGATGGACTGCGCGGAGGTCATGGTAACCCGCCGCGTCTGGCGAAGCGGGGAAAGCGAGTATTACCTCAACCGGGCGGCCTGCCGCCTGAAGGATATTACCGAGCTTTTCCGCGATACGGGCATTGGAAAAGAGGGCTATTCGCTCATCGGCCAGGGGCGCATTGAAGAAATCCTCAGCAGCAAATCGGACGACCGGCGCGAGGTGTTCGAGGAAGCCGCGGGCATCGTGACCTATCGCGTGCGCAAGGAAGAGGCGGAGCGCCGCATGGAGAACACGCGCCAGAACCTGGAGCGCGTGGAGGACATTCTCGGGGAGCTGCAAAACCAGCTCGAACCCCTCGAAAAGCAGGCGGAGGACGCCAGAAAGTACCTGGCCCTGCGCGACAGCCTGCGCGATTTGGAGCTGAACGCGTTTTTGCTCCAGCACGACCGTCTCCACGAACGCATCGCCGTCCTGGAAGAGGCGATTGCCGCGCTGGACGCGCAGATGGCCGAGGCGGAGCCGCGCGTGCAGGCGCTGGGCGAAGAGCGCGAGAAACTCAACGCGCGCGCAGACGCGCTGGCCCAAGAGGACGGCGAACGCAGCGCGCAGGTGCTGGAGGCGGCCCGCGCGCTGGAGGCGCGCGAGGGCGCCAATAACGTGCTGCGTGAGCGCATCGCGCATGCGCAGGCGGACGCCCGGCGCGAGGACGCGCTGGCGCAGGAGGAAGAGGGAAGGGCTGGCGCGCTGGAGCAGCTGCGACGCGAAAACGAAGCGGACATCGCCGCGCGCCGCAGCGCGCTGGAGATGGAGCGGCAGGGGCTGTCGGCGATGGAACGGGCTTTGGCGGACGCACAGACGGAGGAGACCGCCTGCGAGGAGGCGTTGGAAGGGCATAAGGCGGACATCATGCGGGCGATGAACCGCATGGCCGACGTAAAGACCGCGCGGGCCCGGCTGACGGGGCTTGCGCAAAGCCTGACCGGCCGTCTGGAAGAGGCCGAAGCCCAGGCCGCCGCCCTGCGCGAGGGCCATGAGGAGCTGGAAGAAGCCGTGGGGCGTGCGCGGGAGACGCTGGAGGAAACGCGCGCGCAGATGTCCGACCTGGAGGCGGAGGCGCGCGCGCTGGACGAGGCGGTGCGCGCGGCGGGCCAGGAGAGCGAAACGCTGCTCGCCCGCCTGCGGGATAGGACCGGAAAACGGCACGAGACGCTTTCGCGCCTGAACATGCTGCGCGAAATGGAGCGGGATTACGAGGGCTACCAGCATGCGGTGCGCAAGGCGCTGCTCTACGCGCGCGGAGACAAGAGCGTGCGGGGCGTGGTGGCCGGCGTGCTCAAAACGCCGCGGGAATACGAGCGCGCGCTGGAAATGGTGCTGGGCGCCGCCTTGCAGCAGATTATCACCGAGGACGAGCAGGCCGCCAAGCGCATGATTGAATACCTGCGGCAGAACCGGCTGGGCCGCGCGACCTTCCTGCCGCTGACCACGGTACGCGGCCGCCTGCTCAGCCCGCAGGAGCGCCAGGTGCTGTCCATGCCCGGCTGCGTGGGCGTGGCCAGCGAGCTGGTGCGCTTTGAGGAAGAATACCGGGGCGTGGTGGAAAGCCTGCTGGGACGAACGGTCGTGGCCGAGAACCTGGACGCGGGCATCGCGATTATGCGCCGCGGCCGGCACGCGTTCCGGCTGGTGACGCTGGGCGGCGACGTGATGCATCCGGGCGGGTCCATGACCGGCGGCTCGGTGCAGTCCAGCGCCACCAGCCTGCTTTCGCGCGAGCGGGAAATCAAGGAACACCAGGCGCTGCTCGCTGCGCTGGACAAGGAGCTGGCGGATATTCAGGACGGCGTGGCGGCCTGCGACGCGCGCCGCACGGAGGCCAAGCGCGTGCGCAACGAGCTGTTTGAGCGCGTGCATCAGGCGGAAATCGCCGTGGCGCGCGAGACGGAGCATTACGAACATGCCTGCGCGCAGCGCGATGCGCACGACGAGCGCAGCAGGGAAGCGGCGCTCCTGTGCGAGCAGATTCGTACCAACATGGCCGATATTCAGGAACAGCTGGAGCGCGCGCAGGCGGACCAGGCGGGAGGAGAAACGAGCCAGGAAGCCATGCAGCAGCGCACCGCGTCCCTGCAGGCCGCGCTGGCCGCCGCGCGGGAAAAGCTGGAAACGCTGCGCGAACAGGTGACCGCGGGGCGCGTGAGCGTGGCGACGCAGGAACGCGAGCTGGACGCGGCGCGGCGGGAAGGCGAGCGGCTGCACCGCGAGAAGGGGCAGCTTTCCCAGCGGCGGGAGCAGCGGGATACGGCGCGCCGCCGGCAGGCGGAATCGCTGGCGCAGGACCGGCAGGCGCTGGAGGCGGGCGAGCAGGAGCGCGCTGCGCTTTCGCAAGCGCTGGAAACGCGCCGCGCGGAACAGGCCGAACGGGCCGAGGCGCGCCGCGCGCTGGCCGTACAGGTGCGGGAGAAGACCGACGCGCTGGAGGCGCTGCGCCAGCGCCTTGCCGCCGATGCGGACAGGCGTCACCGGCAGGAGCTGCAGCTGGTGCGCGCGCAGGGCGACCTGAAGGGGCTGCAGGAGCGCATCTGGAGCGAATATGAGCTGACCTATGCCGGGGCCGAGGCGTTCCGGCGCGAGGATTTTGACCTGCGGGAGGCGGAAAAACAGATTGCCTCCATGCGCGGACAAATGCGCGCCATGGGGTCTGTCAACGTCAACGCCGTGGAAAACTACCGGCTCACGCGCGAGCGTTTCGAGCAGCTCAACGCGCAAAAGCAGGATTTGCTCAAGGCGACGGAGGATTTGCAGGGCATCATCGCGGAGCTGCTTGCCAAAATGGAAAGCCGGTTCCGCAAACAGTTCGCGCTGCTCAACCAGTATTTTGCCCGGACGTTTACGGCGCTGTTTGGGGGCGGGCACGCGGAGCTGAAGCTGGCCGACGAGCACGACGTGCTGGGCTGCGCCATCGACGTGGTCGCACAGCCGCCCGGAAAGAAGCTGCAGCTGCTTTCGCTCCTGTCCGGAGGAGAACGCGCGCTGACGGCCATCGCCATCCTCTTTGCCATGCTGCAGCTCAAGCCCACGCCGTTTTGCGTGCTGGACGAGATTGAGGCGGCGCTGGACGAGGCGAACGTGGCGAACTTCGCCGACTATCTGAATAATTTCTCCGCGCGCACGCAGTTTGTGGTCGTCACGCACCGGCGCGGCACCATGGAGCGGTGCCAGGCGCTCTACGGCGTGGCGATGGAAGAAAAAGGCGTGTCCCGCATGGTTTCCGTCCGCCTGGCGGACGTGGGGGCATAAACGCCCGGTATGGTATAAGGAGGCAAGGAAATGGCGGGGTTTTTTTCTCGGCTGAAGGAAGGCCTGGCGCGCACGCGCGAAAGCGTGGCCGGACGGGTGGACGAGCTGATTCACCATTATCAGGCCCTGGACGATGATTTTTACGAGGACCTGACCGACGTGCTGGTGATGGCCGACGTGGGCGTGAGCACCTCGGACGAAATTGTCGGCGAACTGCGCAAACGCGTGCAGGCGCAGCGGGTGGGAGACCCCGCCAAGGCACGGGAAATGCTCAAGGAAATCCTCAAGGAGCGCATGCGCTCGCCCAGGCCGCCGCTGCAGTGGCCCATGGTCATGCTGGTCGTGGGCGTCAACGGCGTGGGCAAAACGACGACCATCGGCAAGCTCGCGCTCCGTTTCAAGGGCGCGCAGCACGGCGTGATGCTGGCCGCGGCCGATACCTTCCGCGCGGCGGCGGCGGATCAGCTTCAGATTTGGGCGGATCGCGCGGGCGTGCCGCTGGTGCGCCATGCCGAGGGCGCGGACCCGGCGGCGGTGGTGTACGACGCCATTGCCTCGGCCAAAGCGCGCAGGGCGGAGCTGTTGATTATCGACACGGCGGGCCGCCTGCATAACAAGAAAAACCTGATGGACGAGCTGGGAAAAATCCGCAAAATCGTCCAGCGCGAGTATCCGGAAGCCGATTTGCGCACGCTGCTGGTCATCGACGCGACCACGGGCCAGAACGGCCTGACGCAGGCCCGCGTCTTTAAGGAAGTGGCCGAGATTAACGGCATTGTCCTGACCAAGCTGGACGGTACCGCCAAGGGCGGCATCGCCATCGCCATCCGCGAGGCGCTGGACGTTCCGGTCTGGTATGTGGGCGTGGGCGAAGGGATAGACGATTTGCAGTCCTTCGACGCGGACGAATTTGTGGAAGCGATTTTCTGACGGCGCAAGAGGCGCAGAGGGAGCAAAACCCTATGGAACTCAACTGGCTGGGAGGATGCGTCCTGGGCGCGCTGTTCCTGCTGCTGTCGGGCTGGATGCTGTTTTCCCAACTGCGTGCGCGCAAGCGCCTGGAAGACAGGCTGCGCAGCGGCTTTGGCCGGGCGCCGGATGCAGAGGAACAATACCGGCTGGACGGGGTTGCGCGCTATGACGAACAGCGCGCCGCGCAGGCACAGGGCGAGGGCCGCGTAGACGATATCACCTGGAACGACCTGGACATGGACGCGCTGTACCGCCGTGTGAACGTATGCCTGACATCGGCGGGGGAGGCGCGGCTGTACCGGCTGCTGCGCGAGCCGGAGGAAAGCGACGCAGAGGCGTGCGAAAAGCGTATGGCGCCGCTGGCAGAGGAGGCGCTGCGCTTTCAGGTACAGCGGCTGCTGCTGCGCGCGGGCAAGGAACACCACAGCGCCATGGAGTCGCTGCTGTTTGCGCCTGCCGCCTCGCGCATCCGGCCGGGCTGGCTGTTCCCGTTGCTCCTGGCGGCAGAGGCCTTGTCCCTGCCGCTGTGGTTCTTTTGGCCGGCGGCCGGGCTGGCGCTGCTGATAGCGGCCGTGGCGGCGTCCAGCGCCTTTTCCATGGCGTACAGGCTGCGCATAGACGCACAGCTTCGCGGCCTGCGCTATCTGGCCTCGCTGTTGTGGGCGGCCCGCAGGCTCTGCGCGATACAGGGGGATGCGTGGCGCGCGTGCATAGCGCCGGTGCGGGAGGCGGCGCAGCCGCTGAAACGGCTTCGGGGCCTGCTTTCGGGCGACGCCAGCTTCATGGCGGGGGATTTGCTGTTTGTATGGGACCTGCTGCGCATGCTCGTGCCGGTGGATCTGGTGCTTTTTAACCGCCGGCTTGCGTTTATGCAGCGCGAGCAGGAACGGGTGCAGCGCTTTTATGAAGCGATAGGGGATATCGACGTGGCGCTGTGCGTGCTGTCGTTGCGCGAAAGCCTGCATTTCTGGTGCCGGCCTGATTTTACGCAGTCGCTTGAAATCCGCTTTGAGCGGCTGTACCATCCGCTTCTGGCCCATCCCGTGGACAATAGCGGCCATGTGGGGCGCAGCACGCTGATTACCGGCTCCAACGCCTCCGGCAAGTCCACGTTTATCCGCTCGCTGGCGCTGGGGATGATTATGGCCCGCAGCCTGCATACCTGCTGCGCGCAGCGCTTGTGCGTGCGCCGTATGCCGGTGTTTACCTCCATGGCGCTGCGGGACGATTTGCTCGCGGGCGAGAGCTACTTTGTGACGGAAATCAAAAGCCTGCGTCGGATTCTGGAAGCGGTGCGGCGGGGCCCGTGCGCATGCTTTGTGGACGAGATTCTGCGCGGCACCAACACGCCCGAGCGTCTGGCGGCCTCCACGGCGGTGCTGCGCTGGCTGCACGGGCAGGATTGCCTGTGCGCCGCGGCCACGCACGATTTGGAACTGACGCGCATCCTGCGCGAAGAATACGCATGCTTTCACTTCCGGGAACGGCTGGAAAACGGCGAAATCCTGTTCGATTACCGGCTTTATCCCGGCCCTTCGCGCACCCGCAACGCCATCGGCCTGCTGCGCGTGATGGGGCTGGACGCGGACATCGTCGACGAAGCCGAGAGGCTTGCCGGCCGGGATGAGGAGGAGGAAACGGCTTCGCCCCAGGATGGCTGAGGGGCCGTTGAAGAGCCAACGCGACGGCATGGCGGCAAGGCCATGCCGTTTTGCGCATGTCTGATACTATTCTCAAATATGATTGACAATTATAGATATTGTGGTATAGTACTTATGGGTGATGGAAATGAAAGGCTATAGCATAAACGCAGAAGAGTATCAAAAAATAGAGGAAGCCGAGAAACGGTGCAAAGATAAACGAACATCAAAGAAGTTAACGGTGCTATTAATCCGCTTTAGCGGGGTAAGCATTGCCGAAACCGCGCAGAGAATGAACTGTTCAGAGAGGAAAGTAGCCCGCCTCATATCAGAATACAAGAAGCAGGGGCTTGAAGAATTCATGCGCAACAAGTATGTCGGAGGCAATCATCGCAGTCTGAGTGAAGCGGAAGAAAAGGAGATCCTTGTCCCGTTTGAAAAGATGGCAGAGCAAGGACATATGGTTACAGCACAGGAGATCAAGAAGGTTTTTGATAAAAGGATTGGCAAGGATACCGGCCGGGGATATATTTATATGCTTCTGAAAAGACACGGATGGCGTAAGGTCATGCCCAGAGCCAAACATCCCAAGAAAGCAGATGAAGAGGCGATTCGAGCCTCAAAAAAAATAACGATACAGTAGGAGTTTTGGCAAAACAAAATCCCAAGAAGAGGGTACGGCTGTTATTTGAGGACGAAGCGGGATTCGGAAGAATCAACAAGCCCAGGAATTGTTGGTGTATGAAAGGAATTCGTCCATCCGTTCCCTGTCATCATATACGGGAATACCGCTATGTATATGGCGCTGTTGATCCAATAGATGGAGAAAGTCTTTTTCTTGTCATGCCATACTGTAATACAGAATGCATGTAGGTATTCTTGAATCAGCTTCGATCAACGTTTCCTGATGACATCATCGTTCTGATCTGCGACGGTGCTGCATGGCATAAATCTGTAGCGCTAAAAGTGCCAGCAGGAATATCCATCCTGCATATACCACCGTATACTCCGGAAATGAATCCCATTGAGCAGATCTGGCGCGAACTGCGAACTCAGGGATTTCGTAATGAGGTTTTTGCTACATTGGAAAAGGTGGTAGACCGCTTGTGTGAGACAATCAACCATCTTTCTCGTTATACCATTATGAGCATTACACAACGTAAGTGGATAATGGATATTTTTATTTGAGATTAGTATAAGCCGGCATGATTTCCAGATCAACCTCTTCCTCCAGGAAAATTTTCGATGGATCGTGCAGACATTTCCCGATCCTGTGCATCTTAAGGGTGTATCGCGATACGGAAGAGACGAAAGGAAGGATGGACGTGGAAGGAAAGCGACAACGCGATGCGCGTTTCGTGGAAGCCATCCGCCAGAACCGTGCCGGCATGTTTTGCGTTGCGCGCATGATGCTTCGCTCGGACAGCGACGCAGAGGAGGCCGTGGCCGATGCGACGGAACGGGCCTATGCGCACCTGTATGCGTTGCGCAACTGGCAGAGTATCCGCCCCTGGCTCATGCGCATCACGATCAACGCCTGCCACAAAATCCTCAGACGGCGAAAAAGGGAGATTCCCAGCGACGATGTCCAGGTGTTTGAACGGCAGGCGCCGCCGCGCGAGACAGAAAACATCTGGGCCCTTGTGGAGCGGCTGGAGCCGCTGTACAGCCTGCCCCTGACGATGTACTATGCACAGGGCATGAAACTTGAGGAGATTGCCAAAGTGCTGCACGCGCCAAAAGGCACGGTTTCGGCACGCATGGCGCGCGGAAAGCAAAAGCTCAGACGCATGATCGAGGAGGAGAGAGCATGAATGAGCATGAACTGGAGGACAGACTGCACCATGAACGGATCATCCTGCCGGAGGGATTTGACGGGCGCCAGGAAGCGGTTCTCTTTCGCGCCATGGAGCAAAAACGCAGGCCGGTCCAAAGAGCCTTTGTGCTTGCGGTCGCGCTGGCGCTGCTGATCTGTGCGACGGCACTGGCTGCCGATGGCCTGGGGCTGGCCTTCTTCTGGGGCGATGCTTCGCCGGATGCTGAGTCGCTCGTGGAAAGGGGCGTTCCTCAGTCGGGCGGACAGCTCGATGATGCGACGTTTACGGTTCGGGAAGCGGTTTTCGATGGGAATACATTGCAGGCTGTTGTGGCGGTGCAAGCGGTGGAAGGGAAGCGCGCGGTGATGCAGGGCTATCACGGCAATGTGAGCGCGGATGGCGTGCTTGTGGATTGCGGCGAAGAGGGCAGCATCGAATGGGCGGAAGAGGAGGACGGCACGCTGCTTTTGTACATCAGCCAGGCGATTTTCTCTGAGGAAGCGCAGCTCAGCGTCACATGGCCATGCAGCACAGCGCTGGCCAGTGCGGATGGTTCAAGGTGGGTACATGAACAGTCGGGCGTGCTCTGCTTTGAGGTGCCGCGCATTGAGGCGCAGACATTGAAGCTGTCTGCGACGGTCGATTGGAGCGGCCTTCTGACGGTGACGGATGTTGAGGTGGCCTACACGCCGCTGGGCATGGATCTGCAAATCCGCTATGTGCCGGGGGAAAGGCTGAAAAATGCAGTGCCTTCTTTCTATGTCGGACGGGAGGAGGACGCGGTCAATCATCGAGGGGGTGAAATCAGCCGCACGGGCAATGCGCAGGATGGCTATACCCTGCACGTCCGGTTTTACACGCCGGACAGCTTGCCGCACACGCTGACGCTTGGCGTGCGCGGGATGGAAGACCGGGTTTTGTTTGACTTTGACAGGCAGACCGCGATACTGATTGCAAAGGAGGTAGAACAATGAAAAGAGGGTTGCTGCTCGCATGTGCGCTGATGGTCAACGCAAGCCTGGCTTCGGCTGAGGTGGTGAGTGCGCCCCTGCCGGACAGGCATATTCAAACGGCGATTGAGCGCGAAACGTATACGATCGCCGTGGACGCAGACATCTATGGGGAGACGATCGACCGCGTGCAGGCCTACCGGGTCACGACGCTGGATTGGGGCGAGAATCCGGAAGAGGCGTTTGACCTTGCGCTGTGGTTTGATGAAACCGTTCCGCTCGAAAAAAAGGATTACGACAGCATCGCGTTTTTCCCACAGGGGCAAGAGGAGCGGATCCTCTGGCGCGATGAGGCGCGTTTCAGCCCCTATGCGATCACCTTTCAGCGGGAGACCCACGCGCGCCTGGAGTTCCCGTTTGAGCGGCTCGCTGTCGAAGGCATCGTCGAATCGGTGGACGCGCAGCTGCTGGAGGGATTCTCTTTGCAGCAGGCGGAGCAGGGGATCAATCCGATTCTCGACGCGCTGGGCGTGACGATCCAGCGCGAGCCGGTCTTCGTCTCCTGCATGACGCTCGGGGACTGGCAAGCGGAAACCGGGAAGAAGCTGGCATATGGCGTTGCACCTGATGAGTTCGTCGTCGAGAACTGGACACAAGAGGATGAAAGCTGCCTGATCCACTACCGCCAGCTTTTTCATGGCTTGCCCATGATGGAGACGGACGAGCACATGCCCGGCATCGTGGAGTGGGAAACGCCCAAGACCCTGGTCTGCGCATTGTGGAGCCGCAGAGGGCTGGAAAAACTCGAGTTCCCCTTTGTCGTTGGAACGCAAACGGCGCTGGGTGAGCCCTTTGCGCCGATCACAGCGGATGAGGCGCTTGCCGCGTGCCAATCTGCCGACATGAACCTGGGCGAGTGGCGCAATCTGCACATCTCGCGGATAGAACTGGGGTATGTGATGCTGGCCAAGAACATCGCCCAAACGGAAATCGAAGCGCGGCCCGCATGGCTGATCCGCATCTGGGGAGAAATTCTAGGGAATATGGAAAGCGTGGTCGCCGCGGTGGATGCGCAGACCGGCGACATGATGCTGAGCCTGTGAGGAAATGAACCGCCGTCCCGAAAGGCCTTTCGCCGGACGGGGCGGCGGTTTCATGGCGCGGACAGAGATTCAGAGGGGAGATTGTTTTTTTTGTCAAAAAAGCGGGTTTTCCTTGCATGAAGCGCGAATTTTATCTCCGAACCACCGTCTCATCTTATAGGAAGCATGATATTCACTGGAAGGGGAGAAAACACATGACGAAACGACTGTTCAAGCCTCTGGCCTGTCTGATACTATTCTCAAATAGAACTGAGCCGTCCGATAACCGGCCGTCAGGGTACGCTTCGCTCCCTGACTGCTTTTCCTTTCATCGCTTCGCGATAGGAGAACGATGGGGGATTTCATCCCCCAAACCCCTAGCCTGGGGACCAGTCCCCAGACCCCTTCTTCGCTTGGCGCTTATAGCTTGTTTTATCTGAGAATAGTATGAGACCGGGTTTTCGCTTTGGGCCGCCCCGGCGAAAAGCGCGCCCGCGGTTTTTCTCCCCTTCTCTTGACAAGGCGCAGCAAACGAATTATAATCTATGTTATGCAACGAATGTTATCTATCGGAAGAGGGGGGCGGGGGACGTGCCGCCAAGGCCAAGGATAACAAAGGATATGGTGATTGACGCCGCGCTTGCCATCGCGCGCGAAGCCGGGGCGGAAAACATCAACGCCCGAACCGTCGCCAGGAAACTGAACTGCTCCACGCAACCCGTGATGTACCATTTTGCAACGATGGAAGCCTTGAAAAAGGCGGCCTATGAGAAGCTGAACCGGTACCATACGGAATACCTGTTGACCTTGACGGACCCGCAGGAAGGGGTCATGCTGGGCATCGGATGCAATTATATCCGGTTTGCCGTGGAGGAACCGCATGCCTTCCGGTTTTTGTTTCAATCGGGCTTTGCCGCGGAAAACAGCCTGCTGGAGATGATAGACGCAGAGGAGCTCCTGCCGGTGCTTTCCGCGATGCAGGCGGCGGCCGGGATGAGCCTGGAAAAGACCAAAGAGGTCTTTTTGACGATAGCGCTGTTTGCGCACGGGTATGCGAGCATCCTTGCAAACCACGCCATGGCCTATGACGGAGAACTGATAAAAAAACATCTGCGGCAGGCGTACAGGGGCGCGGTATGGGCCGCGCAGGAGAAAACAACATGAACAAGCTCTATGAAAAAAACGAACTGACGTTTGCGCTGGTATGCATTGCGGCGTATTGCGCGCTGCAATCCGCCGCAAATCCGCTGAACAGGCTCCTGGGCGTCGACTATGCCGCGAGCGCGCTCCTGGGCATCGCGCAGGCCGCGGCGCTGTTTCTCTTTTTGAAAAAAAACAACTTGCTCAAGCGCTACGGGCTGTGCAGGTCCGCCGTGCCCGCCCGCCGGTTTCTTTACTATCTTCCGTTGATGTTCCTGGCCACCAGGAATTTCTGGAGCGGGTTTGCGCTCCGCCTGGATATTGCGGGCGTCGTCTGCTACACGGCCTGCATGCTTTGCGTCGGATTCCTCGAGGAAGTCATCTTCCGGGGCTTTCTTTTCAGGGCGATGGCAAAAGAGAATGTGAAGACGGCCATCGTCGTATCCAGCGTTACCTTTGGCCTCGGCCATCTGCTGAACCTGGTCAACGGCAGCGGGGCGGGTCTGGCGGAAAACCTGTTCCAGGTCACCGGCGCCATGGCAATCGGTTTCCTGTTCGTCACGCTCTTCTTCCGCGGCGGAAGCCTCCTGCCCTGCATCGCCGCCCATGCCGCCATCAACGTCACCGCCGTCTTTTCCAACGACGCAGGCCTGACGATGGAAACGCGCATGGTTTTGCACCTGATTCTGATGGCGGTGGCCGTCGCTTACGCCCTGTTTCTCACCAGGACGCTTCCACAGCGCGGGGAGCCGGGGAATACGGCCGGCTGAGGGCCCGCTATCCCAGAATGAACCGCCGCAGCGCGCGCCGGGGCGCGTCCGGATGGAGCGACAGCACGCGCGCGGCGATGCGTTCGGCCGCCTGCTCCGGGCGCAGCTTCCGGGCCTGCTCCATCACCGCGTCTCCCCAGAACGCTTCCGTGGCGCACAGCACCGTGGAATCCCAGCCGTATTCGCCGTGCCGGGGCGAAAACTTGCGCTGGCGTCCGCACAGGGTCAGATACATGCCCATCTGCAATTCCACCACCGCGCGCTCCACCGCGCCGCGGTCTTCGCGCCCGAAGCCGCCCAGCGGCCGGATTTGGTGCATGGCCAGGGAACCGTATTCCTGCACCAGCGCGTATATCCGGCGGGCTGTATGGCTCACCAGCCCGCAGGCATAGTCCTCCTCCAGCGTGCTTCCCCGGCGCCGGACGGCCAGAAACGCCGGCGCCCACTCGCGCGTGATATAGCCGCTTTTTTTGAAAAATACCTTGGCGTAGGCGATATCGCTGCGTTCGTCCAGCACGCGCATGCGCCAGGCCCAGGGATCGGTCTGCGGGTCGCCGGTGTGCCAGCGGATTTCGGGGGCAAACCGGTCGCAGAGCGTAAAGATGCCCTCCCCGTTGGGGCCGCCGAGGGAAAACCCCGCCTGCAGGAGCGCGGTGCAAAACCCTTCAAAATCCCGTATCGGCGCAGCGTCCATATCATTCACCCTCTTTTGAAGACAAACAGGCGGCTGAGCACATAGTTCAGGATGATGACCAGCACGTTGGCCAGCAGTTTGGCCAGGTTGGCATGCATGCCCAGCATATCCACCGAAACGTACAAAAACAGCGCGTTGACGCCCAGCGTGGCAAGCCGTGCGGTCACGAACGAAACGCTTTCGCGCAGGAGCGTGCGCAGGTCGCGCGCATGCGCCCGAAACACGACCCATTTGTTGCCGCAGAACGCAAACGCTACCGCCGCCATCCAGCTGAAAACGCTGGCGATCTGGTAGTGCACGCCCAGCGCGTTGAACATCAGGGCGAAAACCGCATAGTCAAGCAGCGTGGTCAGCCCGCCGATGATCAGATAGCGCAGCATGTCCCCATAGCGGGCATAAAGCGCTTTGCATTTTTCCAACATGGTTCTCCTTTCCGGCGGCAGATGGCCGCCATGAAAAAAGACGATACAGGGCCGCGGCGCGTTCCCGCGCCTGGCCGGAAGCGGGAACCGCTGCCCCTATCATTCGCCGGACGGCGCTTTTTTCCTTTAATTTTTTTCCGGCCGCTTTGCCGGGCGGCCGGAGAATGCTATAATGCCGACAGGAGGGAAAACGAATGCTGTACTTTCAATGCGACTATCTGGAAGGAGCCCATGAACAGGTTTTGCGCCGGCTGGTGGAAACCAACCGGGAAAAGCTCGTCGGATACGGCGAGGACGTCTATTGCCAAAGCGCCAGGGAAAAAATCCGCGCGGCCTGCGGCGCGCCGCAGGCGGACGTGTTTTTTCTGGTAGGAGGCACGCAGACAAACGCCGTGGTCATCGATTCCATGCTCGCGCCTTACGAAGGCGTTATCAGCGCGCGCACGGGGCATATCAATATGCACGAGGCCGGGGCGATTGAGTTTACCGGGCATAAAGTGCTCTCCGTCGACCATTGCGAGGGCAAAATCGACGCCCGCACGCTTGAAAATACGCTGGAGGCGTTCTGGCAGGACGAAAGCCATGAGCACATGGTGTTCCCCGGCATGGTATATATCTCCTTTCCCACCGAATACGGCACGCTCTACACCCTCAGGGAGCTGACCGCGCTGGCAGAGACGTGCCGCCGGTACCATATTCCGCTGTATGCCGACGGCGCGCGCCTGGGCTATGGGCTGGTCAGCCCGCGGTGCGACGTCACGCTGGAGGATATCGCGCGGCTGTGCGACGTGTTTTACATCGGAGGGACGAAGGTCGGCGCGCTGTGCGGCGAAGCGGTGGTCTTTCCCCGGGGCGACGCGCCCAGATATTTTCTGACCCGCGTCAAACGCCACGGCGCAATGCTGGCCAAGGGCAGGCTGGCGGGCGTGCAGTTCGACGCCCTGTTTACCGACGGCCTCTATTGGCGCATCAGCCGGCACGCCATGGACATGGCCCTGCGCATGCGGGAAGGGCTGGAGAAGCTGGGATATCCGCTGTTCCTGGATTCGCCGACCAACCAGCAGTTCGTCGTGCTGGAAAACGGCCAGATGGAGCGCCTGCGCGAAAAGGTGGGGTTCAGCGTGTGGGAAAAGGCGGACGCCCGGCATACGGTCGTGCGCTTTGCGACGAGCTGGGCCACTGAACCGGAGGACGTCGACGCGCTGCTGGCGCTGCTGGCGGAAGAAAAACGATAGGTCTTTCGGGGCCTGCGCGGGAAACCGCCGCAACCGAACGGCTTTGCGGCAAAGGAGGCGAGCGGGATGCCCATGGACGTGGAAAAAACGGCGCGGCTGGCGCGGCTTCGCCTGAGCGGGCCGGAGCGGCGCGCGCTGTCGGAGGAGATGGCGCGCATCATGGCGTTTGCCGACGCGCTTTCGGCGCAGGAAGCGTCAGGAGAAGAGAGGGCGGAAGAGGCGTCCGCAGGGCTTTCGGCGCTGCGGGCGGATGTGGCGGGGCCGGTATTGGCGCGCGAAGAGGCGCTGCGCGCCGCGCCGGCCCGGCGGGAAGGCTGTTTTATCGTCCCGCGCGCGCTGGCCGGGGAGGACGACGATGCATGACGTTACGGGCATGAGCATTGCGTCTTTGCAGGAAGCCATGGCGCGCGGCGAGACGAGCGCGGAGGAAATCGCGGCGGCCTTCCTGGCGCGCATCCGGGAAAAGGACGACGCCGTCGGCGCTTACCTGACCGTAACGGAGGAGGAAGCGCTGGCGCAGGCCCGGGCGGTGGACGCGCGGCGGGCGCGGGGGCTGCCGGCGGGGGCGCTCGCGGGCATCCCGGCCGCCTACAAAGACAACCTCTGCACGCGGGGGGTGCGCACAACCTGCGCCTCGAAGCTGCTGGCCGACTACCGTCCGCCCTATGACGCCGCCGCGGTGGAACGCCTGCAGGCGGCGGGCGCGGTGATGCTGGGCAAAACCAACCTGGACGAATTCGCCATGGGCTCCAGCACGGAGCATTCGGCGCTGGGGCGCACGCGCAATCCGCGGGACCTGTCGCGCGTGCCGGGCGGCAGTTCGGGCGGTTCGGCGGCGGCCGTGGCTGCCGGGGAAGCGGCGTTTGCGCTGGGGTCGGATACCGGCGGCTCCGTCCGCCAGCCGGCGGCGCTGTGCGGCGTGGTGGGCATGCGGCCGACGTATGGCGCGGTTTCGCGCTGGGGGCTGGTCGCCTTCGCGTCCTCCATGGATGAGATTGGCCCGCTGACCCGCACGGTGGCCGATTCCGCCCGGGTGCTGGAAGCGCTCTGCGGGCATGACGTGCGGGACATGACAAGCGCACGGCGGCCGTGCGGCGGGTATGTGGAGGCGTTGGGCACGGGCGTGCGCGGGCTGTCCATCGCGCTGCCGGAGGAGATGTTCGGCGAGGGCGTCGCGCCGGAGGTGGCGGAGGCGGTGGAACGGGGCGCGCGCCTGCTGGAAAGGAAGGGCGCGCGCCTGTGCGGCGTGCGCCTGCCCGCGCTGCGATATGCGCTGCCCGCGTACTATATTCTGTCCAGCGCCGAGGCATCGAGCAACCTGGCGCGTTTTGACGGCGTGCGCTACGGCCGTCGGGCACAGGAGGCGCGGGACATGGAAGCCCTGTACGCCGCCTCCCGCAGCGAGGGGTTTGGCCCGGAAGTCAAGCGCCGCATTCTGCTGGGCACGTTCGCGCTCAGCGCGGGGGACGGCGAGGCATATTGGCGGCGGGCGCAGCGGGCGCGCGCGCAGGTGCGCGCGCAGATGCGCAGCGCGCTGGAGGCGCATGACCTGCTGCTTTCCCCCACCGCGCCTTCGGTCGCGTGGCGGGCCGGGGAGAAGGCGGACGACCCTGTGAGCATGTATCGGAGCGACCTGTGCACCGTGCCGGCGAGCCTGGCGGGCCTGCCCGCGCTGTCCATGCCCTGCGGCACGGGAAAAGACGGCCTGCCGGTGGGCCTGCAGCTGATGGGCCGCGCGTTTGCGGAAGGAACCATATACCGGGCCGCGCAGGCGCTGGAGGAGGCGATGGCGGAATGAAGCAGACGGCCGCTGCGGAGCAGGCGTATGAAATGGTCGCGGGGCTGGAGGTGCACGTGGAGCTGAAAACCCGAACCAAGATGTTCTGCGGCTGTCCCAACGCGTTTGACGCGCCGCCCAATACGAATGTCTGCCCGGTCTGCCTGGGGCTGCCGGGCGCGCTGCCCGCGCTCAACCGCGAGGCCGTGGTATATGCCGTGCGCGCGGGACTGGCGCTGCATTGCGAAATCGCGCGGGATTCGGCGTTTGCGCGCAAGCACTATTTTTATCCGGACCTCCCCAAGGCCTACCAGATTTCCCAGCATGAACAGCCGCTGTGCACGGGGGGCTGGCTGGATATCCGGACGGAGGCGGGCGAAAAGCGCATCCGTATTGCCCGACTCCATATGGAGGAGGACGCGGGCAAGCTCCTGCATGGCGGAGAAGATACGCGCATTGACCTGAACCGCTGCGGCGTGCCGCTGGTGGAAATCGTCACCGAGCCGGACTTCCGCACGGCGGCGGAGGCGCGCGCGTTTCTGCACGGGCTGCGCGCCGTGCTGCTGTGCATCGGGGTGTCGGATTGCCGGATGAACGAAGGCTCCATGCGCTGCGATGTGAATCTTTCCGTGCGCCCGGCCGGCCGGTCGGCCCTGGGCGTGCGCACGGAAATGAAAAACATCAACTCCATCGCCTTTGCCGGCAAGGCCATGGACAGCGAGTTTCGCCGCCAGGCGGCCCTGCTGCGCGCGGGCGGCGCGGTACGGCGGCAGACGCGGCGCTTTGACCCGGCCAGCGGACAGACGGTGCTGATGCGCGAAAAGGAAAGCGAGGACGATTACCGTTTCTTTCCCGAGCCGGATTTGCCGCCCCTGCGCCTGGAGCGCGCGGATATCGAGGCCATTCGCGCCGGCATGCCCGAGCTGCCGGAGGAAAAAAAGCGCCGCTATGTCCGGACCCTGGGCCTGACGGAGAGCGACGCGGACATCCTCTCCGCGCAGCCGGCGCTGGGCGCGGCGTTTGACCTGGCCCGGACGCGCTGCCGCGAGCCGGCGCGGCTGGCCAATCTGCTGGTGCAGGAGGTCTCGCGCTTTGCGGACGAGGAGGCGCAGCCCTTTTCGCCGGAGGATTTGGCGGCGCTTTCCGACCTGCTGAGCGGCGAAACCCTGCATATGGGTTCGGCGCGCCGCGTGCTGGAGCACATGCAAAAAACGGGGGCGTCTCCCGCGGAGGCGGTGGACGCGCTGGAGCTGTCGCTGCTGAGCGACCGCGCCGCGCTGGACGCAGTCGTGCGCGGGATTGTGCGGGACAACGAGGCGCTGGCGCAGCGGTATCGGAGCGGCAAGGCGCGCGCCTTTCAGGCCATCATGGGCAAAATCATGCAGGCCACGAAGGGACGGGCCCATCCGGCCATCGCCGCCCGGCTCCTGGAAGAGGTCCTGCGGGAGCCGGACGGCCCGTAAAGGACGCCGTATTTCGGCGGGGGAGGGGGACTACCGCGCCCGGACGATCTCGCGAAGAATTTCGACAATCACGTCCATGGCCTGCACGGACGCGAACTCATGCCGGCCGTGCGCGTTGGCGCCGCCGGTGCACAGGTTCGGACAGGGCAGCCCCATGAAGGACAGCCGCGCGCCGTCGGTACCGCCGCGGATGGGCAGGCGCAGCGGCGTCACGCCCAGGGAGCGCATGGCCGCCTCCGCGCGCTCGACGATATGCATGTGGGGGAGCAGTTTTTCTTTCATGTTGTAGTAGGAATCCTGGATTTCCACCTCCACAACGCCCTGGCCGTACTGTTCGTTGAGGAAACGCCCGCAGGCGAGCATGCGCGCCTTGCGCGCTTCGAATTTTTCCCGGTCATGGTCGCGGAGGATGTAGCGCATCTGCGTGGTTTCCACGCATCCGGTGAAATCGCCGAGGTGATAGAACCCTTCGTACCCTTCCGTGTGCGAAGGGCTTTCGTGCTGGGGCAGCAGGGCATGGTACTGCATGGCCAGGAGGATGGCGTTGCGCATTTTGTCCTTGGCCGAGCCCGGATGGATGTCCACGCCGTGCACCGTCACCTTCGCGCTGGCCGCATTGAAGTTTTCAAACTCGATTTCGCCCAGCCTGCCGCCGTCCACCGTATAGGCAAAATCCGCGCCAAAGCCGTCCACGTCGAACAGGTCCGCGCCCCGGCCGATTTCCTCGTCGGGGGTAAAGGCGACGCAGAGCTTTCCGTGCCGGACGGACGGGTCGTCGCGCAGCGCTTCCAGCAGCGTCATAATCTCCGCAATGCCCGCCTTGTCGTCCGCGCCCAGCAGCGTGCGCCCGTCGGTGACGATGAGGTCCTGCCCCACATAGTCCGCCAGGCCGGGAAACTGTTCGGGCCGCAGCGCTTCGCCCGTTTCCTCGTCGAGCACCAGCGTGCCGCCGTCATAGCGCGCAATCCGGGGACGCATCGGCTGGCAGGGCACGCCGTCTACGGTATCCATGTGCGCAATCAGGCCGATGGCGGGCTGCCCTTCGGCGTTGGCGGGCACGCTGGCGTATACATAGCCATGCTCGTCCATCCGCGCATCCTGCGCGCCCAGCGCGCGAAGCTCCTCCACCAGCGCCTGCCCGAACACCCGCTGTCCCTCGGTGCTGGGGCAGCAGGCGTTTTTCTCGTCCGAGGCGGTGTCAAACTGCACATACCGCAAAAGCCGTTCGTATGCCCGCATGCAAGTTCCTTCCCTTCCGTTCGTTTTTCTGTATTGTGGCACAACCGGGGCCGTCGTGCAAGCGCTTGACAGGCCCGCGCGGCGACGGTACACTGTGCGCAAAGGAGGATGAGACGATGGACGCCATGGAACGGTTCATCCTGGAGGTTTTGCAGCAGCAGCGCGACAGAATCGTGGCGTTTGCGCGGGACATTTACCGCCATCCGGAGCTTTCCGACCAGGAGCATCGGACGGCGCAGACCGTGGCGCAGGCGTTTTCTTCGCTGGGCCTGCGGGTGCAGACGGGCCTTTCCGGAACGGGCGTGGCGGCCCGGCTGGGCGGCGGACGCCGCTGCGTGGCGCTCCTGGGCGAGCTGGACGCCATCCGCTGTCCCGACCATCCGGACGCCGATCCCGTGACGGGCGCGGCGCACGCCTGCGGGCACCATGCGCAGCTGGCGGCCCTGTACGGCGCGGCGCTGGCGTTGACGCAGCCGGCGGTGCGGGAAGCGCTGGGCGGAGAGGCGCTGTTTTTTGCGGTGCCTGCGGAGGAAAAGTACGGCGGCAAATGCCGCCTGCTGCGCGAAGGCGCCTTTGACGGGGTGGATGCGGCGGTGACGCACCATGTGCATTATGTGCCGGAACGCGCCAAGCTCCTGCTGGGCAGCATGCCCAACAACGGCGTGCGTTTCAGCCGCGTGCGCGTCACAGGCCGCGCGGCCCATGCGGCGGGCGCGCCCCATGAGGGCGTCAACGCGCTGTCCGCGACTACGCTTGCGCTTTCGGCCATCGGGCTGCAGCGGGAAACGTACCGGGACGAGGACGGCGTGCGCGTTCACGGCATCATCACGCGAGGGGGAGACGCGGCCAACGTCGTGCCCGCGCAGGTGGAGCTGGACATGATGGTGCGCGCAAAAAACCGCAGGGCGCTGGAGGACGCCTGGGAAAAGACGTGCCGCGCGTTTTCCGCAGGCGCGCTGGCGATGGACGCCTCCGTGCAGATGGAGCCGCTGTTTGCCTACGCGCCCATGCGCTACCGGGCCGCGACGGCCTGGCAGAAGGAAATCGCGGCCCTGCTCCTGCCGCCCGGCGACATCGCCGAGGTCACGCCCGCCCATTTCAACCCCACCTCCACGGACGTGGGCGACCTGAGCGAGCGCATGCCGGTGTATAATTTTACCACCGGCGGCTTTGAGGGCGCGCTGCACAGCGCGGCGTTCCGCATGGTTGACGAGGATACGGCGCTGCTGCTCCCCGCCCGGATGATGGCGCTGTCCGCCTGGCGATTGCTGCGCCAGGGCGCCCGGGCGCTGGAGGAGGCATCGCAGGGCCTCCAGGACGGCGCAATGGCGCGGGAAACGTAAGAAAATCCCAAAAAGGAGAAGATTCTGCAATCTTTTCGGGGCGTTTCGGGCGTATACTAGCGCCAGAAAGACAGGAGGGGAATACCATGGCCATTTTGGACGAAATCTCCGCCTATTTGCAGCAGGGCCGCATGCCCAAAGTCAAGGAGCTGGTGCAGCAGGCGCTGGATGCCGGGGAAAACCCGCGGGATATCCTGGAAAAGGGCCTGCTCAGCGGCATGAACGTCGTGGGCGAGAAATTCAAGAAAAACGAAGTGTTCGTGCCGGAAGTGCTGGTGGCGGCGCGCGCGATGAACGGAGGCCTGGCGGTGCTCAAGCCCCATCTGATGGAAGGCATGTCCGCCAACCGGGGCGTGGCCGTGCTGGGCACGGTCAAGGGCGACCTGCACGACATCGGCAAAAACCTGGTGAAGATTATGCTGGAAGGCAAGGGGCTGACCGTCATTGACCTGGGCGTGGACGTGCCGGCAGAGCGCTTTATTCAGACGGCGGTCGAGCAAAACGCCGACCTGATTTGCTGCTCCGCGCTGTTGACCACCACCATGAACGAGATGCAGAACGTGGTGGAGGCGGCCGCGCGCGAAGGGATTCGGGATAAGGTGCGCATCATGGTCGGCGGCGCGCCCGTTACCCAGGCGTTCTGCGAGTCCATCGGCGCGGACTGCTATACGCCGGACGCCGCCTCCTGCGCCGACGCGGCGGCTGCCTACTGCGCGGGCTGACACGCCCGGACGCCGAAAAGAAAGGCCGCATCCGGCAGCGCGCTTCCTTCCCCCGCGCGCCCGGATGCGGCCCCTGTCGTCGGACCTGTTGCCGCAAACGCCGGTTTTCCGCAGGGCATCGCCCCGCGCTTTTCCCCCAACCGCTATCCAAAGACTTCCGCGGCGGCGACAATTTTGAGCATGCCCGCGTCCGCCCTGTCCCGGCCGTATGCGTCCAGGAAGCGGTCGCGGTACCGGTCGGTTTTGAGGTTGAACCATAGCGTCCAGGCCCCCCAGAAAAGGTCGATGTGCCTGTCGCCGACACCGCCGCCGCCAAGGTCGATAAAGCCGGAGAGCCGCCAGTTGTCAAGCAGAATATTGGGCAGACAATAATCGCCGTGAAGCAGAACCCGGCTTTGCAAAGCGCCCTTCCCTTCGGCCAGCACGGCATGCGCTTCCTGCGCCGAGCGGTAGCCGAAGCTGTCGGGAAACGCCGAGGTATCATAGCAGCCCGTGCGGTAATGCGTCTCGGCCGTTTCCAGATATTCCGCCGTTCTCTCCGGCGCCGGGCAGCCGGTAAAGTCCGTCTCGTGCAGCCTTCGCAATTCGTGCGCAATCGTATCGCACAGGCGCTTCGGCTCTGCAAGATACGCTTCGCTGACGCAGTCCTCTCCGGCCATGGCGGCGGTTACGAGCCAGTCGCGGTCGTCGTCGGAAACATACGCCAGCACCTCCGGGCCCAGCCCCTTGCCGTGGAAATACGCCGTCATCGCGGCTTCTTTTTCCAGCGTTCCCCTGTCCGCGCATTTTACATAGCGCCCATTTTCCTTCTTGAGATAATAGACCCTTGCCTCGGGCGAGCAGGAGCTGTCGTACACCGCCGCTCCTGCGGCGTACCGCCGCACCTCGGGCGGCGCCGTGTCGGGGAATTGGGGCAACAGCGTTTTTTTCATGACGTACCTCCTTGGGAAAAACATGGCGGCGCAGGCGCATTGCGTCATGGATATCGCCGCGGACGCGCCGCGACGGAACGGGAACTGCATGGCGCCATGCCGCGCTGCCGGCCCGGCCTTTATCAGCAAACGCCGCGGCCGCGGCGGCCGGGAAAGCGGTACAGGAGCGCCGGAACCCTGTATCCGCCTGGGGCCTGTGCCGAATTTCTGTCAGCCGGTTTTCCTTTCTCCATCCACCGCATTCGCCTTTTCCACAAAGTCGGCGGGCTTTACCGTCATTTCCGCCCAGGCAGGCAAAAACCCGCTTTTCACGGCATTTCTGGCGGATGGGATGTTCGACCACGCGCAGCAGTAAAACGGTACCTTGCCGTGCGCTAAAACCTCCACGGCCAACCGGCTCGTAAGCGCCGAGGCGACCCCTTGCCGCCTGTATTCGGGCAAAACATCGACTCCTATCTGCCACATGGTTTCACAATCTGCAGAGCAACCGGCCAGCCCTATCAGCCTGCCGCCGTCGTATGCGCCAACGCCGAGCACATCCAGCTCCTTTCTGTCGGCGCAAAGAGCGTTGCGCCACGCTTTTGTATAGAGAGGTTCAAAATCTTTGGGGTGCAGAAGCCTTGTTTCATAGCGGCAGTCAAGCCGCGTAAGCTTACGCACATCGGGCAGGAAATAATAGGCCATAAAGCAAACCTTTTGCCCGAAGCGTGCAAGCTTTTCATTCAGCCAGAGACAATTTGGCGTTTCAAACAGATGATAATGGTCATATCTCTTCACATATTCAGCTGCTATCTCCTTAACATCAGGTTTTGCGGCGGCAACAACATTGCTGCCGTATGACACAAAATGGCAGGCAATGGGCTCCTGATAATACACCCTTGCTTTTTTGCCCAAACAAAAATCCGTCACCACCGATTCGGATTTTAGAAAGTCATCCGCGCTGCAGCCCATATCCGCTGCCGACTGTTCCCGTGCCGTGCGGTGTATTTGCTCGTTATGGAACATCGCTTCCCGCCTTCCCCCGCGCTCGGCGCCGTCTGGGGCGCCCCGGCGCAGTCTCCTGCTCCGTATCGTCGAATTTGGCCCTTTCTCTTAGCCGAAACGCCGTTTCTGCCAGCAGCAAAGACTCCTCAATCGTTCTTGATTCATCTCTTACCATCACATGAAATCCGGAATTCAGAAAGCGGTTATAGCATTTCTTGGAATTGATTCTCCTTAAGCATTCTCTGAAATTCTCCAGCGCCTTATTCGGATTCGCTTCCTGCCACAACAGCTGATACAAAAACTGCTTTTCTCTGTCCGGCCTGTCAAAGAATCTGTTAACCGATACATCGGGGTCTGCCAGCATAATCAAAACATGGTCTATATCCGAAATGCTCCATAATACTTCTGTCGGAATATTCGTATCTACAAAGACCTTTTTGCCTTGCCTCGATACTTCCTCTAGGATTTTCAATTCCAAAATGGTGCATTCCTGGATACAGCCCTGAATCCATGCTTCGTATTCATCGGGCGTCCTTCTTATAAATTCACGCCAGTCCGTTAAATCTCTGGTATATGTTACATTCGGAAACTCAGCGCTGTTCAAATCTGCGACAAGTGCATCATGATAATTCTCTTCAC
>DVFI01000093.1 GCA_018713305.1 Candidatus Avichristensenella intestinipullorum
CGGTATAGATGGAGGCTTCGCGCGCGGCCACGGGCATGTCCGACGTATTGGCAATGAGCACCGTGCGCTTCATGAGCGATTCGCCCGTGCGCGGATCGTGCAGCTCGGGGAACTCCATGAGCACGTCGGTCATCTCGTTGCCGCGCTCGCCGCAGCCGACGTAGATGATAATGTCCGCATCGGCCCACTTGGCCAGCTGGTGCTGCACCACGGTTTTGCCCGAACCGAACGGGCCGGGCACCGCGGCGACGCCGCCGGAGGCCACGGGGAAGAACGTATCGATGGGGCGCTGGCCGGTCAGCATCGGCACCTCGGGCGCCAGCTTTTCGGCATAGGGCCGGCCGCGGCGCACGGGCCACTTCTGCATCATGGTCAGATTGGCCAGCGTGCCGTCGGCGCAGGCGACCACGCAGACGGTTTCCTCAATGGTCGCCGTCACATCGGCAATCTGCCTGACCACGCCCGAGATTCCCGGCGGCACCATGATGCGGTGCTCCACCACGGCGGTTTCCTGCACCACGCCGAGGATATCGCCTGCGGACACTGCATCGCCCACCTTCACGCGCGCCTGGAACGCCCATTTGCGCGTCCTGTCCAGCGAGGGCACCTCCACGCCGCGGGTAATCCGGTCGCCCACCTTCTCGTACACGGCGGTCAGCGGGCGCTGAATGCCGTCGAAGATGGATTCGATGAGGCCCGGCCCCAGCTCGACAGACAGGGGCGCGCCGGTGGAATACACCGGTTCGCCCGGGCCAAGGCCCGAGGTTTCCTCATATACCTGAATGGACGCCCTGTCGCCGCGCAGCTCAATGATTTCGCCCACGAGGCGGCTTTCGCTCACGCGCACCACGTCGTACATCCGGGCGTCGGCCATGTTCTCCGCAACGATCAAGGGGCCGGCAACCTTGATAATGTTTCCTTGCTGCATTTTTCTCTTACCCTTCTTCTTCGTTCATCGCCGGCGGGTTTATTCGCCAAAGAGAATATCCGCGCCGATGGCCTTTTCCACGTTCGCCTTTACGCGCCCCATGCCGAATCCGTCCGTACCCTGGGTTCCGGGAATCGGAATCAGCACGGGCGAGGCGGAGGCCCGGTACCGTTCCATCGTTTCCGGCGCCATACGCGCCGCGCGCTCGGTAATAAAGATGACCGGCACGCCCTCCTGCGCCAGCCGGAAGACGGCTGCGCCTATTGTCTCGGGCGTCTGCGCGGGAATGACGCGCATGCCCATGGCCTTGAACGCCAGCACCACGTCGCGCTCCCCCACCACGCCCATTACATCAACCGCCATACAGTTCACGCAGCCTTTCTTTGATTTCCTCCGCGTCAAAGCCGTTGGCCTTGCCCGTCAGAATCAGCCGAACGGCAGCGGCCTCGCGCTCGGCGGCCAGCAGATAGCCAGCGACCGGCTCCAGGCGCAGGGCGTCCAGCCGAAGCGCGGAAAAGGGCTTGAGCAGCCGGTCGTCCATTGTCTTTTCCAGCGCGGGCAGCTTCGCTGCGTCCAGCGCCGCGGCCAGCGCCGCCTGTGCGGCGCGTTTCCCATACGGAGCCAGCAGTTTCGCCACCAGCTCCGGCCTTGCAAAGGCCTCCATCCAGCTTTCCTCCGCCACCGTGCCGCCGGGCAGCAGCATCTCGCGCAGGAACGCCGCGTCGCGTTCCATGCGCACGACGCGCAGGAGCATAATGGCGTTGAGAAAATCCGCGCGGCCCGCAAAATAGTCGCGAATGACCCCGCTGCGCACATGGCGAAGCTTCTGCACCGTCAGCGCAAAGACCGCCTTGTCCACCGTCGTGTCAATGGCCAGCGCGTCCTCGCGCACGGCCAGCGTCTTTTCCAGGCCGTCCAGCGCCTCCCGCAGCACGTCCGGCAGGCGTTTGTAGGTATGATCCGCCACCGCATGCTCCAGCAGCTCGGGCGGATAGACGCCGCAGGCGGACAGCCGTTTGGGCCGTTGGCCCAGGCAGCGCGCTTTGAGCAGCATCTTCAGGTTCAGCGCATCATAGCGCAGCAAAAAGCAGTCCGTCGCATCCGGACAGGGCGAAACCTTCCGTACCAGCGCGCAGGCGCTTTCCACGCGCGCGGCGGCAATGGCCTCCGCGTCCGCGCCCTCGCCCGACCAGCCGATTTCCGCCAGCGTCCGCAGCGCTTCCTCATAATCGGAGGCGGACAGCAGCCGCTCGACGCGGCCGGCGTCCAGCCTGTCGCGCCCCTGCGCGCGGATGCGCGCCACCGCATAGGGAACGCTCGTTTGGGGCATGCTTACCCCTCCTTTCCCCGGCGCATGCCGCGCCGCTCACAGTTCGGCGGGGCCAACCGCCGGCGCAGCCTCAGTCAAACAGCAGCGCCGCGATTTCCGCCTCCATCTCCGCGCGCTGCGACGCAACCACAGCGGGGAAGGAGCAGTTGATTTCCATGCCGCCGCGCAGCAGCGCGAAGCCTCCGCCCAGCGCGCGGCGCTGCGCCGCGAGCGTCAGACGGGCGGGGCGTCCGGCCTTGGACAGGAGCGCGTTGGCTTCCTGGATGAACGCCTCGTCGCACCATGCGCTCTGCTCGTCGGCCACCACCTGCTCGTCGCCGTGGGCGGCTTCCAGCAGCAGGCGAAGGCCAAAGGCGCGCGCCTGAGGGGCCGGCATGGCGCGCAGCTTGTCCAGCGCGCCGGCAAACGCCTCGTCCAGCACCTGGCGCTTGGCTGCCAGCAGGGCCTTGCGGCCGTCCAGGCGCGCCATGCGCTGCATGCGGTCGTCCATGTCCAGCGCGTCGCGCCGGGCCTGTTCCAGGGTGCGCTCGCGCTCCGCCTCGATTTTTTCCTCAGCCGCCCTGTGCACGGCGTCCGCGCGCGCCTGCGCGTCGCGCAGCATGGCCGCCGCGGTCTGGCGGGCGTCCTGTTCAATCCTGTTGAGGATGGGTTGTGCGTTCATCGGCAAGCACTCCTTACAGGGCGACGAAGAACACCATCAGGAAGGACGTCAGCAGCGCGAAGACCGCGTACGTCTCGACCATGACGGCCATGGTGATGCCGCGGCCGGAAAGCTCGGGGCGGACGGCCACCATGTTGATGGCGGAGGAAGCCACGCGGCCCTGATAGATTGCGGAAATCAGGCCGACGATGGCCACGGGCATGCAGCCCACGAAAATCAGGAGACCCTGCGTGGTGGTCAGCGGAACCATGCCGCCCAGGAAATTGGTCTTGAGCAGCACGATGAACGCAATCAGAAAGCCGTAGATGCCCTGCGTGCCGGGAAGCAGCTGGAGCACCAGGCATTTACCAAACACTTCGGGATTTTCAGAAACCACGCCCGCAGACGCTTCGCCCGCCATGCCTACGCCCTTTGCCGAGCCAATGCCTGATACCAAAGCCGCACACGCCGCGCCCGCCAGCGCCAGAATCTGTCCAAGTTCCATCGTCGTATCCTCCTTTAATTTCCGGGTCAATCAGAGTATTTATGTTATGTGTCCGCGCGCGAGTCGCGGATGGCCACATACCGGGGGTTGTGCGCCAGGGGCGCGAACATGGTGCCGCCGTCTTCGTAGAATTTGCCGAAAAACTCGATGTATTGCAGGCGGCAGGAGTGGACGTATGCGCCCAGCACGTTGATAAAAGCGTTGAAGATATGGCCGACCGCCAGCACCGCGATGCCGAACACGATGCCTATCGGATTGCCCATCAGCATGCCGGCCAGCATATTGACCACCATGCCGATAACGCCGGTCGCCAGGCCCATGCCGAACAGGCGCATGTAGCTGAGCAAATCGCCCAGCCAGGACGTGATGCCGTACAGCGCGCCGAAGCCGCCGGTAAACTTTCCGATCAGCGTGGGTTTGTCGCGCCCGGCGGTCAACAGGATGCCCAGCGCGCCGCCGATGGCCAGGAATTTGCCAATGGTGGCGGTAGCCGGCAGCATCAGGAGGCCCAGCCCGATAATCAGGAAGAACCAGAACCCCTGATCAAACAGCGCCGCCAGGGGCTTGCCGCGCTTGAAGTTCATATACATTCCGACGCCCAGGCCGGTGAACAGGTGGATGGCGCCCATGGCGATGCACAGGTACATCATCTTCAGCGGGTCTTCCAGCGCGTTGATAATCACGGGCTGGAGGAAAGCGGGCTTCAGGTTCGCGCCGAACCAGGTATCGTAAATGGCGCCCCAGAAAACCGTGAACGCGCCGCCCAGCGTCAGAATCCACATCATCCGGCGCATGCTCTCCTTGGGCTTGAATTTCCATATCGCAATGGGAATCATGGCGGCCATCACCGCGCCATAGCCCGCGTCGGACACCATCATGCCAAAGAAGCAGGCGAAGAACGGGGCCATGATGGCCGTGGGGTCTATGCCGCGTGGGTCGGGCATGGAGTAGTTGGAGACGACCGTCTCAAACGGCGTGGCCACCCGCCCGTTATGCAGCAGGGTCGGCGGCTGTTCGCTCTCGTCGGGGTCCCGCAAGTCCACCACGCAGTCCGGCGCGACGGCCTTGAGGCGCTTCACCAGCGCGTCGCACGAAGGCGCGGGCGCCCATCCCTGCATCATAAAGGCGCTGCGCGTGGACAGGAAATTGGCGGCCGCCGCCTGGCGGTCCCGCTCCTGCGACGCCAGTTCAAACAAAATCCGAAGCTGCGGAAGCGACTTGGCGTAGCCGCGCAGCGCTTCCTCCAGCGACGCGCGGTCCGCGTCCACCTCGCGCAGGCCCGCGGCCAGCGCGTCCAGCTGCGCGGCGGGCGTGCCGGCAGGATAGGCAAACTGCGCGGGGGCAAACTCCGCGTTCTTCAGCGCGCTTTGGACCTCGTCCCTGGCGCTGCGGTGGGCCACCACCCAGACGCAGACGTTGTCGCGCTCTTCCGCGATGCGCTCCCATTGCGCGGGCAGGCCCGCCAGCGCCGTTTCCAGCGCCTCCCACGCGCGGCCCAGCACCGTGCCGGCAAACTGGACGGTATCGCGCGTATCGCACAGCCTTTCCACAGGAATGTCCAGCCCACGCCAGGGGGCAAGCTGCTGCATCTGCACCTGCAGCCTGGCCTGGCGGCCCCGCAGCTCGCCGCTTTTGCGCTCACACGCTTCCACGGCGGAGACCACCGCCAGCAGCTCTTCCTCGGAGGCGGCCACGGCGTCCGCCTGTTCGGCGTCCACGGCGGGCATGGACAGCGAAGCCAGCATCCCGGGCTTGTCCGCATCATAGCGTCCCAGCTGCGAAAGCGTCCAGCGGATGCGCGTCAGCTTTTCTTCCGCCGCATCCAGGGCGCCGTGCTCGCGGCGGAGATAGGCCTCGGCGTCTTCGCCGCCGACCGCTTCCACCTGCACGCAGCCTGCGCGCTGCATCACGCGCAGGAGCCTGTCCCGCTCCGCGTTCATCGCCAGAAGCGTTACCCGCTTCATTTCAACGATTGCCATCGCTTACAATCCTTTCAAAGATACGCTGGGCCGCTGCGTCCAGCTTTTTGCGCGCCTGCCCGCATACCTGCTCGCGGCTGCGTGCATCCGCCTCGTTCAGGGCGTCGATGCGCTTGCGGACGGTCGCCTGGGCATCCTCCAGAATACGCTGCGCCAGCGCGCGGTGCTCCTGGGCCGCCGAAAGCGACTGCGCCAGGCTGGCCTCCTCCGCGGCTTTTACCATCTCGCGGGATTCGCGCTGCGCCTCCGCCAGGATGTTCTCCGCCCGCGCTTCGGCCTTCTCAATGTCTTTGAGCACTTCCAGCGACATGCGTGTTCCTCCCGTTCGTTATTTGGTTCCAAACAACCGGTCGCCCGCGTCGCCCAGGCCCGGCACGATATAGCCGTGGTCGTTCAGGCACTCGTCCATGGCGGCCACGAAGATGTCCACGTCCGGATGCGCCTTGCGAACCCGCGCCACGCCCTCGGGGGCGGCGATGAGGCAGACGAGCTTGATGTGGCTGCATCCCCGCTGTTTCAGGAAGGTAATGGCCGCGCTGGCCGAACCGCCGGTGGCGAGCATGGGGTCAATGACGATGAGCTCACGCTCCTGCACGTCGTTGGGCAGCTTGCAGTAATACTCCACGGGTTCCAGCGTTTCCGGGTCGCGGTACAGGCCGACGTGGCCCACGCGCGCGGCGGGAATCAGGTTCAGGATGCCGTCCACCATGCCCAGGCCGGCGCGCAGGATGGGCACCACGCCCACTTTCCGCCCCGCCAGCACCTTGGTTTTCATCACGCAAATCGGGGTCTCCACCTCGATTTCCTTCAGCGGGAAATCGCGTGTGACCTCGTACGCCATGAGCATGGCGATTTCTTCCAGCAACTCACGGAATTCCTTGGAGCCAGTGTTCTTGTTTCGCATCAGGGAAAGCTTATGTTGAATCAACGGATGCTCAAGGACATGCAGGCTGGCCATGAAAACACCTCCTATTCGTCCATTAAATCATATTATACTATCCAATTCTACCTTTGGCAAGCGCCCCGTGGCCC
>DVFI01000094.1 GCA_018713305.1 Candidatus Avichristensenella intestinipullorum
CTCACCGCCGCCGTGCAGAACATGAAACGCATCGCCAGGGCGTTTCGTTTCCTTTTTTACGCCTTACCCTATGCGTTAAGGGGCTGCTTCCTCTCGAAAACAGCCCCTTTGTCGGCGGTCTGAAGGCCGGCGTAGCCGGCCTTTTTCGACAAACCGAAAGCGCGAAAGGGCTTGGCCCTTTCGCGCTCTCCGGGTATTTTCAACAGTCTCAGGCCCCGCGCAGGGCTTTTCGACGTGCCGCGGCGTTTTAGAGCGGCCGCCGCGACGCGATACTGCCGGGCATGATTCGGCGCAGGCCGCTCAGAGCGCTTCCACGATGGTCGTCACGCCCATGCCGCCGCCCACGCACAGCGTGGCCAGGCCGGTCTTTTTGCCCTGGCGCTTCATCTCGTACAGCAGCGTCACCAGAATCCGGCAGCCGGACGCGCCGATGGGATGGCCCAGCGCAATGGCGCCGCCGTTCACGTTAACCTTGGCCGGGTCCCAATCCAGGAGCTTGCCCACCGCCAGGGACTGGGCGGCGAAGGCCTCGTTGGCCTCAATCAGGTCGATATCCTCCAGCGTCATGCCGGCCTTCGCCAGCGCCTTGCGGGTGGAGAAGACAGGGCCGATGCCCATCACCTTCGGCTCGCAGCCGGCGGAGGCCGTGGCAACGATGCGCGCCATGGGCTTGACGCCCAGCTCCTGCGCCTTTTCCGCGCTCATTACGACTATCGCGGCCGCGCCGTCGTTGATGCCGGAGGCGTTGGCGGCGGTCACGGTGCCGTCCTTCTTAAAGGCGGGGCGCAGCTTGGCCAGGCCCTCGGCCGTCACGCCCGCGCGCGGGAACTCGTCGCGCGCAAAGGGGACGATGTCCTTTTTCACCTTCACGGGTACCGGCACGATTTCCTCGTCAAACTTACCGGCGTTCTGGGCGGCCTCGCACTTTTGCTGGCTGGCCGCAGCGAAGGCATCCTGCATCTCGCGGGTGATGCCGTATTCCTCGGCCACGTTTTCCGCCGTGATGCCCATGTGATAATCGTTGAAAATCTCCCACAGGCCGTCATGCACCATCACGTCCACGACCTTGCCGTCGTTCATCCGATAGCCGAAGCGGGCGTTGGGCAGGGCATAGGGCGCAGCGCTCATGTTTTCCGTGCCGCCGACCACCACGACGTCCGCCTCGCCGGCCTCAATCATCGCCGCGGCAAGGTTGACGGCCTTCAGGCCGGAACCGCAGACGTTGTTCAGCGTGAAAGCGGGCACTTCCACCGGCAGACCGGCCTTGACGGCGGCCTGGCGGGCGACGCTCTGGCCCTGTCCGGCCTGCAGAACGCAGCCCATGATGACCTCATCGACCTGCTCGGGCTTAATGCCCGCGCGCTGCAAGGCTTCCTTGATGACGATGGCGCCCATTTCCGCCGCGGGGGTATTGGCCAGGGCCCCGCCGAACTTGCCGATGGCGGTACGCACGCCGCCGGCCAATACGATTTGCTTGCTCATACGCTTGTTCTCCTTTTTTGTTTTCTTCATTTGCGCTATCCCTGCGCAGGGGGGTATGTCCGCCGGATTATTCCTCCACATGCATGACCTTCAGATTGGGATCCACGGTAAGCGGCGCGCCGGTGGCGGCCTGGACGTCCTCGGGCGTCACGCCCTCGGCGACCTCGCGCAGCACCAGCCCGTCCTCCGTCACATCGATGACCGCCAGGTCGGTGATGATGCGGTCCACCACGCTGGCGGCTGTCAGCGGGAACGAACACTCTTCCAGGATTTTATGGTTGCCCTTGGCGGTATGCTCCATGGCCACAATCACGCGCTTGGCGCCCACAACCAGGTCCATGGCGCCGCCCATGCCCGGCACCTTTTTCCCCGGAACCATCCAATTGGCGAGGTTTCCGGTTTTGTCCACCTGCAAAGCGCCCAGCACGGTCATGTCCACATGGCCGCCGCGAATGATGCCGAAGGACGTCGCGCTGTCAAAGAACACCGCGCCCGGCAGGGCGGTGACGTGCGCGCCGCCGGCATTGATATAGTCCTTGTCCTCGCTGCCCGGCTCGGGCGCCGGGCCGACGCCCAGCATGCCGTTTTCCGCCTGGAAGGTCACATGCATCCCCTTCGGCACGAAGTTGGCCACCATCGTCGGCAGGCCGATGCCCAAATTGACCACATAGCCGTCCCGAAGCTCCTGTGCCACGCGCTTTGCGATAAACGTTTTTTTATCCATAGCTCAGCCCTCCGCCTCTACGATAGCGTCGATGAAGATACCGGGAACGGTCACCAGCTCCGGGTCCAGTTCGCCCGCAGGCACGATTTTCTCCGCCTCCACCACAACATACTTACAGGCAGCCGGCATGATGGCGTTGAAATTCTTGGTGGTGCCGCGCATGAAGCAGTTTCCATGCTCGTCCACGATGGTGGCGCGGACGAAAGCCACGTCGCCGTGCAGCGCTTCCTCAAAAAGGTATTCCCTGCCGTTGTGCATCACGGTATCACGGCCGCGCTCGACGATGGTTTTCACGCCCACGGGGGTCAAAAATGCGGCGATGCCCGCGCCTGCGGCGCGAATGCGTTCGGCCAGCGTTCCCTGCGGATTCAGCTCCACGCTGGCGGGTTTTTCAATGACCATGCGTCCCGTCTCGGGATTGGCGCCGATATAGGTAGCGTACACCTTCTTCACGCGTCCCTGCTGCTGCAGCTTGATGGTATTCAGTTCCACCGTGCCCGTATCGTTGGAAACAATCGTCAAATCCTTTACCTGCGTCTCCACCAGGGCCTTAACCAGCGTCTCCGGGCATCCGCCCTGCAGAAAGCCGCCGATCATCAGCACGTCGCCGTCTTTCACGTGGGATACGGCTTCCTGTACTGTCGTCCGTTTGTTCATTGGGTGGTCCCTCCAATTTTTCTAAAGTAATATTATCCTTATTATATTCTTTGTCTTGCGTTTTGTCAATCACATGACGCGCGCGGACGCGCGTTGGCGAAAAGCCGCCGCGCGCGTCGCTCCCGCTGGACGGAAACGGGGCTGCGCCCTGTCACGGCGCAGCCCCGGCAGGGTTGCGGAACGAAAATAATCGCTTCCGGCCGTCCGACCCCGGCGACACAGCGCGGGGCCGGAAGCCTTGCGCGGCAAGGGGTTCCTGCGCGCAGGCGCCCGGACGCCGAAGCGCGCCCACATCGCGGCGCGCCCGGAAGCGGGGCGCCAGGCCTCCGGTCAGGCCCTCCAGGCCCGGTCGGCCACCGCGCCGCCCAGGCAAACTTCTCCGTCATAGAAGACCACGGACTGGCCCGGCGTCACCGCGCGCTGCGGCTGGCGCGCCGTGACCAGCACGCGCTCCCCGTCCGCTTCCACATGCACCGCCTGGTCCGGCTGGCGGTAGCGGTACTTGGCCGTGCAGTCAAAGGAGGCCGCCGGCGGCCTCCCGGCAATCCAGGTAGCGCCGCTTGCGCACAGGCACGTCGTGTACAGCCGCGGCGAATCCTCTCCCTGCGCCACGACCAGCTCGTTGCGCGCCAGGTCCTTGTCCACCACAAACCATCTTCCGCATCTTTCGGACACGCCGCCGATGCCCAGCCCGCGGCGCTGCCCCAGCGTATAGTACATCAACCCGTCGTGCCTGCCCATGACCTCGCCGTCCGGGGTCACGATATTGCCCGGCTGCGCCGGCAAAAAGCCCTGCAAAAACGCCTTGAAATCCCGCTCGCCAATAAAGCAGACCCCTGTGGAATCGCGCTTTTTCGCGACCGGCAGCCCCGCGTCGGCGGCTATCTGCCGCACCTGGGCCTTGGTCATCGCGCCGACCGGAAACAGCGCCTTTTTCAGGGGCGCCTGCGTGAGCATGTACAGGAAATAGCTTTGGTCCTTGCCCGCGTCCACGCCCCGCAGCAGCTGCATTTCTCCCTCCGCGTCGCGCAGGCGGGCAAAGTGCCCGGTCGCCAGGCGCTGCGCGCCCAGCTTCATGGCAAAATCCAAAAACGCCCGGAACTTGATTTCCCGATTGCACAGCACGTCCGGGTTGGGCGTGCGGCCCCGGCGGTATTCCGCCAGGAAATGGGAAAACACCCGGTCGCGGTATTCCCGGGCAAAGTTGACGGCGTAATAGGGAATCCCGATGGCGTCGCACGTGGCCTGCACGTCCTGCCAGTCCTGCGTGGCGGTGCATACGCCGTCTTCGTCCTGCTCTTCCCAGTTTTTCATAAACACGCCGATGACCTCGTGCCCCGCGCGGTGCAAAAGCAGCGCGCTCACGGCGGAATCCACGCCGCCGGACATCCCTACGACAATCCTCATCGCTGTGCGAGCAGGCGGTCCATGTGCGCGCAGGCGTCGGCCGTCACCGCATCGATGTCCCGGCAGGCGTCTATGCAGCGGAACCTTTCTCCGCCGGACTGCGCCAGGCGCGCGTAGGCGTCGTACACGCGCTGAAAAAACGCCTCGCCCGCGCGCTCCAGCCTGTCCAGCGCGGTGGCGTTGCTGCGGCGCAGGAAAGCCGTGCGCGCGTCCACCAGAAAAAGCAGCGTCAGGTCCGGCATTGTGCCGCCCACGGCCATGGCGTTGATGGCCATCACCTGCTCCATGCCCAGCTCGCGGCCGCCGCCCTGATAGGCGATGCTCGAATCGACAAAGCGGTCGCAGAGCACGATTTTGCCCTTTTCCAGCGCGGGCCGGATGACCTGTCGGACGTGCTCGGCGCGCGCGGCCGCATAGAGCAGCGCCTCGGTCTGCGCGCACATGCTCTTCTCCGGGTCGAGCACCAAACGCCGGATTTCCTCGGAAACCGGCGCGCCGCCCGGCTCGCGGGTGGTGACCACCGCGTATCCGCGCGCCGCGGCATGGGCGGCCACCGCGTTCATCTGCGTGGTCTTGCCGCAGCCGTCCAGCCCCTCGATGCTGATAAAAAAGCCGCGCGGCGCCGGGGCGTCCTCCCCGCACAAATAGCGCGCCGCCTCGCCCACCGTATGCGCCACCGCGTCCGCGCCCGCCTCGCGCAGCTCCGCCTCCGTGCCGTATCCCCACGCCGCGCCCACCGCGTCCAGCCCCAGGGCCTTGGCGGCCTCCATATCGTAGCGCCGGTCGCCCACCATGGCGGCCCGCTCATAGCGCGCGGGCAGCGCGTCTTGCAGCAGGCTCTGCTTGTCGCTTTCCCGGCGGCCCGGGTCCGCGCCGATGACACGGTCGAAAAAGCGCGTCAGACCAAAGTGCTCCAGCACCCTGTGCGCCAGCGCAATGGGCTTTGCGCTGGCCAGCGCCACATAGACGCCCTGCGCGCGCAGCTGGCGCAGCAGGTTCGGGATGCCCTCGTACACCGTGGCGCGGAACAGGCCGCTGTCCTCGTAGTGCTCCCGGTAGGCCGCCACCGCCTGTTCCGCCTGGCTTGCATCCAGGCCCGCAATGCGCTCAAAGGATTCGTACAGCGGCGGGCCGACGAAGCCGGGCAGCTTGCTGTCCTCCAGCGGCGGATAGCCCAGCTGCATCAACGCATGCTGCACGGACCCGAAAATGCCCGGCGCGGACGCCGTCAGCGTACCGTCCAAATCAAACAAAACCGCATCGTACCGCATACCGTTTCCCTCATTTCACACAAATCAAACAGCCGTCCTCCACGCCGAAACGCCGCGACGGCGGCATCCGGCGCAGCCGCTCGACCGCCGGGCCCGTCACGCGCTCCCCGGGCAGCACCAGCGGCGTTCCCGGCGGATACAGCCCGGCGCTGACCGCGGCGACGCGCCCTTCGGCCCGGTCCAGGGGCGTCGCCTCCTGCGGGGCCAGCGCCGCCTCGCGCACGCTCATCGCGCGCGGTCCGGGCGGGGGCAGAGGAACGGGCCGGCGCGCCAGCGGCGTCCCCTGCGGCAGGGCGGCGAGCGCCTCCACCAGCCGGTCGTACCAGGTCCGCTCGTCCATGGGCGTAAGAATGCATACCAGCCCCTCGTCGTCCGCCATCTCCACATCCACGCCCCGCTCGCCCAGCGCATCCTGCGCCGCAAAGCCCGTCGCGCCGCGGCCCAGGGTCTCAATCACCAGACGGGTGGGGTCGTCCGTGTCCCGGCAGACATAACCGCCCAGCGCCTCAATGCGGCGTCTGAGCACCCGTATCTGCGCGCAGAGCGCCGCCAGCGCTTCCCGGCCGTGCGCGTCCATCCACGCGCGCGCGTTGTCCAGCGACCGCAGTATGGGAAAGGGCGGGCTGGAGGTCTGCACCATGCGCAGAAAGCGCCGCGCGCGCCGCGCGTCCATGCCCTCCGCCAGATGCAGCCACGCGCCGCCGCCCAGCGCGGGCAGCGTCTTGTGCGCGCTTTGCACCCAGGCGTCCGCGCCCAGCCTGCCCGCGCTTTGCGGCTGGTCCCACCAGGCAAAATGCGCGCCATGCGCCTCGTCCACCAGCACCCGCATCCCCGCCGCGTGGGCCTGCGCGCACAGGGGAGCCAGGTCCATGCAGCGGCCGTAGTAATCAGGCCGTGTGACAAATACCGCGCGCGCCTGCGGATGGCGCGCCACGGCCTGCGAAAGCTCGTCTGCAAACACTGCGTCCAGACCGCCCCAGACGCACGCGGACAGCGCGCTGTGATGGGCGTTGCGCGGCAGGATGACCTGCTCGCCCGGCGAGACATACGCCAGCAGCATGGCCAGAATGCCCGCCGTGCTGCCGCCGGTCAGCATGAGCGTGTGCGCGGCCCCGAAGGCGCGCGCCGCCATCTCTTCCGCGCGGCGGATGCCGCTTTCGGGCGCGTACAAATCGTCCGTAACCGGAAGCTCGGTCGTGTCAAAGGGGTCCAGCCTGCCCTTGTGCCCCGGCATATGCAGCCGGACGCGGTCCTTCGCGGCCAGGAGCATCGCCTCCATGGGCGCGTTGTCTTTTTTCATTTTATCACATCCTCCGGCAGCCCGGCAATCTTCTTGTCCCACAGCCCGTATTGCTCGCGGTTTCGCAGCGCCGAGAGCATCAGGGTGCGCAGGTTCGGGTATTGCCGGGTCAGCGTCCTGAGCAGCTCCTTGACCTCCTGGCGCGCCGTATGGCCGTCCGCGGGGCAGGGGTTTTTCACGACCGGCAGATTCAGCGTCCGGGCTATATGAAGAATATGCTTTTCCGGCAGATAGACCATGGGCCGCACGACGGTCATGCCGGTGCGCGACAGATAGGTCACCGGGTGGAACGTATGCAGACGCCCTTCAAAAAACAGGCTCATCAGAAACGTTTCCAGCACGTCCTCGCGGTGATGCCCCAGCGCCAGCTTGGAAAAGCCCTCGGCGGCCGCCATGTCGTTGAGCGCGCCGCGCCGCATCTTCGCGCACAGCGCGCAGGGGTTTTTCTCCCTGCGCTCCTGAAAAATAATCCGGCCGATATCCGTCCGCCGGATTTCCAGCGGCACGTCCAGCGCCCGGCAGAACGCCTCCACGCCGGTCGTATCGAACGGCTCCAGCCCCAGGGTCAGCATCAGCGCCTTGATGGAAAAGCGCTTGTGCGAAAAGCGGCGGTAGAGCGAAAGCGCCTGGAGCAGGAGCAGGCTGTCCTTGCCGCCCGAAACGCCCACGGCCACGCGGTCGCCGTCCTGAAACATATCAAAATCCTGATCCGCCCGCCGGATACAGCCCAGCACCGTCTTCATGCGCTCACCTCGACGGCGCTCATGATAGCACGGACGGGCCGCGGTGTAAAGCCGGTTTTGCTCAGAAGCTGCGCCAGGCCTCCAGATGCGCGGTCAGCGCCCGGATAAACCTTCGGCAGGCCGGCTCCTCCCATAAAAGCCGCGCCGCCTCCTCCGCCGCGCGCACAAAGGCCGGGTTCAGCCCCCGCCGCCCATGCTCCATCAGCGGGCACACCGCCCAGGCGCGCACGTCCATGTCCACCCCCGCGCCTTCCTCACGCGCCACCGGCGTCAGCGGGAACAGGCGACATGCCAGCGGCCGTTCCGCGCGCGGGCACTCTCCCCGGCACACCAGCAGCTTCGGCGCCCGCCCGTCCACGGAAAAATCCCCCGCCTCCTCCAGGCGCGCCCAGTCCGGCCAGGGCGCGTACAGCGCCTCCTCGCCGGGAAACAGCAGCATGCCGCCGCGGCCCGTCTCGTCCGGGCGGCAGCAGGCCGCGCCGCAGACGCGGCCGCAGTCTCCCTTCAGCGGCGTTACCTTCTCCAGCATTTCGCGCGCGGCGCGAACCGTATCCTTCGCGGTCATTGCGTCCCGTTGCCTCCTGTTGTATAATAAGCCCTGAACGCAGGGGGTGTTTGTATGCGGTTTCGGCCAATGCCCTGCGCCGCAGAGGCGCATGCGGGCACGGGCGCGGGAGGAACCCTCGCGCTGGGCGACCTGACGGCCATGGCGGACGCGCTGCGCGCGCAGTACGCCGGACAAGTGCAGACCATCTATCTGGACCCGCCCTTTTGCACGGGCAAAACCTTTGTCCTGCGCCAGCGCTGCGGCGAAGCGGGCTGGAGCACGGGCAGCCCGGCGGTGAATCTGCCCGCCTACGACGACCGCTGGCCGGACAGGGAAGCGCTGCTTTCGCTGCTGCGGCAGGCGGTGGAGCTTTCCTACGACCTGTTGGGCCGAACCGGCTCGCTCTTTGTCCACATCGACAGCCGCCTGCATGCGCGGGCACGGCTGCTGCTGGACGATATTTTCGGGGAAAAGCAGTTCGTCAACGAGATTGTCTGGGCCTATCAGAGCGGAGGACGGTCGCTGAGCCATTTCAGCCGCAAGCACGATATCATCCTCTATTACCGCAAGACCCCCGGCGCATATTTCGACATCCGGGCCGTGGGCCTTCCGCGCCCCAAAACGCGCACCAACCATATGCGCCGCGGCGTAGACGCGCGGGGCCGCTCCTATCGTTCCATTGTATCACAGGGCAGGGAATACCGCTACTATGACGATGAGCCGACGTTTCCGGGCGACGTATGGAGCGACGTGTCGCACCTGCAGCAGAAGGACCCCCAGCGCACCGGCTATGAAGGGCAGAAACCGCTCAAGCTCCTGGAGCGCATTGTGCTGTGTTCTTCCCGCCCCGGGGACCTGGTCTGCGACCTGTTCGCAGGCTCCGGCACCACGGCGGTTGCGGCGGCCCGCCATGGGCGGCGCTTTTTGGCCGTGGACAAAAGCCCGGCGGCGCTGGCGGTCATGCGCAAGCGCCTGCTGGGGCACACCATGCGCGTGGACGCGCCGTGCGCGGCGGGAGCGCCCCGGCTGCGCGGTGAAGTGCGGCCCGGCCTGGGCTTTTCGGAAATCTTTCTGGAGGAATACCGCATGGAAGACGGGCTGTTTCCGCTCTGCCTGGAAGGCGCCGAAGCGGTCGAGCAGCTTTCCGTCGGATATCTGCGCGCGGATACGTTCCACGCCTTTGCCAACGCGGCGCGCAGCAAGCTTTCGCCGCGTCTGCCGGAGAGCCTGGAACTGCCCGTCCTGGACGGCCTGCCCGCGGTGCTGACCGTGGACGTGCTGGGCCGCCGGATGGTACATGTGTTGGAGGGGGAAAACGATGGCCAGATATAGCTTCTACCAGCTTCGCATGGCGTGCCAGCAGCACATGCTGGCCTCGCTCTATACCGAGCCGGAGGATCCGGACGCCTACAACGCCGGGTATATCGAAGCGGTGACGACGCGCTATGTGCTGCTTTGGAACGTGACGCCCTGGGGCCAGCGGGACGGGTGGCTGCTGCGGCGCACGGAGGATATTCTGCAGGTGTTCATGGGCGACGACTATGAAATCCGCCTGCAGATGCTGCTGGAGATGCAGGGCGAGACGTACGCGCCGCTCCTGGATCCCCCGCCCGCGCCCGAGGAGGATTTGCTCCGCCGCGTGCTGAAGCTGGCGATGGAGCGGGAGGAAATCGTCAGCATCCTCACCGCGGAGGATACCTATACCGGCAAAGTGCTCCATTTGGACGATTTGCGGGCCAACGTAGAGGTACTGGACTTCTTCGGCGCGCCGGACGGGCAGCGCCAGTTCCCGCTTCGGGATATGCAGGTGGTGGCGCTGGACACGCAGGAGGAGCGCATGTTCCGCCGCCTGAGCGACGAGAGGCTGAAACTGCTGTAGCGGTTCCGGCAGCGCGCCGCGCCCGGCTTGCCTGCGCCTTAAATGTACTTGCGCAGGTGCTGCAGCGCGTTTTTCTCCAGCCGGGAAACCTGCGCCTGCGAAATGCCAATCTCGCCGGCCACTTCCATCTGCGTCCGCCCTTCAAAAAAGCGCAGGCGCAGAATTTTGCGTTCCCGCTCCCCCAGGCGGCCCATTGCCTCGCGCAGGGCGATTCCCTCCAGCCAGAGCGAATCGGCCTCCTTTTCATCGCGCACCTGATCCATGACATACACCGCGTCCCCGCCCTCGCCCATGACCGGCTCAAACAGCGATACCGGGTCCTGAATGGCCTCCAGCGCGAACACCACGTCCTCGCGCGGCAGGGCGAGCGCCTCGGCCAGCTCGCTCAGGGTCGGCTCGCGCCCGTCGCGGGCGGCCAGGCGGTCGCGGGCCTGCAGGGCCTTGTAGGCCGTATCGCGCAGGGAACGGCTGACGCGGATGGCGTTATTGTCGCGCAGATAGCGGCGGATTTCGCCGATAATCATCGGCACGGCATAGGTGGAAAACCGAACGTTCTGGGTGACGTCAAAATTGTCCAGCGCCTTCATCAGCCCAATGCAGCCGACCTGGAACAAATCGTCCGCATTTTCGCCCCGGTTGCCAAAGCGCTGGATGACGCTGAGAACCAGGCGCAGGTTGCCCCGGATAAATTCATCCCGCGCAGCCTTGTCGCCCCCGTGTACCAGGGGGAACAGCTCGCGCATGCGTTCGTTGCTTAAGACCGGCAGCGTTGAGGTGTCCACACCGCAAATTTCCACTTTGTTAATCGGCATTGGCTTCCCCCCGTATCTTCAGGCATGCGCAGGGCAGCGCGTGCCCGGCGGAATGAAAGCATTATTGCCGCTCGGGTGCGGGATTATACCCATGGCGCGGCGCTAGGACAGGCGCGCCATCTCCCGGCGCAGGCGGTGGAGGATGCGCTTTTCCAGCCGCGAGATGTAGCTCTGCGAGATGCCCAGCACGTCCGCCACTTCCTTTTGCGTGCGGCTTTTTCCGCCCTCCAGGCCGAATCGAAGGCGCATGATGCGCTGTTCGCGCCCGGGCAGGCGGCCCAGCGCGGTCAGCAGGAGCTGCTTTTCCACGTCCTCCTCAATCACCCGATAGACCGTATCGTCCTCCGTCCCCAGCACGTCCGAAAGCAGAAGCTCGTTTCCGTCCCAGTCGGTGTTGAGCGGCTCGTCCAGCGAAATCTCCTGGCGAACGCGGCTGTTCCGGCGCAGAAACATCAGGATTTCGTTTTCGATGCAGCGCGAGGCATAGGTGGCGAGCTTGATTTTTTTCTGGGGGTCAAAGGTGTTGACAGCCTTGATAAGCCCAATGGTGCCAATGGAAATCAGGTCCTCGATGCCCACCCCGGTATTTTCGAATTTGCGCGCGATGTAAGCCACCAGGCGCAGGTTGTGTTCAATCAGCAGGGCGCGCGCTTGCCCGCCGTCGGTTTGCAGGCTTTGCACCAGCCTTTCCTCCTCCTCCCGAGAGAGCGGCGCAGGCAATACGTCCGCCCCTCCTATGTAGTCCGCGCGGCCCGGCAGAACCCTCGCCAGCGCGCGCTCCAGCGCCCGGCGTATCCTCTCCAGCATCCGCATCAGGCGATTGCCTCCTTTCCCGTGCCGGCGCACAGCGCCCACGGCGTCAGCGCGTAGGGAAGGCGCGCGGGCGGCACCATCGCGACGGCCGCGCGCACCGGCACGCCGTTTACATACACCGCTTCGGGAAGGAAACAGCGCAGCACGCATACGCCCGAGGCCGTATGGAGCGCAAGCGGCCTGCCCGCCGGCGCGGCGGATGCCGGGCCCGGCAGAAAAATCACCGGCAGCCCCGTGACGGGGTCCAGCGCACGGTTGCCCGTGTCCACCACCGCCTCCATGGCATGTTCCGTCCCGCCGAAAACCACGCGCAGCCGCACGCGCGGCGGAGGCGGCGCGTTCCTGCGCCGCAGCAGCGCCATGCCGGCCACGCCCGAAGCCGCGCCCGCCAGCATCGTCCCCAGGCCCAACGCCGCCGCGCCGCCCGCCACCAGCGCGCCCAGCCATACGGCGCCCAGCGCCGCCGCCGTTTCCCGGCAGGACATCCGGCCCGCCCCCGCCCATAGCATGCCCAGGGCGGCGACCGCCTGTGCAGGCAGCGTGCACAGCGCGCCGCCGCAAAGGCACGCCGCCACGGCCCACAGCGCGCCCAGCCCGGCGCCCAGCGCAATGCGCCCCGGCCTGGCCCGCACGCCGCGCCAGAGCGCCGCCAGGTACAGCAGCCCGGCGTCCACCACCGCGTTTTGCAGGAAAAAGACCTCGACATAGCAAACAGCCATCGCGCGCCCCTCCTTTCGCCCGTTCAGTATAGGCAGGGGGCGCGCCGCATGGCTGTTGAATCGCGCCGCAAATCAAAGCGGCTGTTCGACGCGATTAGAAAGCGCCTGAGCGCGCATGCGAAGCGGCGCGGAGCGAACAAAAAGACGCCGTTCTTCCCGGAAACGGCCAAACCGCCGAAAAACCCGCTCCGGGAGGCTTGGAGAGCCGAAGCCCTCCAAATACAATCCGAACCCGGCGACATGCGCGGCGGGTTCGGAAGCCTTGCGCAGCAAGGTTTTCGCGTATCGACAAATGGAACACACTTCTGCGGGGATGCAGGAAGGGGTGGCAAGCCCCTTCCTATGCCATCCGCAGCGGCGGCATGTACGCCGCCAGGAGCGGCTGCAAGCCGCTTCCGCTATCATGTTCCGGCCG
>DVFI01000095.1 GCA_018713305.1 Candidatus Avichristensenella intestinipullorum
CGTTGTAGTCCCAGAAGATGCCCTGCCGGCCCCAGGCCACGGTATAGGTATTTTCGGGCGTTGCGGCAATCCATTCCGCAAGCTGCATGACCACTTCCGGATGCTCGCAGGCGGAGGTAATCATGAAGGGCTTGCTGGTCTGCAGCTTGAGCTGACGGCGAATATAGGGATTCTCGCAATACTCGGACGAAAGGGGCGCCAGCGCCGTGAACTTGTCGGGCACGGTGTTGTGGAACGCATGGAACGCGCCGACCATGGGCTCGGTGGACGTGGTGATGGAGCGGTACGTGTTCGAGTCGGCGGTGAAGCAATCGGGCGTGATGAGGCCCTCCGCATACAAATCGCGCAGGTACTGCAGGGCGGGCTTGAGCTTCTCGTTGACGCCCTGGTAGACCACCTGGCCGTCTTCCACCGTCATCATGTTTTCATCGGACACGTAGACGCCAAAGCAGGCGTACAAATCATACTGGCCGTTCACCCATTGGTCCATCCGGAAGAAGTACGGAATGACGTTTTCCGGAATGGTGCCGGTGCCGGCGGCCGCTTTGATGGCGCGCAGCACCTCGGTATACTCGTCAATGGTGGTAGGATACGCAAGGTTCAGCTCTTTGAGCCAGGCTTCGTTGATGCACCACTGATCGCGCAGGTTGCGTTCCACGCCGGAGTAGTCGATGGTGGGCAGCGCGTAGAGCTTGCCGTCGGGGAAGCGCATCAGGGTATTGGCCACGGGATCGCTTTCCAGGAAGGCCTTCCAGGTGGGCGCGTATTGCTCAATCAAATCGTCCAGGGGAATGATGGCTCCGTCCTCGGCGGCGAGGATCAGCTGGTCGTCAGACAAGCCGGTGTTCATGAAAAAATCCGGGAATTCCTGGCTGGTAAAAATCAGGCCCATCTTTTCCACGTCGGCAATTTCCGTGATTTCCACGCGAATGCCGGTCTGCTCCTCAATATAGTCCAGCACGCTGTTGTCGGAAGCGTCCGGGAGAATGGCGTCTTTGAGAATCATTCCGGTGATGACGATTGGCTCTTCCGCCAGGGCTGCCGGGATTAAGCCCATGAGCAGCAGGAGCGCCGTAAGAAGGGACAGAAATTTTTTCATGGGAAGTCTCCTTTCTACCTGTAGTTCTTTATATGACACCGTAGACAGGTGTGCATTTCTACCGGCCGGCAAGGCGCGCGGCGTACTCGACGGCGTGTTTCAGGCTCAGCTCGCTGGCCGTCCCCCTGCCCGCCTGGTCAAAGGCGGTACCGTGGTCGACCGACGTGCGGATGATGGGCAGGCCCAGCGTAATATTCACGCCGCCGACCGCCTGCCACGCCTTCGCGTCGCGGTCGTATACGAAGCCGAGCAGTTTCAGCGGAATGTGGCCCTGGTCATGGTACATGGCGACCACGACATCGTACCATCCGCCGCGCGCCTTGGCATATACGGTGTCAGGCGGCACGGGGCCGTCGGCGTCAATGTTCTCGGCGCGGGCCGCCTGGATGGCGGGCGAAATTTCCTCTATCTCCTCCCGGCCGAACAGTCCGTTCTCTCCGCAGTGGGGGTTGAGTCCCGCCACCCCCACGCGGGGCTGCGCAACGCCCATGCTGCGGCAGGCCCTGTCCGCCATGCGGATGACCTCCAGCACGCGTTCTTTCTTCACGCAGTTGCAGGCCTCGCGCAGCGACACATGGGTGGAAACGTGCGCGATGCGCATGTCCTCGTCCGCCAACAGCATGGCGTAACGCGAAGTGTGGGTGTAGTGGGCATAGATTTCCGTGTGCCCGGAAAAGTGGTGGCCCGCCAGGTTCAGCGCCTCCTTGTTCAGCGCGTTGGTCACCGTGGCGTCCACGTCCCGCGCCATGGCCAGGGCAATGGCCTTTCGCACATACCGGAATGCCGCGTCGCCCGCCCGGGCGCTCACGCGGCCCGGAACAATCTCCTCCGGTGCGCAGGCGTGCATGTCCAGCACATCCAGCGTGCCGTGGGTATACAGCGCGTCATCCGGGGTCTCCACAGGCCTGAGGGAAAGCCGCGGCATGCCGGGAATGTCCATGGCACGCACGAGAATCCCGCTGTCGCCGACAATCAGCGGCCTGCAGATATCGTACGTCTCCGCATTCGCCAGCAGGCGAACGCAGAGCTCCGGCCCAATGGACGCGGGGTCGCCCATGGTGATGGCAATGCGCGGCTTCATTCAACGCACCCCCTGTTCGGCCAGCTCGGCAAGCACCTGCCGGACGGCTGCCAGCCCTTCCTCCGGCAGACGGTCGAAGGGTCTGCGGCACTTGCCCACCGGATAGCCCTGCAGCGCGACGGCGGCCTTGACAACGGTATTGGGATTGCCGAATCGGAAGCAGTCCCGAAAAGGACGAACGGCGTCCTGCGCCCTGCGCGCCCCTTCGATATCGCCCGCCAGGAAGCGCTCGTAGATGGCAGTCATGGTTTCGGGAAACACGTTGGCGCATCCGGCGATTCCCCCTGCCCCGCCCGCCAGCAGCGTCCAGAGGATGAGCGAGTCGTTGCCGGACAGCACGACAAACCCGCTGCCACGCGTGCGCTCGATGTATTGCAGGATGTTGTCAAAGTTGCCGCTGGAATCCTTGACGCCCACGATATTGGGAATACGGCTCAGCCGCTCCACCGTCGCAGGGGCCAGCGCATTCCCCGTGCGGGCGGGGATATTGTAAAGCAGGATGGGCGCATCGACGCTTTCTGCCACGGCGCGGTAGTGCGCATAGAGCTCCTCCTGGGAGGCCGCCGCGAAGCCCGGCGTAATGACGGACAATACGTCGGCCCCCATATCGGCCGCTTTTCGGGACAGGCGTATGGTATCGCGCGTGCCGACGCAGCCCGTCCCCGCAAACACCGGCACACGGCCGGCCGTCTGCGAAAGGCAGATGGCGAACACCTCTTCCTTCTCGCCTTCGGACAGGATATATCCTTCGCCGTTGGTGCCACAGGGGAAGAGGCCGTGTACGCCGCCTTCCAGCATCCTGTCGATGTGGTTTCGAAGCGCCGGTTCATTGATGCGCTCGTCCGCATGCATCGGCGTGAGGATGGGTACGATGATGCCGCCAAGGGTCTTTGCCAACTTATGCGCCTCCTTCCAGCAGTTCGCGATAGAGCCTGCGCGCATCGACGGCGGTAACGCGCCGCTTGTTATTGACCAGCAGCCGCTGCACGTCCATGCCCGCCGCGACCAGGGAATCCAGGTCGTCCGCAGATACGCCGTACGCATCCAGTCGGGTGGGGATATGCAGCGCCCTGACGATGTCTTCCATACGCCCGAGCACCCATGCGGCCTTATCGGCCGCGCCCGTCCGGCCCAGGCCGTCGTACACGCGCGCCAAATCCTCGCGGCAGGCGTCGAAATTAAAGCGCATGACCGGCATCAGCAGCATGGCGTTGGCCACGCCATGAGGAATGCGGTACTTTCCGCCCAGCGGGTAGCTGAGCGCATGCACCGCCGTGGTGCCGGAACAGGAAATGGCCACGCCCGCATAGTAGGCGGCCCGCAGCATGGCGTTCTTGGCCGCCATGTCTCCGGCTTCCAGACACGCGGGCTCGATATTGTCAAAAATCAGCCGCAGCGCTTCCAGGGCATACAAGTCGCTAAAGGGCGTGGCCTTCCTGGAGGTGAAGCACTCTATCGCATGGCACAGCGCGTCCACGCCGGTGGAGGCCGCAACGCCTGCAGGCAGCCCCCGCAGCAGTTCGCCGTCCAGCACGACCGCATCCGGCAGCATCTCGTCGGACACGATGCCCACCTTGAGCGCCTTCTCCGGCACGGCCACAATGCTGTTGGGCGTGGCTTCCGCGCCCGTGCCCGCCGTGGTGGGAACCATGACGGCAAAGCCGCTCCGCCGGGCCAGGGAAGCATCGTCCAGAAGCTCGCGCACGGTGTGCTCCCGCCCCACCACGGAGCAGAGCTTGGCCACATCCATGACGCTGCCGCCGCCAATGGCTACGATGGCCCCGGCGCCGGTCTCCCGGAAGGCGTCGACCGCCTCCTGTGCCTGCTCGCAGGTCGGCTCGGCGGGAATGTCCAGCAGCAGCGCCACGTCGTGGCCCGCGCGCCTGAGCAGGGCCAGAGGCCTGGCCAGGCCTCCCGCCTTCTCCACGCCCCGGTCGCCGAACACCGCAACCTTCTCGCAGGGAATCAGCGGCGCGGACAGTATCTCCAGCGCGCCTTCGCCCGCGTACACGGCGCGCGGCAACCTGCAGGCATACATCACTGGCACCTCCCCGTCATCCGTTCGGAAACGACATCTCCCAGCAGCGTGCGGCTGCCGAAACCGCCGCTCTTGGAGAGCATCCGAATGGTCCTGCCCCGGAAAACCATGGAAAACATCACCACGCCCGCGCTCACTTCGCCCTCCAGCACAACGCGGGGAAAGCCGGCCTGCGTCAGGAAGGCGATGAGCGTGTCCCCGCCAATAATCATGGGCGTGTAGTCCCGGGCCTCCTCCATGCCGAGCATGCGCAGCAGCAGCGCGCCCAGCCTGCGCGCGATGAGCACCCGCGTCTCCTCCAGGCAGTCGTCCGGCTCGTCCTTGGGCACGTCCAAACCGGTATCCAGCATGAGCGTTCGGCGGGAGCGCATCACGTCGCCCAAAGAGGCCAGCAGACGCCTGCCGTCTTCGCTTTCCAGGTAATCCGCTTCCAGAAGCTGGCGGCGGCTGAGGATGACGCGCTTGTAACCCATGCGCTCACCGTATTCAAACTGATAGCGCGTGACGGGATTCAGGCTTCCGCATACGATGACGAGCGGAGCATGCACCTCGGGCGCTTCGGCGGCACGGTCGGGCAGGCCGAAATAGGCGGGCAGAGAGGCGGCGAAAGCGGCGCACCCGGCCGTCACCCGCAGCCGGCCTTCGTCCCGGATCAGGCGCGCGATGCGATGAAAATCCTCGTTGCATTCGGCGTCGAATACCGCGGCGGTGGAAGGGCCGTAGGCAAGCTTGCAGGGCGCTTTGCACTCGCACACGTTCAGCCCGTAGGGGCTCAGGAGCTGCCCCACGCGCGAGGTGCGCACCGGCTCAAACAAATCCCGGCCGTAGACGCTGTCCTCTATGCGCTGGCCGTCCACCCACTGGCAGCCGTCGCGCGTGACGCGGTTGATGTCCGGATAGGCGGGCGCAAACGCTGCGAAGTCCTCTCCGGTGGCGTCCAGCACGGCCTTAATGGCCGGACCGATGTTCCCGCGCAGACCGGAATCGGTCTTGACGTACAGGTGGGGCGCCCGCCACGCGCCGACGGCGGAGGCGATGCGATAGGTTTCATGGTAAGCGTCCCGGGCGGTACGATGGCGCGTTTCGGCGTCGATGACGACCACGTCGGCCCGGGGCGCTTCCTCGCCCAGGCGCGCGCCGACGGCCACCTGGACGGACGCCCCGCGCTTGGAAAACTGAACGCCGGTATCAAACGCGCCGGTAATATCATCCGCAATCACGACGAGGCGTGTAAGATATTCCATTTTTGTTTCATTTTGGAACATATGTGCCTACATCCTCATGGTTTTCTTTCTGAAATACTCCGGTTGTTTTGATTGCGCCTCTAGAATAGCAGATTTCCGCGCGCGATTTCAATCGCTTTTCTACGCTTTTTACGCCTGAAGTATTTCAATTTGAAACAATATGAAGATGTTGATTTTGGAATAAACATCTGATATGATGAAATAGGAAACACGCAGAGAAAGGGGCGCTTTCCGATGAAGCGCACACGGGTGCTGGGTATCGCTCCCTACGAGGGCATGCGCAATTTGATGGTGCAGCTGGCCGAAAAAATGGAGGATGTCTGCCTGACGTCCTTTGTCGGCGACCTGGAGCACGGCGCCTCCATCGCCGCGCAGTATAGCGCGGAGGATTTCGACGTTATCCTCTCGCGCGGCGGCACGGCCGAACTCATCCGGCAAAAGACCGACCTGCCCGTCGTCGATATCGAGCTGAGCGTATACGACATCCTGCGTTCCATCCGGCTGGCCGAGAGCAGCGGCAACCGCTTCGCCATCGTCGGCTTTCCTGCCATCACGCGCAACGTTTCCTTTTTATGCGACGCGCTGCGCTGCCAGATAGATTACTACACCATCCACGACGAGGCCGAGGCGCGCGCCGCGCTTGCCAGGCTGTCGACGCAGGGCTGCAACATGGTGCTGTGCGACATGATTACCAATTCGCTGGCACAGGAGTACGGCATCCCCGCCATTCTCATCATCTCCGGCAGCGAAAGCGTCGAGGCTGCGCTGCGGCAGGCCGTGAGCATCAGCCGTGTGTTCCGGCCCATGCAGGACCGCGCCGCGCTTCTGCATGCGCTGCTCTGCGGGTACGCCGAACCGCTGACCGTGCTGGACGAGAGCGGCGCCGTGGTATACAACACAGTGGAAGAGCGCTTGCCCGTCGAGGTCGACAGGCGCATGCGCACGCTGGTCTCCGGCGTGCTGGCGGAGGGCGGCAAGCGTTCCAACCTGACCCTCGGCGCCCGGCAGTATCAGCTGAGCGGGCGCGCGCTTCTTCATGACGGCGCGCGCTATGCGGTGTTCCGCGTCCGGGAAAGCAGCGTGCATCCCCATTTGGAAAAATCCGGCATCCGCTTTCTGGACAAAGAAGAGGCGTTCGACCTGTTTTTCAACAGCTTTTACGGCGTCACCCAGCCCAGCATGCTGAAGCTGTATGAGCGCTATGCCGAAAGCGACGCCCCGGTGATGATTGTCGGAGAAAAGGGCACGGGCAAAAACCAGATGGCGCGTCTGCTGTACGGCAAGAGCCGCTATCAGAACGCGCCGCTGTGCATGGTGGATTGCATGCAGCTGCGACAGAAGGGCTGGAATTATCTGATGGTGAACGAAAGCACACCCTTGGCCAGCTCCGGCATCACGCTGTGCTTTCTCAACGCCGACGCGCTGGAGGAGGCGGCATTTTGCCAGCTCTTTACGGCCCTGCGCGACACGCAGTTCGCCAAGCGCAACCGGCTGATGTTCCGCTGCACGCTGGAAGCGGACGGAACGCTGCCGCCATGCTACCAGCGGCTGCTCTCCTGGTTCGGGTGCATGGTGCTGGAGCTTTCCCCGCTGCGCGCGCACAAACAGGAGATTCCGCAGCTGAGCAGCCTGTACATCAGCCTGCTCAACATGCGCAACGCCACCGAGATTATCGGCATTGAGCAGGAAGGCCTCCAGCTGCTGGAAGCATACGACTGGCCGGAAAACTACGACCAGTTCAAGCGCGTGCTGCGCGACCTGGTGGTGACGGGCGATACGCCTTACATCCAGGCCAGCGCCATCCGCGAAGCGTTGCGGCGCGAACGCGCCATGTACCCGGAAAGCCAGGCCGCCCCCCTGGCCGAGGCGCTGCGCGGCAAGACGCTGGAGGAGATATCGCTGCTGGCCATCCGCCAGGCGCTCGTCGAAGAGAAGGGGAACCAAACCGCCGCGGCCAACCGGCTGGGCATCAGCCGCACCACGCTGTGGCGCATGCTGCAAAAGTACGAAGCGGAAGGCGCAAATAAGACGCGATAAAAAGCGGCGGCCATTCTCCCCCATGCCTGTCTGCCGGCGGCGCAGGCCTTATTCCGCACGCCGTACCCGCAGCGCCCGCAGCGCGTTGAGGATGGCGAGGACCGTGACGCCTACGTCTGCGAAGACCGCCGCCTGCATGCCCGCCAGGCCCAGCGCGCTCAGCGCCAGGACCAGCAGTTTGACCGCAAGGGCAAAGACGATATTCTCATGGGCGATGCGGAGCGTGCGCCGCGCGATGCCGATGGCGTCGGCCAGCTTGGACGGCTCGTCGGTCATCAGCACCACGTCCGCCGCCTCAATGGCGGCATCCGAGCCCAGGCCGCCCATGGCGACGCCCACATCGGCGCGCGCCAGCACCGGCGCGTCGTTGATGCCGTCGCCCACGAACGCCAGCTTGCCGCGTCCCGGCCCGGCCATCAGCCTTTCCAGCTCCGCTACCTTGCCGTCCGGCAGCAACTCCGCGCGCACGTCGTCCAGCCCGAGCGCGCGCGCCGTGCGTTCGGCGACCTCGCGCTTGTCGCCGGTGAGCATCACCAGCCGTCTGACGCCTGCCCTGCGAAGCGCCTGTATGGCCGCTCCGGCATCCTCCTTTATCCTGTCGGCAATGACGATATGGCCGGCATACCGTCCGTCCACGGCCACATGCACCAGCGTTCCCTCGCAGCCGTCCGGCTCAAAGTGCACGCCGTTTTCCCGCAGCCACCGGGCGTTTCCCGCCAGCACGCGCCGTCCGTCCACGACGGCCTCCACGCCGCCGCCCCGAATCTCCCGCGCCTCGCGCACGCGTTCGGGCTCCACCCGCTTTCCCCAGGCGCGCAGGAGCGATTGGGAGATTGGATGGTTCGACACGCTTTCCGCGCAGACGGCCAGCTCCATCAGCGTCTCTTCGTCCATCCCCGCGCCATGCACCACCTGCACGGCAAAGACGCCATGCGTCAGCGTTCCCGTCTTATCAAACACGACGGTATCCGTCTGCGCCAGCGCCTCCAGGTCATTGCCGCCCTTGACCAGGATACCCTGGCGGGACGCGCCGCCGATGCCGCCGAAGAAGCTCAACGGCACGGAGATGACCAGCGCGCACGGGCAGGACACGACCAGGAACGAGAGGGCCCGATAGAGCCAGACGGAAAACGCCTGCCCCGTCACGAGCGGCGGGAGGACGGCCAACAATACGGCCAGGCCGACCACCAGCGGCGTATACACCCGCGCAAAGCGCGTGATAAAGCGTTCGGAGCGGGATTTGCGCGCGCTTGCGTTTTCCACCAGCTCCAGAATCCGGCTGGCCGTGGATTCCTCCGCGGGCTTGACGGCCCGCGCCGTCAAAAGGCCGGTCAGGTTGATGCAGCCGCTAAGCAGCGTATCGCCCGCCGCCGCCGCGCGCGGCACGGATTCGCCGGTGAGCGCGGCGGTATCCAGCATGGACTCGCCTTCCACCACCACCGCGTCCAGCGGCACGCGTTCGCCCGGCCGTATTACCAGGGTTTCCCCCACCGCGACTTCCTCCGCATCCACCTCCCGCAGCTCGCCGTCCCGGCGCACGGTCGCCGTGTCCGGCCGGATATCCATCAACGAGGCGATGGAACGGCGCGATTTCCCCACCGCATAGTGCTGGAACATCTCTCCGATCTGATAAAAGAGCATGACCTCCACGCCTTCGGCGTATTTGCCGATGGCAAACGCGCCCACGGTGGCGATGGCCATCAGAAAGTTCTCATTGATGAGTTCGCCGCCCAGCACGCCGCGCACCGCCTTATACAGCACGTCGCAGCCAATCACCAGGTACGCGGCGGCAAACAGCGCAAGGCTTACCCAAGCTGGCGCGCCCTGCGCCGCCAATCCCGCCGCAAACAATCCCGCGCAGAGCAGAATCCGTATTCCCTGCTTTTTCATTTTCATCCTGCATCCCCCGCTTTTGCGGTCTCCCGCCTACGCCTTGACGACGGCGTCCGGCTCCACCCGGCGCGCGGCGCTTTTGACGCCCTCCAGAACAGACGCGAGCTTTGCTTCCTCCACTTCGAGCGTCAGCTTCCCCGTCAGAAAGCTCAGGTTCGCCGCCTGCACGCCGTCCAGCGCCTGCACCGCCCGCTCGATTTTCGCCGCGCAGTTCGCGCAATCCAGCCCCTCGATACGAACCACCTTTTTCATATCCGGTTCCTCCTTTTTTCTTACGCTTCCTCGCGGATATGCTCCAGTCCCTTTTCGAAGATGATATGCACATGTTCATCCGACAGCGCGTAAAATACGTTTTTGCCCTCCCGCCGGTACTTCACCAGGTTGGCCTGCTTCAGCTGCCGCAGCTGATGCGAAATGGCGGACTTTGTCATGTTCAGCAGCGCCGCCAGGTCGCACACGCACAGCTCCCCCGCATGAAGCGCGCAGAGAATGCGCACGCGCGTGCTGTCCCCAAACACCTTAAACAAGTCCGCCAGCGTATACAGTTCATTCTCTTCCGGCATTTGGGCCCGCACCGCTTCCACCGCGCCGGCGTGGATAACGTCGCAGTCGCAGAACATGCCTCCCGCGCACATACGCCTTTCCCCCTTCCGCTTCACAACAGTTGAACGATTGAATAACTGTTCAAACGTATTATAGTTGAGCGACCGCTCAATTGTCAAGAGGGCGCGCGCGCTTTGCGAAAAGTTTTTTTGAATTGCCATTTTGCGCGGCTACTGTTATACTACAAGCATGGAAGCGCGCCAGGCTTCGCGCAGAGGAGGCGTATCATGCGAAAGACGAAGATTATCTGTACCCTGGGCCCTGCCAGCGACGACGAAGAAACGCTGCGCGCGCTGCTGCAAAGCGGGATGAACGTGGCGCGGCTGAACTTTTCGCACGGCACCCATGCCGGGCATCAGGCGACCATCGACCGGTTCCGCCGCGTCCGCGACGAGCTGGGCCTTCCGGCCGCCGTCATGCTGGATACGAAAGGGCCGGAGATTCGTCTGCGCGATTTCGAAGGCGGAGAAGCGACGCTCTGCGACGGCGCGCGGTTTGTGCTGACCACGGAACAAATCATGGGCACCTGCGAGCGCGCCGCCATTTCCTATGCGGATTTGCCGCGCCAGCTCCGGCCGGGAAACCGCCTGCTCATCGACGACGGCCGCATCGCGCTGGAAGTGGAATCCGTGCAAGAGCGCGAGATCCAGTGCCGCGTGCAGGTCGGCGGACGGCTGAGCAACCACAAAAGCATCAACGTGCCGGGCGTGGAGCTGGACATGCCGTACCTGAGCGAGGAAGACAAGGCAGACCTTCGCTTCGGGGTGGAAAACGACGTGGACTATGTGGCCGCCTCCTTTACGCGCCGGCCCGAGGACATCATCGCCATGCGCAAATTCCTCGATTACCACGGCGGTCATGATATCCGGATTATTGCCAAGATAGAGAACCTGGAGGGCATCGAAAAGTTCGACGCCATTTTGCGGGAAGCCGACGGCATCATGGTGGCGCGCGGCGATATGGGCGTGGAGGTAGCCTACGAACGGCTGCCGGGGCTGCAGAAGCGTTTCATCCGCCGCTGCTTCCAGTCCGGCAAGGTGGTCATCACGGCCACGCAGATGCTGGAATCGATGATTTCCAGCCCCACGCCGACCCGCGCGGAAATCACCGACGTGGCCAACGCGGTCTTTGACGGCACGTCCGCGGTCATGCTCTCCGGCGAGAGCGCGGCGGGCAAATACCCCGTGCTGGCTACGCGCGTCATGGCGCGCATTGCCGAGCAGGCCGAGCGGGACGCCTTTGACATGGACGTATACGGCACGTTCGAATACGACATGAACGCCGAAACCACCAACGCCATCTGCGACGCCACCTGCACCACCGCGCGCGATTTGAAGGCGCGCGCCATCCTTGCGGTGACCAAGTCGGGCGCGACGGCGCGCGGCATGTCCAAGTTCCGCCCCTTCGAGCCCATCGTGGCGGCTACGCCCATTGCGAAAACATACCATCAGCTTTCGCTTTCCTGGGGCGTATATCCGGTGATGGCGCGCTACCAGAAAACCTCGGACGACCTGTTCCAGCACGCCATCGACTGCGCGCGCCAGCTGGACCTGGTGCAGTACGGCGACCGCGTGGTAATTGCCGCCGGGATTCCCCTGGACACCAGCGGCAATACGAACATCCTCAAGGTACAGACGGTCAGCCGCGGCAGAAGCTGACGCCGCGCCGCAGCCGGAGCGCCCACGGAAGGCCCTTCGGCCGATTTGTCCTGTCGCGTCAAAGGAGGCACGAAATGAACACCCCTACGGCCCGGCTCAGACGCCTGTTCCCGCTCTCGTGGCGGGATACGCTGGTCACGGGCGGCGTCTTTGCGGGCGCCATGCTCCTATGCGCCCTCTTGCTGCCCCTGTATGGCGACGGCGGGTATATATCCATGGTTTTCGTGCTGGCGGTCGTGCTGGTTTCCTACTGGACGAACGGCTACTTCTACGGCATGCTGATGTCCGTCTCCAGCGTGCTGTGCGTCAACTATCTGTTTACATATCCCTACTATCATCTGAATTTCACCATTTCTGGCTACCCTATCGCCTTTGTCACCATGCTGGTCGTTTCGCTCATCATCTCGACCATCACCACCCAGGCGCGGGAGAAGGAAAAGCTTCGGGTGGCCGCGGAGGCGGAGCGGGTGCGCGCCAACCTGCTGCGCTCCATTTCGCACGATTTGCGCACGCCGCTGACCATCATCCTGGGCACCTGTTCCACGCTGCTGGAAAACGACGCGACCCTTTCGCCGCAAAAGCGCAGGGAGATGCTCGCTTCCATGCAGACGGACACGGACTGGCTGATTCGCATGGTGGAAAACCTGCTGTCCATCACGCGCATGAGTGGGGAGGGCACGGTGCTCAACAAGCAGCCCGAGGTTGTCGAGGAGGTGGTGGCGGACGTGGTGCGCAAGTTCCGCAGCCATTTCCGGGAGCCGCCGGTGCGCGTACAAGTGCCCGAGGAACCGCTGGAAGCGCCCATGGACCCCATTTTGATTGCGCAGGTGCTTTCCAACCTGCTCAACAACGTCGTCCATCACGCCCAGAGCGCCACGCACATTGATTTGCGGGTATGGAAGGAGGGCGAATGCGCGGTCTTCGAGGTGCGCGACGACGGCCCCGGGTTCTCTCCGGCCGTGCTCAACGCCCTGTCCGGCGGCGGCCCCATCGACATTCCCGGAACGCGCGCCGACCGGTCGCGCAACATGGGCATCGGGCTTTCCGTCTGTCTTTCCATCATTCGCGCGCACGGCGGACAGTTGCGCGCGCAGACCGCCCCGGAGGGCGGCGCGTCCGTCCGATTCACATTGCCGTTACAGGAGGTACCTTATGAGCAATCACCACAGCATTCTCATCGTTGAAGACGAGCGGGGCATCAGCGATTTTATCGCCACCGTCCTGACCGCCAATGACTATTCCGTGCTCAAGGCGCGGGACGGACAGACGGCGCTGTCCCTGATTCCCTCGCACTGTCCGGATTTGGTGCTGCTGGATTTGGGCTTGCCGGACATGGATGGCCTGGCCATTCTGCGTTCGGTGCGCGAATGGTCCACCGTCCCCATCCTGGTGCTTTCCGCGCGCGACCATGAGCGCGAAAAGGTGGAGGCCCTGGATGCGGGCGCGGACGACTATATTACCAAACCGTTCGGCATTTCCGAATTGCTGGCGCGCATTCGCACGGCCCTGCGCCACGCGCGCAGCGCCGCCGGCTCCTCGCTGGCGCCCAGCGGGGTGTTTACCTGCGGGGAGCTGAGCATCGACCACGGGCGGCGAAGGGTGAAAATCAGCGGCCGGGAAGTCCATGTGACGCAAATCGAGTTCAAAATCCTGGCGCTTTTGAGCCAGTACGCAGGTCGCGTATTGTCCTATGACACCATCATCAAGCACGTCTGGGGGCCGCACGCGCAGGGCAACAACCAGATTCTCCGGGTCAACATGGCCAACATCCGCCGGAAAATCGAAGCCAATCCCGCCGAGCCGGTTTATATCCTCACCGATGTGGGGGTCGGCTATCGCATGGTGGACAACGAATCGATGTAATCCGGCGCAGGCGCGGCTGCGAACGGACCCTATTCAGGCGGCCGCCTTTTCCCCCTGGCGCAGATGCTTCCATTCCGTGAGCATAAACGTTGTAAAGCAGGCGACCGGCCCGATGAAGTCCGAAATGGGTTCGGCCAGGAACACGCCGTACACGCCCAGGTTAAAAAGCCGCGGCAGCGTCAGCGCCAGCGGGACGACGAGAAACGCCTTGCGCAGCAGCGAAAAAAAGATGGCCTGGCGCGATTTGCCCAGCGCGACAAAACAGCGCTGGCCCGTCAGCTGAAGGCCCATGAGCAAAAAGAGCGCGAAATAGATGCGGCAGCACGGCACGCCCGCCGCAATGAGCGCCGGGTCGTCGTTGAAAATGCGGATGAGCCATTCGGGCACGGACAGGGTGATAATCCAAACCAGCGTGGCAAACCCCATGCAGCCGCACAGCGTGAACATCGCCGCCTGCCGGACGCGGTCATACCGGCCGGCGCCATAGTTGTACCCAATCACCGGCGAGGCGGCCTGCGAAAAGCCGCTCAGCGGCATGGTGAGCATGGAACGGACCGAGCTGACCACCGTCATCACGCCCACATACACGTCCCCGCCGAAGGCCTGCAGACTGGTGTTGCAGACGATGGACACCAGGCTGTCGTTGACGTTCATGACAAAGGTAGAAAGCCCCAGGCCCAGAATCCGGCGCATGACCGGCCCGTCCGGCCGCATATGGCGCGCCTGCAGCCGCACGGTGCAGCGGTCGCAGGTCAGAAACTTCATGACCCATACCGCCGATACGCCCTGGGAAATGATGGTGGCAAGCGCCGCGCCCTGAACGCCCATATGCAGCACGAAGATAAAAATCGGGTCCAGAATGATATTGAGGACAGCGCCTATCAAAACGGTCATCATGCTCACGCGCGCAAACCCCTGCGCGCTGATAAAGCAGTTCATGCCCAGCGTCGCCATGACGAACAGGGAACCCAGCGCGTAAACGCTCAGATAGGCGTCCGCATACGGCATAGTCTCCTCGCTTGCGCCGAACCAGTACAGCACCGGGTCCTTGACGGCCAGGCATATCACCGTCAGCGCCACGCCAAAGACAAGCAGCATCGTGCAGGCGTTGCCGATGATTTGCGCGCCGTATTCATCCCGCCCTTCGCCCCGCGCGATGGACAGAAGCGGCGCGCCGCCCATGCCGGCCAGGGCAGCAAACGCGGAAATGATCATGATAAACGGAAACGTCACCCCGACGCCGGTCAGCGCCTGGCTGCCCACCTCCGGGATGCGGCCGATAAACATGCGGTCGACCATGCTGTACAGCGCGTTGATAATCTGCGCGGCAATCATGGGCAGCGACAGGCGCAGAATGGTCTTGGGGATACTTCCCCGGGAAAAATCGACGTCGGTTCGTGCCAAGAAAACTTCGCCTCCGGCTCTATTGTAACACCTGCGCCCGCGGCGCGCAACGCCGCCGGGACGGTTTGTCGAATAAACATGCAGTCTTTCGCCGGAAATAAAAGGAAAAGGAACCCGTCGCGTCGAACTACGGCGCATACTATGCCGTATAAAAAGGAGGCGCCCGGATGATGTTTACCGACCAGGAGATTTCCCGCATTCGACAGACAGTGTTCGACACGGTAGGTTTTTCGTATGACGCGCCCGTCCGCGTAACCGAAGGCAAGGGGCTTCGCGTGGAGGGCGACCGGCAGGGCGCCGCCATTGCCTGCGACACCCTGCCCGCGCTGGCGCGCGGCTTTTTCCGCCTGGCGCAGGAGCTGACGGCCGGCCAGGCCCGGGTATCGCTGTGCGAGGAGCCCCGTTTTGCGTCCTGCGGTTGTTTTCTGGATATGTCCCGCCATGGCGTGATGACCGTCGACGCCTGCAAGCGATACATGGACGCCACGGCGGCCCTGGGGATGAATCTCATTGTGCTGTATACGGAGGATACCTATACAGTGCCGGAATACCCGTACTTCGGCTATCTGCGCGGACGGTATACGCCCGATGAGCTGCGGGAGCTGGACGCATACGCGTCTTCTCTGGGCATCGAGCTGATGCTCAGCATTCAGACGCTGGCCCACCTCGGGCAGTTCCTCCAATGGCGGGCCAACGAGCACCTGAAGGACCAGCCCACCTGTCTGCTGATTGACGACGAGGAGACCTACGCCTTCATCGAGGCGGAAATCCGCGCGGTGCGCCAGTGCGTCTCGGGCTCGCGCCTGCACATCGGCATGGACGAGGCGCACGGCGTGGGCCTGGGGCGCTATTTTGAGCAGCACGGGCTGACGGACCGCTTCGCGCTGCTGAACCGCCATCTCCGGCGGGTGGTGGACCTGTGCCGGAAATACGATTTCCAGCCCATCATGTGGAGCGATATGTATTTCCGCCTCGGCTCCAGGACAAACGAGTATTATGACCTGGAGGCGGACATTCCGCAGTCCGCCATAGACGCCATCCCGCCGGTGGACCTGTGCTACTGGGATTACTATCACTACGACGAGTCGTTCTACGACCGCATGCTGACCCTGCACGAGCGCATGGGCCGGACGGTTTTCGCCGGCGGCATCTGGACCTGGAGCGGCTTCCTGCCGCAGGTGGAAAGGACGTACGCAACCATGGAACCCGCCCTGCGGGCGTGCGCCAAGCACCATGTGCAGACGGTCATGGCGACCATGTGGGGCGACGACGGCAATGAAACCAACCACCTGCTCGCCCTCAGCCAAGCCCCGCTGTTCTCCGAGTTCTGCTGGCGCGGCGACGGCTGCACGCGCGAGGCGGTCGAGGCGACCGGCGAATTCCTTACCGGCCTGCCCCGGACGGCCTACGAAGCGTTCGGCATGTTCTATCCCGGACGCGACGACGTGCGCACGGGCAAGGCGCTGCTCTACTGCGATTTGCTCTACCCCGTCGGGCCCACCGCGCCGGCCCTGGAAGAGGCGATGCCGCGCCTGGAAAAGGCGCGCGAGCTGCTGGCTCCGCACCTGGCCCGCCCCGACTGCCGCTATGCCGACCAGCTCATGGAAATCTGCCTGCACAAGGCCGCGCTGCTGCGGGCCATACGTCCCGCCTATCTGGCAGGCGACCGCGAAACCCTGACGCGCATCGCGCAGGAGGACATTCCCCGCCTGGTCGCCGCGTACCAGCGCCTGCGCGACACGCATCGGGCGCAGTGGGAGCAGGCGTACAAGCGCAACGGCTGGGAGGTCATGGCGCTTCGCTACGGCGCCGTCATCGGCCGCCTGGGCGATGTGCAGGACGCGCTGCTGCGCTGGGCGCGGGGCGAGCTGGCCGCGCTGTGCGAGCTGGAGGAGGAGCCTTTGAACCCCGCGCGCAAGGGCGGCATGCAGTTTTACAACGTCTATGTCTCCCCGGTCTTCAGCCTCTGACGAAAGGGAAGACGACCGCCTGAAACCCCGGACGCCCGCCGGCGCTTGAAAGCAGCGGCGAACCGCCATCCCCGCCCGCGGGCGTCCGTCATTCCGCCGTGCTCTCGCCGCCGCTTTCCGGGCGCTCCGGCGCCCGCTCCTGCTGCGCGCGCAGCGCCTCCCGGAATTTTTCCAGATAAAACCCGCACAGCTCCCGCGCGGTTTCCATGTCGGCCGCCTCGGCGCACACGGTGACCTCCGCAGCGCGGGCGTCCGCGTCCAGCGTCGCCCATCCGTCCGGCCGGGTGATGCGCAGGCCGCCGTCCAGCAGCGCGTCTTGCTCGCTTTCCGCCAGCACGCGCAGCGCGCGCCCCCTGACAGGAAGCGGACAGGGCGTCTGCTCGCTGCAGCGGCAGGTCGCCGGCAGCGAAGCCAGCACCCCGCGCAGCGTCGTGCGCTTGGCCGACAGCAGCGCTGCCATCCGCAGCGCGCGGTACAGCCCGTCAAAATGCATATCGAATTGCGCCGCGCCGGCCTGAAGCAGCGAAGCGGTCCACGTTTCGTGCACGCCGGATACGCGCCGGAGCGTTACCCGGCGCTCCCGCGCCAGCTTTTCCAATGCGGCCGGAGCGTCCAGCTTCGCAATCCATTCCATGCCGCCTCCCAGCGCGCTATATGCCAGCATGGTCTGCTCGGCCGCGTCCGGCACGCCGTGGCTGTCAAAGACCTCGACCGTCTGCCCGTTCCGTTCCAGCCGGAAACCCACTTCCCAGCTTTCCACCGTCCCCTCCCCGCACGCCGTCCTTCCGCCCAGCCCCGCGGCGTTGAGGACGCGCGCCGCCAGCGCCGTCAGCGCGGGCGTGGGGGCAAAGACGGCCACGTGCGGCTTCACGCCCGAAAAGGCGTCGGACGGAAGCGCCGCCGTCAACGCGCCGACGTAGAGCGCCTGGGCGTCGGGCAATGCCCGGGGGACCTCCGTTTTTCCGGAAAAGGGGCGGGGAAAATCCTGGCGCGCGAACAGCGCCTCGGTCTTGCGCTGCCCGTCGCGGGCGGGCGATATGCCGCCTGCGGCGCAGAGCGTCGCGCGCCCGGGCGTCCAGAAGACGGCGGCGTTGATGCCCTCCAGGCGCTGGACGCACCGAAGCACCGGCAGCGACGTCTCCCCCAGCAGCACGGGCGCAACGCCCTGCGCGCACAGCGCGCCGCATGCGGCGGTGCAGAGCGCCGCCGCTTCCGCCGAGCCGTCGTGCGCCAGGGCCATTTCCGCGCAGGAGGATGCCTCCGCCCAGCAGGCGGCCAGCTGGCAGGCGGCCTGCGGACAGGCAACGGATGCCTCGCCGTTTTCGATGGTCAGCCGGTTTACGCCGCCCCAGACGAGGTTTTCCGTCACATGCATGCAGGGATCGACGCGCTTGCCCGGCCAGATTTTGACGCCCGTCTCCAGCGAAGAGCGCGCGCCCAGCACCGCGCCGTCCCCCAGCGCGCTTTCCTCCCGCATCGACGCGCCCGCGCCCACCTGGGCGCCGCGCCCGACCACCGCGCCGCTCATCCGGACGAAATCCCCCACGCGCGCGTCCTCCCACAGCACGCTTCGGGCCATCCGCACGTTGGCGCCGACTATGGCCCCCGCGCCGACGATCGCGCCGTCGGAAAGCTGCGCGTTGGCGCCGACTATCGCCCCCGCGCCCACCCAGCAGAGGCTGTCCAGCTGCGCGCTGTCGGCAATCTGCGCCGTCTCGGCAATGCGCACGCCCGCGTCCAGCCGCACGCGCCCGGCGAGCATGTCGACCTGCGCGCGGACATAGGCGGCCTGGTCGCCGATGTCGCACCAGTAGCCGTCCATCACATAGCCGAACACCTCGCGCCCCTGCGCGACCAGGCGGGGAAACAGGTCGCGTCCGAAATCGCAGGGACCGTCCGGCCGTATCTCGCGCAGGATTTCCGGCTCCAGCAGGTAGATGCCCGTGTTGGCCGTGTCCGCATAGACCTCGCCCCAGCCCGGCTTTTCGATAAACCGGCGCACGCGCCCTTCCCCGTCGGTGACCACCATCCCGTATGCCAGCGGCTCGCGCACCCGTGCGAGCACCAGGGTCGCCAGCGCCCGCTTTTCCCGGTGAAAGCGCAGCGCGGCGGTCAGGTCGCAGTCCGTCAGCGCGTCCCCGGAGAGCACGGCGAACGTCTCTTCCGGCCTGCGCGCGCCGGCGGCCGCCCGCAGCACGCCGCCCGCCGTGCCCAGCGGCTCGCGTTCGCGGCAATAGTGCAGCCGCACGCCGTAGCGCTCCCCCGCCCCGAACGCGCGGGGTATCCGCTCCGGCAGGTACTGGAGCGTGACGCCCACCTCATGGAAGCCGTGCTGATGCAGCAGCATCAGCGCATAGGCCAGAACAGGCCGTCCCAGCACGGGCACCATGGGTTTGGGGGTGTCACAGGTCAGCGGGCGCAGGCGCGAGCCCTCGCCGCCCGCCATGATGATGGCGCTAAGCGACATAGGCATTCTCCTTCCGGCGGATTGAAGCTCTTTTCGTCTATTCTGCCCGAAACCGGCGGAAGGATGCGGCCGCAGGCGCAGGCCGCGCACTTTGCGTCCGCAGAAAAATGTAGTATACTGGAGACGGCTCCGCGCCCGGCGCGCGGGCCGGAACGCACAGGCAGGCACAGGAGGAAGCAGCGTGAATATTTCCAAATCAGACGCTTTGGCATGGTTTTCGTTTTTTGCCGAACTGCCGGAGGACGAGGAGCTGACCGCGCGCCAGCAGGAAATCGTCTATGCGGTGTTCGCGCAGATTGAGGCGGCGGTCGAGCGGCAAAACGGCGCGCTGATGGCGGCGATTCCGGGGTTGAAAACGCTCGAAGGCCGAACGTACTTTGTCGGCGAGGACAGCCGTTTCCCCCAGGGGTGCCGTTCCTGCCTGCTGGGAACGGGGCTGAGCGCCGTCCGCAGAACCAACCGCTGCAATCTGGAATGCCCGTTCTGCTATAACTACGGGGAGCTGGACAGCATTGCGCCCGTGGGAGAGGGGCTGTGGGAAATCGGCGGGACCCGCTTTTATGCCGGGGATCTGCCGCTGCTGCTGTCCATTCAGAAAAAGCCCACGGGCATCGCCTATGTGTATCTGGAGCCGTTTTGCGAAATCGAACAGTATTACCCCGTCATTGAAACCTTCCACCGCGCGGGCATCCATCAGCACCTGTATACCAACGGCACGCTGGCCACGGCGGAAAACCTTGCCGCGCTCGGGCGCGCGGGGCTGGACGAGCTGCGCTTTAACCTGGGCGCCACGGGCTGTGCGGACGGCGTGATCGCCGCCATGGCGCTGGCCAAGGCGCACATCCCCGCCGTCGGCATCGAAACGCCGATGACGCCCGACTTTTACGAAGCCTTCCATCGCAAAAAGGAGGCCATTCTGGGCACGGGTATCGACTTTATCAACTGCGCGGAGCTGCACCTGAATGAAAACAACCTGGAAAACTACCTGGGCGAAAACCTCTACATCTCCCGCCTGGGCTATGTTTCCCCCATCTGGAGCCGCGCCCTGACGCTGCGCCTGATGGCGGAAGCCGCGCGCGAAGGCTGGCGCCCCGTGGTGCATGACTGTTCCAACCGCACCAAATTTGCCCGCGACCTGAACCTGCGCAGCCGCGAAGGGGGCTGGTTCGGAGCCAGCGGCTACGGATGCGAGTTTTCCCGCCTGCCTTTCGGCGCGTTCCTGCCCGTGCTGGAGGACGAGGACTTTGCCTTTGTCCGGGAGGAACCGCTGCCCGAGGCGTTCCGGCCCGGCCATCTCATGTTCTGACCGGCAGGGAACGCCTGCGCGTCCACCGCCGTCGCGCCCGATTTCTTTTCCGCGGGCGGCGCGCAAAACGGTTGACAAAATTTTCGGCGAATGGTATAATCCATCTCGCGCGTAGGGGAGTGGCTCAATGGTAGAGCAGCGGTCTCCAAAACCGCAGGTTGCGTGTTCGAGTCGCGTCTCCCCTGCCACTCGCATCCCAATCCGGACCGTTTCGATGGTTTCTTTCCAGGAACAGGATGCACCGGGAATGGCTTGACAGCCATTCCTTTTTCTTTTCCCGCTCCACCCCTGCCCGACACCGCAGACAAAGGCATATCCCCGAGCCCGTGCCCTTGGCAAAAAGCGCCGCGCGCCGTAAGGAAAGGCTGCCCGCGCCCTTCTTCCGCCAACGGCCGGGTCGAAAGGGCGGCCTGCGCTCCCCCACCGCTCTGCCGGGCCGAAGGGGCGGGCCTGCGCTCCCCCGCCGCCCTGCCGGGCGCGAAGGAAAGCGCCGCAAGCCTGTTTTTCCCCGCCGCCCACGCGCAAATGCGGGCCGGGACGAGAAACCCGAGTAATTTTGTCAAAAATCGTGCCATTCCCCCTTGACAGGCGCAGCAAGAGATGCTAGGATATCCGAGGAATCAGGTCAGGATTCTCCGGAAAGGGGGATGCGCATGAAGCTGTCTACACGCTGCCGCTATGGGATTCACGCGATGTTCGACCTGGCGCAGAACGTGGGCTGCGGTCCGCAGACGATTCGCGCCATCGCGGAGCGGCAAATGGTGCCGGAGCAGTATCTGGAACAGATTATCGGCACGCTGCGGCGCGAAGGGCTGGTGACGAGCGTGCGCGGCGCGCAGGGCGGTTACATGCTCGCGCGCGAGCCGTCGGAAATCACCATCGGCGAGCTGATGCGCCTGCTGGAAGGTCCGGTGCTTATGGCGGACTGCCTGGGAGACGCGGACGCCTGCGTGCGAAGCGGCCAGTGCCCGTCCCGGCTGGTATGGGAACGACTGACGGATTGCATCAACCATGTTCTGGACGGCATTACGCTGCAGGACATGCTCAACGACCATAAGGAAATGACCAGGGCGGAGTAAGGAGAGAATATGGAGCGCATTTACATGGACAACGCGGCGACGACCCGCGTAAAGGATGAAGTGTTTGAGGCCATGCTGCCGTACTTCAAAGAAATGTACGGCAACCCCTCCAGCATTCACAGCTTCGGACGCGAAGCCAAAAAGGCCGTCGAGTACGCGCGCGGGCAGGTGGCGCGCGCCATCAACGCGCAGAAGGAAGACATCTATTTCACCGGCGGCGGCACGGAAGCGGACAACTGGATTGTCAAGGGCGCGGCCTTCGGCCAGCGCAGGAAGGGCAATCATATCATCACCTCGGCCATCGAGCACCATGCGCTGCTGCATACCTGCCAGTGGCTGGAAAAGCAGGGCTTCCGCGTGACGTATCTGCCGGTGGACGGCGACGGGCTGGTGAACCCGGAAGATTTGGAAAAGGCCATCACCAAGGATACCATTCTGGTGTCGATTATGTTTGCCAACAACGAAATCGGCACGCTTCAGCCCATTGCGGAGCTTTCCCGCATCGCCCACGCGCATGGCGCGATTTTCCATACCGACGCCGTGCAGGCGGTCGGCGCGGTGCCGATAGACGTCCAGGCCATGGGCATTGACGCGCTGTCCATGGCAGCGCACAAGTTCTACGGCCCCAAGGGCGTAGGCGCGCTGTACATCCGCCGGGGCGTGCGCATCGACGTCAACCAGCAGGGCGGCGCCCAGGAGCGTTCGCGCCGCGGCGGCACGGAAAACCTGCCCGGCATCGTGGGCATGGGCAAGGCCATCGAAATGGCCACGGAAAACCTGCCCGAGCATATGGCGCGGCAGACCGCCCTGCGCGACAAGCTCATCGACGGGATTCTCGAGCGCATTCCCGAAGTGCGCCTCAACGGCCATCGCACCAAGCGCCTGCCCAACAACGTCAATGTTTCCATCCGCTATATCGAGGGCGAGGCGCTGCTGCTCAGGCTGGACCTGGCGGGCGTGGCCGCGTCCAGCGGCTCGGCCTGCACGTCCGGCTCGCTCGATCCTTCGCATGTGCTGCTGGGCATCGGCCTGCCGCATGAAATCGCGCACGGTTCGCTGCGCCTGACGCTGGGGGATTTCAATACGGAGGCGGAAGTGGACTATGTCCTGGATAAGCTGCCCGATATCGTGAGAATCCTGCGCGACATGTCGCCGCTTTTTCACCAGGAAGAAGGAGGGAAAGTCCTTGTATAGCGAAAAGGTTATGGATCACTTTGAACATCCCCGCAATGTGGGAGAAATCGCCGATGCCAGCGGCGTGGGCACGGTGGGCAACGCCAAGTGCGGCGACATCATGCGCATGTACCTCAAGGTGGAAAACGGCGTCATCGTCGATGTAAAGTTCAAGACGTTCGGCTGCGGCGCGGCGATTGCCACCAGCAGCATGGCTACCGAAATGGTCAAGGGCAAAACGCTCGACGAGGCGCTCCAGCTGACGAATCAGGCCGTGGCCGAAGCGCTGGACGGTCTGCCGCCCGTCAAAATGCACTGCTCCATGCTGGCCGAGGAGGCCATCAAGGCCGCCATCGAGGACTATAAGGCCAGGCATCCCGAAGCATAACCTCTGCAGGAACCGCCGGCACGGGGCGGTGAGACAAGAAATATTCGGAGGGACGGCACGCGGCCGTCCTTCTCTGTTTTTTTAAAGCACACCCCTAACACCCTGCGCTTCTTTTGTCGGCACGCAACCCCAGGGCCGGGCATAGGCTGATACCGGACACGCGCGTGTATCCCCGTGAGAGGAGGACTCGCATGAAGGTCATCGCGATCCTGCTGCTGGTCGCAGGCGTGGTTGGGCTGATATTGTCCGCCCTGTTTCCGGCGCTCTGCCTCGCCGGCATTCTCGGCGCCGTCGCCGCGCTGCTGAGCGGTCTGGGGTTCCTGTTGATGGGCCGTTACCGTCCCTATTGTCAACGATAGGCAAACCGTTCCGTGTCTGGCACGGAACGGTCAGGCCGTCGACATGGATTTTTGACAGTTTGAAGCCCGCCAGAATCCGGCGGGCTTTTCGGCCGTTGAAAACGACGTCTGTGCGCGGAAGAAGGCCGAAACCGGGGGCTCGCTCTCCCGTTCATGCCTTTGCGCGGGAGGGCGGTTTGGCGGGGGATCCCGCGGATGGCCGGCAAAAGCCAGTCCCGCCCGACCGCCGTCGGTTTCAGCGCGCGTCCGCCAGCATCGTCAGCGCGCTGTGGATGGCCTTTTGAACGGAGGGGTCGCTTTCGTTTTTCAGCTGATAGCGCAGGTGCGTGCTGGCTGCGCTGTTTCCCGTTTTGCCCAGCGCCTCGGCGGCGGCGGCGCGCAGCGGCGCGTTCTGATTATGCAGCAGCGGCACCAGGGCGTTGTATGCGGTTTCGTCCCCGCATTCGCCCAGCCCGGCGACGGCGGCCAGCACGACGTTCATGTCCTTGTCTCCCAGATGCTGCACAATTTTGCCCGACTTCTTCTTCTCCGCAAGTTTGCGAATTTTTTCCTGCTTGCCTTCAAACATCTCTTTCGCCTCTTTTGCCTTTTTGTGATAAAAATTTCAATAAGCAAAGTATGGCGCGAAAAGATGGACACAATATGAACAGAGGGAAAACACAGCGCGGCTGTTTGGCCATCTTGCGGCGGACGCCGCCGCGGGCCGAAAAGCCGGGCGAGGCTATCCCCTCTTTTCGGCAATGAGCCGCTCGTATTCCCGGACGACCTTTTGCAAAATGCCTTCCCAGGGCACGGGGATGGTTTTCCGGGCGTTTCTGCCGACCGTTTCCGTTTGGGGCAGGGCGCGCAGGACGGCCCGCGCGATGGCCGCGCCGGACTCGTCGTCGCAGATAAAGCCGTTTTCGCCGTCCGTAATGCCTTCGGCCGAGCAGCTGCCGCGCACCACCACGGTCGGCGTTTCCATGACGGCCGCCTCCCGCAGCACCATGGGCGCGTTGTCATACAGCGACGGGAAGACCAGCAGCGAGGCGCGCCGATACAGGGCCATGAGCTCTTCCCGGTTGGACAGGAAGCCGAGCAGATGGGTCTGCTCCGCCAGCCCCTTTTCCTCCACTTCGCGCCGGATGGCGGCCATGTCCGGGCCGTCGCCCGCGGTGACCAGCTGGAACGGCTGGCCCTGCGCCTTCAGCTGCACGCAGGCGTCCAGCACGCCGTGAAGGTTTTTCTTGTAATTGTGCTGTCCCACGAACAGCAGCACGGGCCGCTCGTCGAGCGTCAGCCGGCTGTCCAGGGCGCGCTGCCCCGCGGGCGACACCGACTCCAGGTCGGTGCCGTTTTCCATAATCAGGATGTTTCCCCGATAGCCGTAGGATTCCAGCACTTCCTTGGTGGCGTTGTTCACCGTCCAGACGCCGTCGCACCGGTTATAGAAGCGGACGATATGGTTGACCACGCCCCGGGCAATGGCGTGCGATTTGGTCTTGTCGTAGAAGTCCTGATAATACTTGGAGTGGAACGTCGTCACCAGCGGCACCCTGCGCTTCCGGGCGATGCGCAGCGCTTCCTCGCCGGCGACGAAGGGGCTCTGCGCATGCACGATATCAAACGGGATGGCATCGAGCCGGCGGCGGTAGCGCGCGTCTATGGCCGGCAGGCCCATGCGGAAAAGCTCGCCCGGCACCTTCAGGCTCTTCTGCAGGAGCACCGGAAAGCCGTACTCCGACTCCGCGACCGTGCCGGCCGAATCCGGCGCGATATACCACGCCGTATGGCCCATGGCGGTCAGCGTCTCGCAATAGCTCTGCGTCACACGGCCCACGCCGTCCACGCAAGGCGGATAGGTATCCACGAACTGCCCAATGACCACGAAAAACTCCCCCTTACCGCCATTTTACCGCCACCATGATACCATACTTTTCCCGCGCTCACAAGCGCGCCGCAGGGGCCGGGCGCGCCGTTTCTTGACAGGCGCCCTGGCGCTCTGTATACTCAAACACAACAGGATATCACGGAGGAAACGCAGATGCAGTCCATTTTGAAAAACCCGGCGCTTGCGCCGGAAGGAGAAAAGAAAATCCGCTGGGCGCAGCGGCATATGCCGGTATTGTCCCTCATCCGCGAGCGCTTTTCCCGGGAAAAGCCGCTGCGGGGCCTTTCCATGGCCGTGTCCGTCCATCTGGAAGCCAAGACGGCCTGCCTCTGCCAGACGCTGGCGGCCGGCGGCGCGGAGGTCTGGGCGATGGGCTCCAACCCGCTGTCCACGCAGGACGACGTATGCGCGGCCCTGGCTGCCTCCGGGGTCGGCGTTCTGGCCACGCACGGCTGCACGGCCGAAGCATACCATGACTATCTCGTGCAGGGCCTGCAATGCCGCCCGCATCTGCTCATCGACGATGGCGGGGACATGGTGCATATCCTGCATGAGGAGAAGCCCGATTTCGCCGGACGCCTGCTGGGCGGATGCGAGGAAACGACCACGGGCGTCATGCGGCTGCGCGCGCGCCAGCGGGCGGGCCGGCTCGACTTCCCCATGCTGCTGGTCAACGACGCGGACTGCAAGCATCTGTTCGACAATCGCTACGGGACGGGGCAGAGCGTCTGGGACGGCATTCTGCGCACGACCAACCTGACGGTCGCCGGGGCTACCGTGGTGGTGGCGGGGTATGGCTGGTGCGGCAAGGGCGTGGCGATGCGCGCCAAGGGGCTGGGCGCGCGCGTCATCGTCACGGAGGTAGACCCCGTCAAGGCCATCGAAGCGGTCATGGACGGGTTTTCCGTGCTGCCCATGGCGCAGGCCGCGCCCCAGGGAGATTTCTTCATTACCGTCACGGGCTGCTGCGGCGTGGTGGATGCGCGACATTTTTCCCTGCTCAAGGATGGCGCGATACTGGCCAACGCGGGGCACTTCGACGTGGAAGTCGACGTCCGCGCGCTGGCGGAAGCGTCCGTGCAGCGCTTTGCGGCGCGCAACAATATCGAAGGCTTTGTCCTGCCGGGCGGAAAGACGGTCTATGTGCTGGCGGAGGGGCGTCTGGTCAACCTGGCCGCCGGCGATGGGCATCCGGTGGAAATCATGGACATGAGCTTTGCCCTGCAGGCGCTCTGCGCCGAACATCTCGCGCGGCACAACCGCATGGCGCCGGGCGTGTACGCCGTTCCGCGCGCCGTGGACGAGGCGGTGGCCAGGGCGAAGCTGGAAACGCTCGGCGTCCGCATAGACGCGCTGACCGGCGCGCAGGAAGCCTACCTGCGCGGCTGGGAGGGATGACGCCCGAGGACATCCGGGCCTATTGCCTTTCGCTGCCCGGCGCGCGGGAATCCTTTCCCTTCGGCCCGTACCCGCGCCTGTTTGCCGCCGCGAACGGACGCCATTTCGTCTTCTTTTTCGAGCGCGCCCGGCCGCCGCACCTGGCGGTCAAGTGCGACCCGATGAAGGGAGAGATGCTGCGCGCCGCCTGCCCTTCCATCCGGCCCGGCTACCATATGAATAAGCGCCACTGGATTTCCCTGCTGCTCGACGGGGGCGTGCCGGACGAGTGGATTCGCGCGCTCATTTTCGATTCCTTTGCGCTGGTTCGCGCCAAGCCGCCCGTCAAGCCGCGGCGCGCGCAGCCGTAAGCCCGGTCTGTCACGGCGTGCGCAGCAGCCGCTTGCCGCGCAGTTACGTATACAGCCTCCACCCCGTCATCACCGCCAGCATCGCCGCCGCCACCAGGATATTGGCGCCATAGCCTGCCTTTTGCCTCGTTTCCAATTCCCCGCGCTTCCAGCAGCAGACCATTGCCACCGGCAGCGCCGCCAGAAGGGCCATCAGCGGCAGGTTCGCGCGCAGCAGCAGCCTTTGTACGCCCTCTATCGCCACGCCGTTCGCCGCCAGCGTCAGCAGGTGAAACGTGTTGAGCGCCGCCAGCGTCAGCGTGAGGCAAAGCGCGGTATGCAGGCGCGTCACCGCGAAGCTGCGCCACATGCGCCTGCGCGCGCGCAGCCAGCTCACGCCGATGCAGACCAGCGTCAGCGGCGCATAGAAGCAGAGGCCGTGCAGGAAGGCCAGCGTAATATTGACCAGCCAGACCGTTCGCCCCGTCGTCATCGGCTCGTAACGCTCGCCGGAAAAGTCCATCTCCACCGGCTCGCCCGCCTCGTCCACGACAAAGGAAATCACGTTGCCCTGCCTGTCCTCAAACACATACGGCGCGACCTGTTCCAGCTCCTCAAAATAGTTCACATACGCCTTGCGCGCAATCACCGGCGAGGTAAACGAGGTGGCATAGAGCAGAAGCCGCGTTCTGGAGTATTCCGTATAGGGGGCGACGGTCAGCACGGAGCGTGAATACAAATAGGAGGCCAGCTCCTCCACGCCCCCGTCCGGCCGGTCCACGGCGATGTATTCTCCGGCCAGCGGCGCGGTCAGCGGCAATTCCCCGGCTGACGCCTGCCGGCAGAGCAGGCAGGCAAAAAGCGCCGCCAGCACCACATGCAGCACCCTCTTGCGCATCGTTCGTAGTCCTCCGTTTCCCGGGCTTTGCATACCATTATATTATAAGCCTTTTTCCCCTCCAGGCAAGCAAAAAATGAACTTTTGGAGGAAATGCAAGAATGACCGCGCAAATATTCTCATTTCCCCTTGCGAAGGCCTGTCCCCATGTGTTACAATAACGCAGAGCAAGGATCATTTATATCCCTGCTATTCCATTTTCAAAGGAGGATATCTTATGAAGAAGCTTCTTTCGATGCTTCTGGCGCTGGCGATGATGCTGAGCATGACGTCTGCCATGGCGGAGTCTGCGCCTGCCGGCGATGTGGGAACCGTCATCTATGGTTCGACCACTGAAATCACCGGCGACTTCGCGCCCGGCGCCTGGTGGTCCAACGGTGCGACCGACGCGATGCTCCGTGCGCTGAGCAACGACTATGAGACCGTCACCACCGATCAGGGCGGTGCTTTGGTCGTGAACCCCACGATTACCAAAGAGATGACGAGCACCGAGAACGAAGATGGCACCAAGACCTACACCATCACCATCAACGAGGGTCTGGTGTACAACAACGGCGATGCCATCACCGCCAAGGACTTCGTGTGGTCCACCGTGCTGCTGTGCAGCCCGCTGGTTCCCGGCCTGGCCATTTCCTCCTCTTCCTATCTGACCGTCGAGGGCGGCGAAGCGTTCTATAACGGCGAGACCCAGGCGCTCAGCGGCCTGCGCCTTATCGACGATTATACCTTCTCCGTCACCATCGTCGCGGACAAGCTCCCCTACTTCTATGACCTGAGCTACGCCGCGTTCGGCGCATTCGACATCGAGTACTGGCTGGGCGAAGGCTACGACGTGGCCGACGACGGCGAGGGCTGCTACATCACCGGCGGCGACTTCACCGTGGACGCCATCAAGCCGCAGCTGGACTATGCCCGCTTCAACGCGGGTGAGGACCGCGTGTCCGCCGGCCCGTACAACCTGATTGAGTTTGACCAGAGCGCGCTGCAGGCCACGCTGGAAATCAACCCTAACTACGCCGGCAACTTTGAGGGCGTCAAGCCGTCCATCCAGCGCATCGTGGTGACCAAGGCCGAAGATGCGACCTGGGCCGACGCCATCCGCACCGGCGCCTTCAACTTCTACGATACCATCACCGACGGCGTCCAGGTTAACACCGCGATGGATATGATTGAGGACGAAACGCTGGCGGCGTCGCTGGGCTACGGCTTTGACTACGTCACCTTCGACCGTTCCGGCTACGGCAAGATCCAGTTCCAGTGCGACTTTGGCCCGACCCAGTTCATCAACGTGCGCCATGCCGTCGCGATGCTGCTGGACCGCAACGAGTTCGCCAACACCTTCTGCCAGGGCTGGGGCGGCGTCGTCAACGGCCCGTACGGCACCGGCATGTGGCAGTTCATCGACTCCGAGGAGTGGCTGAACGAGAACCTGAACACCTACGCCTATGACGCGGCCGCGGCGACGCAGCTGCTCATCGACGACGGCTGGGTCTACAACGCGGACGGCACCGACTACACCACGGGCATCCGCTACAAGAAGGTCACCGAGGAAGAGGCCGGCACGTATGCGCACAACGTGACGCTGGACGACGGCACCATCCTCATGCCGCTCATCATTGAATGGAGCTCCTCCGAGGGCAACACCGTGTCCGACCTGCTGGCCGTCATGCTGGCCGAGAACCCGGACGTGGCCGCCGCCGGTATGGAAATCCGTCAGAACATCATGACCTTCGACGAGCTGCTCAACTACCTCTACCGCGATGCGACCCAGGGCGAACAGTACGGCGTGCCGACCTACGGCATGTACAACTTGGCCACCAACTGGGAGCCGACTTATGACGCATCCTACAACTTCACGAGCGATCCGGACATGGTAGCCGCCGGCTGGAACACCAACTACCTGTTCGACGATACGCTGGATCAGCTGACCATGGACATGGTCTATGGCGTCGACTCCAGCGATACCGAAACGTACCTGAACATCTGGCGGGAGTACATCAAGCGCTGGAATGAGCTGCTGCCGGAAATCCCGCTGTACTCCAACGTGTATCTGACCATGTATCCCGACTGGCTCGAGGGCTACGAGCAGGATTCCTTCTGGGACTTCCAGCAGGCGATTCTGTACGCGACCGTCGCGGAGTAAAAGGGCACAAAAGCCAACTACAGGTTCCCAGAAACGGGGGCGGGCAAGGCTTGCCCGCTCCCCTCTTTTTGAGGGGCCTTAGAAGGGATGGAGATGGATGGGCAAGTATGTCCTCAAGCGTCTCGGGTACGTGGTGCTGGTATTTCTCATCATTTCGTTCCTGATGTACGCACTGTACAACCTAATCCCCACTGACCCCGCGCGCGCGCAGCTGGAGCCCATGCGCCAGCAGCTGCGCCCGGACGAGTATCAGGTCATGTACCAGCAGCTTCGCCAGCAGATGGGCCTGGACGATTCCCTTCTGGTGCGGTATCTGCGCTGGCTCGGCCTGTGGACGGATATGGACGGCACATTTAACGGCATGTTCCAGGGCAATATGGGGTATTCTCAGTTCTTCAAGAAAGACGCTGTTGACGTTATCATCGAACCGATGGGGAACACGATCTTCATCAATATCTTTTCCACGATTCTCTCTTTGGGCATCACCATACCGGTCGGCATCTACTGCGCCGTGCATAAAGGCAAAAAATTCGATCAGGGCATGCAGGTCGTGACCATTCTGGGGTACAGCATCCCGATTTATATCATTGCGCTGGTCTTTATGTACTTCTTCTGCGTAACATGGCGCATATTCCCGGTCATGGGCAGCCGGACAGCCGGCATTATCTATGCAAACAGCTGGGAAGCGTTTGTGGACAAGCTGTACCACTTTACGCTGCCCGTTATCGTTATGACGTTCGGGTCCCTGGGCGGCATGACGCGCTATGTGCGCTCCTCCATGATTGAGGCGCTGAGCATGGACTATATCCGCACGGCGCGCGCCAAAGGCCTGCGGGAAAAGGTGGTTATCTATTCCCACGCCTGGCGCAACGCGCTTTTGCCGGTCGTTACCAGCATTTTCGGCTGGTTCCTGAGCATTTTCAGCGGCTCGGTCATCATTGAAAACACGTTCGCTCTCAACGGAATGGGCCGACTGTACTGGCAGGGCCTGAACAACCAGGATTTCGAGCTGGTGCTGGCGATTCAGATGTTCTATACGGTCGTCTCGCTGATTGGCAGCCTGCTTATCGACATCAGCTACGGCCTGGTCGACCCGCGCGTGCGTGTAAACAAATAAGGAAGGAGGAAGCGACATGGCGAATAAAAAGAAAAAAGAGTTCTTCCTCGTGCGCTGGTTCAAGCGCGTCTTCCTCGGCACGGACAGAGAAGTCAGGAGCATTCTGGAAGAGGAACAGGTGCAAACCCCGCTGCGCACGGTGGTGCACAACTTTGTGCGCAAGAAAAGCGCGATGCTGGGCGTCATCGTATTCCTGTGCATCTTTGCCCTGGTCATCATCGGTCCCTACATCTGGAAGCTGGACCTGAGCGAGCAGGACAGCACGCTGATTAACCTGCCCCCGGGCTATAACATGATGAGCCTGCCCAAGGAAACGGAAGGCAAGGTGTCCGATATTGCGGCGGGGCGCACCTACGGCATCGGCGTGGATACGGACGGCCATGTGTACACCTGGGGCCATACCCGCATTACCGACAAAATTGACATCGCCGATATCCCCGAGGAGGTACAGGAAGCCGATTTGTCCCTGATCGCCGCCGGCGACGACCACGCGGTCGCGCTGGATGAAAACGGGCAGCTCTACGTCTGGGGCAATACCCGCCTGCGCCAGGACAACTTCTCCCGCGATATGGAAAAAGGCATGGAAACCGGCGAAAACTGGGATATCATCCAGCTGGAGGCCAGCAACCAGTTCTCCGCCGCGGTGTCCAGCGAGGGCACGCTCTATCTGTGGGGCAACCCCAACATGGCGGACGTCAAAATACGCTCCGAGTACCAGGGCAATATCGCCAAGGTGGCCCTGACCGCCAACGAATATGTCAGCCTGCTCAAGGACGGCACGGTCGCCTACACCGGCTACAAGGGCAGCGGCAACCCGCTGGCCAGCATCCCCGAAGGGCTGACCGGCAAGACGGTCGTCGATATCGCCTCCACCGGCAAGACCGCCGCGGCGCTGACCGAGGACGGCGAAGTGTATGTCTGGGGCAACGCGACCTCGGGCGAAGCGAACCTGCCGGTATTTTCGTCCAGGCCCGTGGCGCTCTACGGCGGCCGGTTCCACTACACCGCCCTGCTGGAGGACGGCAGCGTGGTCAGCTGGGGCAACAACAAATACGGTCAGACGGATGTGCCCGCCTCGCTCAACGGCAAGGAGATTGTCGGCATATATACCGGCAACTTCCAGAACTATGCGCTGGACTCCGAAGGCAACGTGCATACCTGGGGCCTGAAGGGCTTCCTGCTGGGCACGGATGACCTGGGCCGCGACATGCTCACCCGCATCATCAACGGCGGCCGCGTGACCATGACGGTCGGCGCCATCTCCGTTGTCATCGCCACGTTTATCGGCGTGCTGCTGGGCGGCCTGGCCGGCTATTTCGGCGGCAAGGTCGATATTCTGGTCATGCGCATCGCGGAAATTGTCGGCGGCCTGCCCTTTATCCCCTTTGCGATGATTCTTTCCGCCGTCATCGGAAGCCGCATCGACCCCACGCGCAGGATGTACCTCATCATGGTGGTTCTGGGCGTGCTGAGCTGGACCGGCACCTGCCGCCTCATTCGCGCGCAGATTCTGGCCCAGCGCGAGATGGAATACGTCACCGCCGCCAAGGCCATGGGCATCAGCGAGCTGTCGATTGTGTTCCGGCATATTATGCCCAACGTGTTTTCCATCCTGCTGGTCAGCATGACGCTGGATTTTGCCACCTGCATGCTGACGGAGTCCACGCTGTCCTATCTGGGCTTCGGCATTCCGCTGCCCACGCCGACCTGGGGCAATCTGCTCGACGGCGCCAACAACTCCGTGGTCATCCAGCAGTATTGGTGGCGCTGGGTGTTCCCCGCGGCCATCTTCGGCATGTGCACCATCTGCATCAACCTGATCGGCGACGGTCTGCGCGATGCGATTGACCCCAAATCCAATGAGCGCTGAGGAGGTGTGTAAGAATGGCATTGCTGGAAATGAATGATTTAAGAACCTTCTTCACCACCAAGCGCGGCATCATCAAGGCGGTCAACGGCGTGTCATACAGCGTGGAAGCGGGCAGAACGCTCGGCGTGGTCGGCGAGTCCGGCTCGGGCAAGAGCGTTTCGGCCATGAGCATCCTTCGCCTGCTGGACGGCAACGGCTACATCGACGGCGGCAGCATCCTCTTTGACGGGCGCGAGCTGACCAAGCTGCCGATGAGCGAAATGTACCGCATCCGCGGCAACCAGATTTCCGTCATCTTTCAGGAGCCCATGACCAGCCTGAACCCCGTCTTCACCGTGGAACGCCAGGTGTCCGAGCCGTTCATTGTCCACCAGGGCATGAGCAAGCAGCAGGCCGCGGTCAAGGTCATCGAGATGCTCAAGGACGTCAAAATCCCCAATCCCGAGGCGGTCGCCAAGCAGTATCCGCATCAGCTTTCCGGCGGCATGCGCCAGCGCGTCACGATTGCCATGGCCCTCGCCTGCCAGCCCAAGCTGCTCATCGCGGACGAGCCGACCACGGCCCTGGACGTGACCATCCAGGCGCAAATCCTCAAGCTCATGAACGACCTCAAGCGCGAGCACGGCACGTCCATCCTCTTTATCACCCATGACCTGGGCGTTATCTGCCAGATGGCGGACGACGTCGCCGTCATGTACTGCGGACAGGTCGTGGAAATGGCCCCGGCACGCACCATCTTTGGCAAGCCCCAATACTCGCACCCGTACACCGAAGGATTGATGGTCTCCATCCCGCGTCTGGACACGCCCGCCAACGAGCGCCTCGACGCCATCCCCGGCGCGGTCCCCCATCCGCTGGACTTGCCCAAGGGCTGCAAGTTTGCGCCGCGGTGCAAATACTGCACCAAGCGCTGCGAAGAGGAAGAACCGGAATTTGTGCGCGTGAGCGAAACGCAGCAAATCCGCTGCTTCTATCCGGAAAAGGAGGCGCGACATGCAAGCAAATGACAACACGCGGAAAGTACTGCTGCGCATTTCCAACCTGAAGCAGTATTTCCCTCTCAAGCGAAAGGGCCTGTATGTCCGCGCCAACGACGGCGTCAGCCTGGACATCTATGAGGGCGAAACATTTGGCCTGGTCGGTGAATCGGGCTGTGGAAAGTCCACGCTGGGCCGGACGCTGCTCCAGCTCTACCGTCAGACCGACGGACGCACCATGTACTACGGGCGCACGCTGGATGATTTGGCCCCCTCCTATGTCGGCCAAACCCTGCGCACGCTCGAAAAGCGCCGCGCGCAAATCAAATCGCTGAACGAAAAGCGTGACGCCCTGCAGCGCGAGTACGATGCGATGCCGGACGGCCGCGCCAAGTACATCAAGAAAAACGAGCTCGACCGGGCGCAAAAGGCTGCCAACGACGCTTTCCTGGACGTGGTCAATCTCGTCGGCGGTTTCATCAATGCCAACGATTTGCGGGCAGTTTCCGAGGCTTTCCTGCGGGTGTACCGCCTGTCCTCCCGCCAGTGCGCGGCAGAGGAAAAGCTGGCGAAACTGCAGCTGCGCTATGATGACGCCGCCTTCGTCCTGAAGGAGGCCAACGAGGCGGGCAATCCTTCCGCCGCGCAGCAGGACCATGTCAAAAAGGCGGAAAACGCCCTGCACGCCCAGGAAAAGGTCATTGAGGACATCAAAGCGCTGCTGCGGGCGGAACGCGCAAAGATAGAGGAAATGCGCGCGCCCTACCGCGACGACGAGGAGTTTCAGCGCCTGGAGCAGTACCGCGACGACGGCATCGATTTGGCGCGCCTGCGCTACAACGAGATTCGTCACCTGCGCCGCGACCTGCAAATGATTTTCCAGGACCCCTATTCCTCGCTCAACCCGCGCATGACGGTCGGCCAGATCATCGGCGAAGGCATGCGGGCGCACAAGTTCTTCAAGCGCAACGACAAGCGCATGCAGGATGAAATCCTCCGCGTGATGAACGACGCGGGCCTGGCGCCGTACTTCCTGCACCGCTACCCGCACCAGTTTTCCGGCGGACAGCGCCAGCGCATCGGCATCGCCCGTTCGCTTGCGGTTCGGCCCAAGTTCGTGGTATGCGACGAAGCGGTCAGCGCGCTGGATGTCTCCATCCAGTCGCAGATTATCAACCTGCTGCGTGACTTGAAGGAACAGCAGCACCTGACCTACATGTTCATTACGCACGATTTGTCGGTCGTCAAGTACATTTCCGACCGCATCGGCGTCATGTACCTGGGCAATCTGGTCGAGCTGGCCCCGTCCCAGGAGCTGTTTGACCATCCGCGCCATCCTTACACCGAGGCGCTGATGTCCGCTATCCCGACGACGGACGTGGACTCGCAGCGCGAAATACAGATTCTGGAGGGCGATATTCCCAGCCCCGTCCGGCCGCCGTCGGGCTGCAAATTCCATACCCGCTGCCGCTACTGCACGGAAATCTGCGAGCACGCCGAGCCTGATTGGGTAGAAATCGGTCCGAACCATTTTGTGGCCTGCCATCATATGCTGGGCCAATGACCCGAAAGGAGCGCACATGATTTTTCAACGAAAGTATGAGCGCGCGCTGAACCGCGCCAGGGAAATCCGCGGTGAATCCCCCTCTGCCCTGACCGACGCTTCGCTGGGCGACCAGCTGGAAAAGGGCGATGTCCCGGCGATGATTATTTCCGCGCTGCTGGTGATTGTGCCCGTGGCTCTGGTGGCTTTGGTCGCGGTCTCTCTTCTGGGGGTCTTCTTCATCGTGCGCTGAGGAATGCTCCACTTGCCTGAAAAAACCCGCTTCCGCGGGTTTTTTCGTTGGTCGCAGAAGCCCGGCCAAGCCGGGCTGCAGACCGTCGACAAAGCCTTGTCGACGGTTTTTCGCTTCTCAGCCTTGCAGCGAAGGGAACATCATGTTCCTGTGCGCAAAGCGCACGGCCGGAACATGATAGCGGAAGCGGCTTGCAGCCGCTCCTCGCGGCGTACACGCCGCCGCTGCGGATTGTATTTGGAGGGCTGCGGCCCTCCAATCCTCCCAAAGGGGTTTTCGGCGGAAGCGGCTTGCTGCCGCTCCCGCAGGGCAGAAGCCGGGCATCGGGAAAGGGGAAAAACCCGCCGCTCCCCCAGGAGAGCGCGGAAAGCCCGGCCGGCCCAACAGGCCGAAAGCCGGACATCTGCGCCGCACCCGGCATCCGCCGGAGGGCGGTGCGCACGCATCGGCGCGCAAGATTACAAAGCGCTGCCTGCCGCAAGAAAACCGCGGCGCTGTCTCTGCCTATCGGTTCCGTGTGCGCCGCCTGGCCACAAGCCATGTGGCGGCCATGCCCGCCACGGAGACCAGCAGCCCGGCTCCGGCCAGCGCAACCGGGCTGTCTACGCCGGTCGCGGGCAGGGTTTCAGCGCTTTCCACGGTGTTTGTCACGGTGAAGCCGTGCGCCTCATCCCCTTCGATGCGCACACGGACAAGTATCCCTTCGCTCGTGAAGCGGTCCCCGTCGCCGCAGGCAACGTCCCCGACGTTCTCCCGTACCGTATTGGTATCGAGATGGCCGTCCGCATACGTCTGGCCTTCCACCGATTCTCTCACGGTATAGGTAGGTGTATCTTTGGCCATCGTCGGCATGCGTTGGGACGTTTTCAAACGTTGCCTTCCAGCCGCTGCCTTCGTTAAGCGTAACGGAGCCGTGTTCATACCCATCTCTCCGCCCGTTGGCAAGCCTTTTCTCTCCCGCGCGGCAGGAGTGGCATTTCTCTCGCGCGGCCGGAGTGACCACAGTGATTCCGCCGCCTCGCTGTGCTGCGTGTCCGGCCAATATGTACGCCGATCACTCGCTGCGGCTGGCACAGGAAATAGTAACGAAAAATTTCTTCCTGTGCCTGCTCCGGCAAAAGGACAAGGGCAGCGGCAAGTTCCGCATGGTACAGAACGGCGGTCTGGCCGCAGGCGGTAAAAAGGTATTCTTCAAGCAGCTCCGGCTCGGCAAGCTGGACAAACCTTTCATTCATCAGATAGTCAAGGGAAACTTCCCGTTCCCACCTCCGGCGCAGCTTCAAAATCTTGTCTATGGCTGCGTGACGAATGACAATCTTGCAATAGGCATTATGCGTGTGCCGGATATGCTCTTGATATTCTAACTCGGTCAAAGAAATCTCCTTTTCTGAATGATAAGAAAGGGCGGCAGCACTTTTTGCTGTCGCCCCTTGATTGCCTACCAGCAAAGGCGGGCGGGGCTGTCAACGGCGGCGCGTATGCGCCGTTCATCTTGACCGTTGACTGGCTCGGCCGGTTTTGCTAATACATCGACTTTACAAATCAACTTTTTCAAAGCGTTTTGCGGAAATTCGATATGCTAATGGAACAAGTACGCCATAGCAGACAATCCCGACTATTAAAATCGGCAACTGTATCAGCAAATGCTCTGGCTGGTAGCTATCTATCCAAACAAGCGCCGGGATGTAAGAAGTGGCTTCTATCGCTACCATGAGAAAAACCATAGGAATTGCTGCAAGAATAAATGATTTTCCGACTTTGTAACCGCTTTTATAAAATGCCGTGAGAAATACCAAATCAAACACCGCATATATAATAAATCCAAAACCATACCATGCAACGGTGGCGTCTAAACCTACGGGGTTATTTGCTATATTCATGGTATTTCGCAAAAGTGCAAACGGGATAGAGAAAAGCAGTTGAAATAGCTGAAAGAAAACGACAAGCAGGCATTTCCCCAGAACACTTTCCCGTTTTGTTACTGGTAAAACGGCTGTGTACCAGACATCATTTGTTTCTCGTGCATTTAAAAAAGTGATGTAAGGTGCTAAACAGCCAAACATAAAAATTACACTGTAAGGATAGGACGGCACCAGAACCAGACAGCCCAAAAAGGCAAAAACAATCGAGGTTGGGTGGGCTACAAGCCTCATTTCCTTATACAGTAATGTCATCGTCCCATTCACTCCTTTCTGTACGCAGCATAATTTCTTCCAAAGTGAGCGGCCCTGTATCATCTGGTGTTTTCAAATGATCAAAAGAACGCAGAAATGTATCTTTATCTGCGCTTTGCAATACCTGCCCATTCTGAATATAGGTAATATCATCTGTACATCTATCCAAATCAGAAGTAATATGTGTAGAAAACAGAATAGAACATTTTTCGCCTTTCACAATTTGCCGAAAAATATGAAGCAGTTCTTCACGGGATACCGGGTCCAAGCCAGAAGTTGGTTCATCGAGGATCAGCAACTCGGCGTGGTGGGACAGCGCCAGTGCAAGCAGGTATTTTACCTTCATTCCATTGGAAAGTTCCTTGAATTTCCGGCTTTCATCCAAAGCAAAATACCTGATATACTTCTGATACCGGGACTCATCCCAGTGCGTATAGAATTTCCGTGTAACAGCCGTGATCAGAGAGAGTTTCTTCAGCGGATAAAAGTCAATGCCGCCAAACACAACGCCGATTTTCTGCTTGCACTCCTTTTCCTGCT
>DVFI01000096.1 GCA_018713305.1 Candidatus Avichristensenella intestinipullorum
TTGGCGTTGATGACCGCGTCGCGGTGAATCGGCTGGGATACCAGCCGGTTCAGCGTTCCCTGCGAGCGCTCGCGGTTGATGGCGTCGAAGCCGAGCACCAGGCCGGCCAGCGGCGCAAGATACGCCAGGAAGGACGCGAAGGAAGGAATGCCGCTGGCGGAATAGGTGTACAGGGCCAGAATGACGTAATCGCTGCTGGTCGCGTCCGCGCTGCGGATGCCCGAAAGGCCGCCGTAGAGGCTGGCCAGGCTGGTCAGCACCAACAGGCCAAAGACAATTTTGAAGCGTGCGCTGTGAAAATGGTCCGCCAGCTCTTTTTGATACAGCGTGCGGAAACCGCCGCGCGCCGCGCGCCTGTCAGGCGCCTTTGCGGTCGTGATTCCGCTTGCCGCCTTCGCCGCCTGCATCCCGCTCACCTGCCTTTTCAAAGTATTTGCTGTATATCTCGTCCAGGTCGTCGCTGGTCTGGCGCAGATGCGTGAGCGTAAAGCCGCCGTCCACCAGCGCGCGGACCAGCGCAGCGTTGCGGCCCCGGACGGCCCGTACCTGGACCAGACCATGATCGTCCGGCTGCGCCTCCAGCACGCCTTCCACGCCCTGCAGGCACCGCAGCAGCGCGTCGCCGCCCGGCTGCGCGCCGATTTCCAGCCGGCAGTCGTTCTCCTGCGCAAGCTGGTAGGCCAGCTCCTCGATGCGGCCGCAGGCGATAAGCCTGCCCTGGGTGAAGATGCCCACGCGGTCGCATATCTGCTGAATCTGGTGGAGCTGATGGGAGGAAATGAGGATGGTCATGCCGTCCTTCTCCGCCAGCGCGCGAATCAGCGCCATCAGCTCGCGCATGCCTTCCGGGTCGATGCCGTTGGTCGGCTCGTCCATGATGAGCACTTCCGGGCCCTTCATGAGGATGTCGGCGATGCCCAGGCGCTGTTTCATGCCCTTGGAATAGGTGCCCGCCTTGCGGTCGGCCGCGTCGGTCATGCCCACGCGCTCGAGCAGCTCGTCCATGCGGCGCTCCAGCGCCTCGCCGTACAGGCCGTTCATGCGCCCGGTCATGCGCAGGTTTTCCCGCCCGGTCATGTCCGCGTAAAAGCCCATGTTATCCGGCAGATAGCCGACGATGCGCTTGACCTCCAGGGGGTTGCGGGTACAGTCGATGCCCGCGATGGAGGCGCTGCCGCCGGACGGCTCGGTCAGGCCCAGCAGCATCAGGGTGGTCGTGGTCTTGCCGGCCCCGTTGGGGCCGAGCAGGCCGAAGACTTCGCCGCGCCGCACGCTCAGCGTCAGCGCGTCCACCGCCACGAGCGAGCCGTACCGCTTGCTCAGGTTCCGGATTTCCAGGATGGGTGCGCTTGTTGCCTCCGCCATGGTCACCGCCTCCCAAACCTGCGCATGACCGCCAGCATGACGACCGCCAGCACCACGATGACGCCGATGCCGATGACGCCCCATTTGGTTTCCGTCTTGACGGTGATGCGCAGCTCAATCATATCGGACGCATCGCTGTTGCCGGCGGAGAGCGTGGTCACGTAGTCGCCGGACATGGCCTCCTCGCCGGGGGTGATATAGGCGGTCGTTTCCACGGTGGCGCCCGGCTCAATGAGGTCGATGGTTTCCTGCGAGAAGCGCACGGACCAGCCCGTGGGCGCGCTGGAGGTCAGGTTCACCTGGGTCAGCGCCGTGTTGCCGGAGTTGGTGATGGTGAGCTGGAGGGGGCTTTCCTGATTGGCGTAGGCGTCCAGGCTCAGCAGGCCGCTGGGCGTGGAAAGCGCAAGGTCGTAGGACCCCGTAATGGTAATCGACAGCGGCAGAGAAACCTTCTCGTCCGCGGAGGTTGCGCTGCACAGGATTTCATAGGTGCCCGACTCGATATCCGCAGGCGGCGTGATGTCAATGTCCACGCTCTGCGTCGTGCGCGCCTCCACCTCCAACGAGGCGACCTTCGTCGTCTCGCCCGAGGGCGCGAAGCTTACGCTCCAGCCGCTGGGCGCGGTGGCGGAAAAGGCATAGGATTGGTTGGACAGGGTGTTGTTGGCAAGAATGGCCGAGTAGCTGAAGGCCGTGTCCGCATCCCCTTCCTGCGAGGGGTATTCCACGGTGAAGCTGCTCTCTCCGATTTCCTCGGCGTCAAGCGTCAGATAGATGTCCATGGTATCGGAAAAGCCGTCCGCATCCGCCTGCAGCGTCAGGACATATTCGCCGTCCGCAGCGTCGAGCGGGATGTCCAGCGCGAAATCCACGCTGCTGTTCGTATCGCCGTCCTTGACATGCACCAGGCTGACCTGCTTGCTGCTGGCGCTGAAGGAACTGGTCCAGCCCTCGGGCACGGAGACGGCGGACAGCGCGATATCCTGCGAGGCGCCGCTCTGGTTTTCGATATCCAAATCAAAGGTCAGGCTGTCGCCCGCTTTGGCGACCAGCGCGGGGTATTGGGTGCTCAGCTCGATGCGCGCGGGACCGTCGTCGGCCACGGCGGGGGTTTCTTCGGCCAGCGCGGCGCAGGACAGGGTCAGCAGGGCCAGCAGCAGCGCCGCAAGGCGGCCCGGCCGGACGGTTTTCATACGTTTCATTTGGTCATCACTCCCGGTTCTGGATTGTTGCGCTCTGCGCGCTGTATCCATGATACCGGGGAAAGCTTAAATCAACCTAAAAGGCGCATGAACAGTCCATGAATAAAGTGTATACGCTTTGAAAAATATCATTCCGCGAGCACGGATATGGCAGAAGGGCCGACCCCCGGGGCGGCGGAGGGTTTCTAAGATATTTTGTATATCCTTCCGGGAGGGTTTGACGTCGCTCTCCCGGGGGCGGCGGAGGGGTTCCCGCCGAAACCGGCGCGCTTCAGCGGGAAGGCACGCGCTCCACGCCCGTGACCACGTCGTCCATCAGGGCCATGACGTACATCCTGCCCTTTCCGGCGCGGGCCTCGATGTGGATATCCTCCGTGGACAGCGCGGTCGGCGGGCTGACGTGCTGGCGCACGAGGAACGCATAGGGCTCGCGCACATACAGCGCGCCCGCAATCCGGCTGCCGTTGGCGCCGTTTTTCTGGAAGGTGAAGCCCTTGAGCCCCTTGCCCGCGCGGTTCTGGCGTTCAAAGTCGAGCGCGAGGGATTTTTTCGCATAGCCCCTGTCCGACATCAGCAGCATTTCGCCCTCGTCCGGAACAATCAGGAACGCATACGCCACCCGGTCGCCCTCCTCCAGCGACATCCCGCGCACGCCCGCCGTGGTGCGGCCCGTCGCCGGCACCTGCGCGGCGCTGAAATGGATGACCATGCCAAGCGCCGTCACCAGCAGCACGGAATCCCGGGCAAGCGGCATGACGTCCAGCAGCGCGTCGCCAGGCTTGAGCGAGAGCGCGGCGAATTTCGCCTTGCGCACGGCATAGGCGGCCGCTTCCGTGCGCTTGACCATGCCGTTTGCCGTAACAAAGAGCAAATCCGCCGTCTTTTCCAGTTCGCCCGGGCGCAGGCAGAGCACCCGCACCGCGCGCTCTCCCTTTTCCAGCCCGGCCAGCAGGCCGGTCAGCAGGGTGCCGCGCTCTTTGGGCCGGTTGGCCTCCGGCAGGCCGGCCACGGACAGCGGATAGCAGTTTCCCCGGTCGGTAAAGAAGTACAGCGTCGCGTCGGACAGCGTGCGGAAGCACTCCCGGGGCCTGTCCTTTTCCTCCTCCTGTTCGCCCAGCTTTTCAAACCATTTCGGGTGCATCCGGCGCAGCTGCCCGCCGTAGGTCAGGAACACGACCGCCTCCTCCGGCTCGGGGGTGTCGTCCGCCGCCACGGCCGGCAGAACCTCTCCGCGCGCCAGCTCGGTGCGGCGCGACACGGCGTACCGGCTGCGGATGTCCGTCAGCTCCGCCTTGATGACGTCCATGAGCTTTTTCCGGCTGGCGAGAATGCCCTTGAGCCGCGCAATGTCCCGGCAGACCTTGGCGTGTTCCTCGCGCAGGGCGAGAATTTCCAACCCGGTCAGGCGGCGCAGGCGCAAATCCAAAATGGCCTGCGCCTGCACGTCGGAGAAGGAGAAGCGCTCGATGAGGTTGGCGCGGGCCTCCTTGTCGTTTTTCGCCCGGCGGATGATGCGGATAATCTCGTCCAGATGGTCTACGGCGACAATCAGGCCGTCCAGCACATGCAGGCGGGATTCGGCCTGGTCCAGCTCATAGCGCGTGCGGCGGGAGACGACGGTTTCCTGGTGGCGGATAAAGCACTCGATGACGCGGCGCAGGCCCATCTGCTCGGGCTTTCCGTCGGCAATGGCCATCATGTTGACGCCGAAGGTGACCTGCAAATCCGAATACTTATACAGCGTGGCCAGAACGGCCTCGGGATTCACGTCGCGCCTGAGCTCGACAACCGCGCGCATGCCCGTGCGGTCGCTTTCGTCGCGGATATCATAAATACCGCCCAGCGCGGCCTTTTTTTCTTCGCTGAGCTTCAGGATTTTTTCCAGCATGGCCGCCTTGGAGACCTGATAGGGCACCTCCGTGATGACCAGCAGCTTGCGCCCCGCGGAGCCGTCCTCGATATGCACCCTGGCCCGCAGCGTCAGCTTGCCCCGTCCGGTTTCATAGGCGGCCAGGATTTCCGGCGTGTCCAGCAGCACGCCGCCGGTGGGGAAGTCCGGGCAGGGGAGATGGCGCATGAGCGCCTGCGTGGAAATATCGGGCTGGTCAATCATCGCGCAGACCGCGTCGATGGCCTCGCCCAGGTTGTGCGGCGGGATGTTGGTGGCAAGCCCTACCGCGATGCCCGAAGCGCCGTTGACCAGCAGGTTGGGAAACCGGGAGGGGAGCATGTCCGGCTCCTTGAGCGTATCGTCGAAATTCAGCCGGAAGGGGACGGTGTCCTTGTCGATATCGCGCAGCATTTCCAGCGCCAGCGGCGCCATGCGCGCCTCGGTATAGCGCATGGCCGCGGCGGAATCGCCGTCGATGGAGCCGAAATTGCCGTGCCCGTCCACCAGCGGCGCGCTCATCGAAAAGGGCTGCGCCATGCGCACCATCGCGTCGTAGACGGACGTATCGCCATGGGGATGGAACTTGCCCAGGCAGTCGCCGACGATGCGCGCGCACTTGCGGTGGGGCTTATCGGGCGTGGTGGACAGCTCCGACATCGTATAGAGAATGCGGCGCTGTACGGGCTTGAGCCCGTCCTCCACGCGCGGCAGGGCGCGCTCCAGGATGACGTGCTCGGCATAGGGCATCATCGCGTCGCGCATGACGTCCTCCATGTTGGCCTCGAGGATGACCTCGTTGCGTTCGACCGGCTCGCCGTGCTTTTTGGGCATGGTCCTTCTCCTTTCCGAGAGTCAAGCGAAGCTCAGCGCGAGGCGGCCTCGAAAGTGTCGGCGCGGTTGAAATTGGCGTGGGCGCTGATGTATTCGCGCCGCGGCTCCACCTTGTCGCCCATGAGAATGGTGACGATGCGCTCGGCCTCGACGGCGTCCTCGATGCCCACGCGCAGGAGCTTGCGGTGCGCGGGATTCATCGTGGTTTCCCAGAGCTGGTCGGCGTTCATCTCGCCCAGGCCCTTGTAGCGCTGCACCGTATAGCTGCGCAGGCCCCGCGTCAGGCGGCGAAGCTCCGCGTCGTCATAGGCATAGCGGGCCTCGCCGCCCCGCCTGACCTGGTAGAGCGGCGGCAGGCCGATATAGACATGGCCGTCCGTAATCAGGCCGCGCATATAGCGGTAAAAGAAGGTCAGCAAAATGGCGCGGATATGCGCGCCGTCCTGGTCGGCATCGGAGAGGATGATGACGCGGTTGTATTTCAGATCCGCCAGCGCGAAATCCTCCTCGATGCCGCAGCCCAGCGCCGTGATGATGGAGCGGAACTCCTCGTTGCCCAGCACCTGGTCCAGGCGCTTTTTTTCGACATTGAGCGGCTTGCCGCGCAGCGGCAGAATGGCCTGAAACCGCCGGTCGCGGCCCTGCTTGGCGCTGCCGCCCGCGCTGTCTCCTTCGACGATAAACAGCTCGTTTTCCGACGCCTTGCGGCCGGTGCAGCTGGACAGCTTGCCGACCAGCGGCGCGGCCTCCAGCTGGTTCTTCTGCCGGGCGTTTTCCTTGGCGCGCCGCGCGGCCTCGCGCACTTTGGCGGACTTGGCCGCCTTTTCGATGACGCCCAGCGCAAAGGCCTGGTGGCGCAGGTCTTCCAGATAGGCGCCGAGCAGCTCGGCGACCACGGCTTCCACGGCCGGGCGCACTTCGCTGTTGCCCAGACGTCCCTTGGTCTGCCCCTCGAACTGCGGCGTGCGCACCATGCACGAGAGCACGCACGTCAGCCCTTCGCGAAAATCCTCGCCCGTCAGGTTGGCGTCCTTTTCCTTTAGCGCGCCCACACGGCGCGCGTAAACGTTGAACACCTTGGTATAGGCGGCCTTAAAGCCGATTTCATGCGTGCCGCCCTCGTGCGTGGGGATGTTGTTGACGTAGGAGAAAAAGCTCTCCGTATAGCTGTCGGTGTATTGCAGCGCCGCGCGCACCATGACATCGTCGCGGCTTCCTTCCAGATAGACCGGCTTTTCGTTCAGCGGGGTTTTGTCATGGTTGAGATAGAGGACATAGTCGGCGATGCCGCCCTCGTAGCAGAACACGCGCTCCCGCTTTTCGCTGTCCTGTATCCGCTCGTCCCAGAAGGTGATTTTGACGCCCCGGTTCAGGTATGCCAGCTCCCGCAGCCGGTGCGCGACGGTCTCGCCGTTGAACGAGACGTCCTCAAACACGGTGTCGTCCGGCAAAAACGTCACCCGCGTGCCGCGCTTGCGCGTATTGCCGACCTTGACCAGCGGCCCGTCCGGCACGCCGGCCAGCACCTTTTTTTCCCTGGGGTCATATTCGCTTCGGAAGGACATGCGCCAGTGCGCCCAGTCCACGTAGCTGTCCACCACCAGCCAGCGCGACAGCGCGTTGACCACGGACGCGCCTACCCCATGCAGTCCGCCGGAGTACGCGTAGTTCTTGTTATTGAACTTTCCCCCCGCATGCAGGCGGGTGAAAATGACCTCCACGCCGGAAACGCCCAGCTGCGGATGCGGGTCGACCGGCATGCCGCGCCCGTTATCCTCCACGCTCGCCGAGCCGTCCTTGCGCAGCTCTACGCGCACCTGCGTGGCATGCCCGCCCATGGCCTCGTCCATGGCGTTGTCCACCAGCTCCCAGAGCAGGTGGTGAAGCCCGCGCGAGCCCGTCGTGCCGATATACATGCCCGGGCGCATCCGCACCGCGTCCAGCCCTTCGAGCACCTGTATGTCCTTCGCTGCGTATTCCTTAGCCAAGCGATACCCTCCGTTGTCTGTGGATTCCAAACCAAATTAGTATACCACAGCCGGGCCGGAAAGACAAACGCATGCGCGCAAATTTAACGTTTATCGTTAAAAAATAGTTGACATTCGTTACGGCCCATGCTAGGATATCGGCAAAAGGAGGGGTTTGTATGGAGGGGAAAGACTATCGCGCCTGCCGGTGGGCGGCCGGGGTGGCGTGGGGCCTGACGGCCTTGTATGTGCTCTACTGCCTGCTGCTGGTTGCGTCCATTGTCTGGGAAGCGGCGGGGCCGGAGGGGCGGGAGCCGTTGTCCGTGCTGGGGCTGCGCCCCTATACGCCCTACGCGCAGGAGGGGCGCTTTTCCAGCGTGCCGTATTTTGCCGGCTCGCTGGCAGAGAGCCTGCTGCTGTGCGGCGCCTTCTGGCAGGGCGCGGCGCTGTTTGGCGGAATGCGGGACGGGAAGACGCCCTTTGCGCGGGGCGGCTGGCGTCGGGTGCGCGCCGCGGCGCTGTGCGTGGGCCTGACGGGCGTGGCGCCCGCGCTGGCGGACGTGGCGGTGGGAAGCTTCTACGGCAGCTGTCCGACGGGGCACGCCCTCCGGCCGGACGCGCTGGCGGCGGCTGTGCTGCTCTGGGCGCTGGCGGCGGTTTTCGCATACGGGGAAGCGCTGCAGCAACAGGACGACGAAACGCTGTAAAGGAGACTGCGCATGGCAATCATTCTGCGGCTGGACCGGGTGATGGCGGACCGGAAGATTTCGCTGGGAGAGCTGGCGGGGCGCGTGGGCATTGCGAATGTGAACCTGTCCAGGATGAAAACGGGCCGCGTCAGCGCCATCCGCTTTTCGACGCTCAACGCCATCTGCCGGGCGCTGCGCTGCCAGCCCGGCGATATTCTGGAATACGTGGAGGACGAAACGGAACCATTTCCGCGTCCGAACGTCTAAGGGAATATCAGAAAAAGGAAAGAGGATGCGCCATGAAACGAAGGAGGAGAACGCTTGGCCTGGCGCTCGCGTTCTGCCTGGCCGCGCTGTGCCTGACGCCTTCCGCCCTTGCCAACGGATGGAGGCTTCGGGGCGAGCTGGTGCAGTACGTATTGGAAACGAACCGCTGGGACGAATATACCGCGCTGGAGAGCCAGGGAGAACACTGCGCGGTGATGCATACCGACTATCACAACGAGCTGCTGGTGGCGCTGGACGGACAGCTCTTCTACACCACCAGGGCCGTTTACCAGCCGGACGACGGGCGCGACGGGGAGATGCGCCTGGAGGATACGGAAAACGGGTTCGTGCTGTCCTACGGTCCGCAGGAGGCGTATACGTTTGAGGCCGGCGATACGGGCTATGTGCTCGTGCAGGCGGTGGTCGGCGGCATGACCGTGACCGCGGCGCCGGGGGCTTACGGCGTGATGCGGTATACGGCGCAGGAGGATGGGCAGACCGTCTGGTGGCAGAGCGCCATGAAGCGCCTGGAGGATTTCAACATCCGCCTGTTTCCGCGCTCTCTGGAGGAAATCCGTCACCTGAACTTCATGCACGCGGCGCTGGACAGCGGGGAAGCCGTGTGCGGCTGGTGGCAGACGGGGGAGGCGGGCCGCCGGTATGAAGGCGTGGGCCGGGGCACCGCGGCCGTGTACAGCGCGCCCTTTGGCGAAAACGCCTGGCGCGCGGCGAACGGCAAGGCGGCGGTGGGGCTGGAGGGAACATTCTGGGGGATGCACACCGTGCGCGGGGACGGGCAGGACTATGCCTGCATCCGCTATGACATCAGCAACCGCACCCAGCGCATCGGCTTCGTCCTGCAAAGCGCGCTGGGCCAGACGGAGGAAGCGTGTCCGGAGTGGACGGAAAAGTATGTGCAGGTGCCCGTGCGCGCCCGGGAAACGACCTATCTGACGGACGATCCACAGGTGTCGCAGTACGCGCAGTTTGTCGTGCCCGAAGGCACGGAGATGACCTGCCTGGCCCTGTATGCGCAGGAGTATGCGTTTGTCGCGGCCGATGCGCTTGTGGACGACGGCAGCATCCTCTGGGGATTCGTGCCGCTCAGGGCGCTGGAGCTGGCTTCGGAGGACGTGCGCCAGGCGGTTCGCCACGACGTCATGGCGCAGATGGACGGCACATGGCGCCTGACCGCGGGCGGCAGCATGGCGGCGGAGGAGCTGACGCTGCGTGCGGACGGAACGTATGTGACATACGGCGAGGCGCCTGAGGAGGGCGTCTGGTACGTCACGGACTATCTTGCGCAATGGAACCTGTACTGGAACGACCCGCCGTATGAGCTGTACCTGTGCGGCGACGACGGAAGCGTGAACGTCCGCGGGCTGACGCTTCAGGAGGACGGCTGGTCGCTGAGCAACTGGGAGGGCGGAGGCGGCTGGTCGCGCATCGACGCGCCTTGACGCCCGGACGGGCGCATGCTATACTACGGACGGCGGCTGCCCGGCCTTTCCACAGCCTGCCGGAAAGCAAAAGGCCCGGGCGGCGCGGGGCTGCCGTGCGCACCCTTCCGCGCGCCGCCGGACGAAGGCGCATCGCGCTTTTGAAAAAGAGAATACTGCAGCGTCTTTCAGTGCCCGGCTGGCTGCGCGCCGCCGGGGTAAAAGGGAATCAGGTGCAAAACCTGAGCGATCCGGTCACTGTAAGCGGGGAGAGGGCCGCAGATGCCATTGTGCCGGCGCATGAGAAGGCGCGGCCCGTCCATGATCCGCAAGCCAGGAAACCTGCTGGAAGAGTACGGCGCACGGCTTCCGAAGAAAGCGGCCGCCTCCCCGGGAACGTCCCGGTTCCCGCCGGCATGTTGGCGTCCGCCTTTGGAAAAAGGCGGACGCTTTTGCGTTCGCGGCGGCGCAGGGCGGGCGCATCGGACGGTCGCCCGGAACCATAGAGAAAAGAGAGGGATGCGGACATGAGCGAAAACAAAGAACACTATCGCTTTTTCCAGAACAGGGAATGCGAATACTTCCCCTGCCATCAGGGGATTGACCCCGAGGATTTCAACTGCCTGTTCTGCTACTGCCCGCTCTATGCGCTGGGCAAACGGTGCGGGGGGAAGTTTGAATACAGCCCGAAGGGCATCAAGATGTGCACCGACTGCGTGTTCCCGCACCGCGCGGAGAACTACCCCCTCATCATTGAGCGATACCGGGAAATTGCGGACGTGGTGCGCCGGGAGGACGCCTGGCACGAGCGCGAGGCGGGCGACAAATAGCCTCCGGCAAACGCGCGGCTGTCCGGCGCCGGATCGCATGGCGGGGAAACGGGCGCGGCGGGCCTTTCGGCAATGCACAGCGCAACCGCATGCATAGGTTTGAATGGCTGCGTCGAGTGCTGGATTGTTTGCCTGAATTAGACATCTGCGATGGTTTGTGCAAAAAGTATTTAGAAGGAATTGACAAGAAGGGGCGGGGGTCTTATAATATGGGGGTAAAAGCGCTTGCACGCCGTTTGCGGCGTGCCGCACAGAAAAAAAGGAGTGACATGTACCCATGAAAAAGTTCTTGGCTCTGCTGCTCTCCACCATGATGGTGCTGGGCATGGCCGGTACCTTTGCTTCCGCAGAGGAAACCGGTTCGGTCTATTATCTTAACTTCAAGCCGGAGGCGGAAGAGGCCTGGCAGGCGCTTGCCAAGACCTACACGGAGCTGACCGGCGTGCCCGTGACCGTGGTCACCGCGGCGTCCGGCACCTACTCCGAGACCCTGACGGTGGAAATGGACAAGGGCGCTTCCGCCCCCACGCTGTTCCAGTGCGGCAACCAGCAGGGCCTGGATACCTGGGGCGATTATTGCCTGGACCTGCGCGATACCGATTTCTATAAGGAGCTGACCACCGAGGAATTCAACCTCTTCGGCGACAACGGCGAAGCGTTCGCGGTGGGCTACTGCTACGAGGCGTTCGGTATCATCGTCAACAAGGCGCTGCTGGCCGAGGCTGGCTATGCCGTGGAAGACATCACCAACTTTGAATCCCTCAAGGCCGTGGCCGAGGACATCCATGCCCGCAGCGCGGAGTTGGGCTTTGACGCCTTCACCTCCTCCGGCATGGACGGCTCTTCCTCCTGGCGCTTCTCCGGCCATCTGGCCAACATGCCCCTGTACTACGAGTTCCGCGATGACGGCGTGACCGAGCAGCCCGCCACCATCAAGGGCACCTACCTGGACAACTTCAAGGCGATTTGGGATTTGTACATCAACAACGCCGCTACCGATCCGACCCAGCTGGCGAGCGCCACGGGCGATCAGGCGCTGGCCGAGTTTGGCGAGGGCAAGGCCGTGTTCTATCAGAACGGCTCCTGGGAGTATGCGAACCTGACTGATAAGTATGGCATGAAGGACGAAGACCTGGTCATGATTCCGATTTACTGCGGCGTGGAAGGCGAAGAAGAAGCCGGCCTGTGCTGCGGCACGGAGAACTGCTGGGCCGTCAACTCTCAGGCCTCCGAGGCCAACATCCAGGCGACGCTGGACTTCCTCTACTGGGTCGTGACCTCCGAGGAGGGCACCACGATGATGGCCGAGCAGTTTGGCCCCATCCCCTTCAAGGCCGCCAAGACTTCCAGCAACGTGTTCTTCAACGATGCCAACCGTTACATCGAAGAGGGCAAGTACGTGGTAAGCTGGGCCTTTAACTACACCCCCAACGTGGATACCTGGCGCGCCGCCGTGGTGGCCGCGATGACGCAGTATTCTGCCGGCGGTTCCTGGGACGACGTGGTGACCGCGTTTGTGCAGGGCTGGGCCGCGCAGTACGCCAACCAGTAATTCCTGACGCAAGCGGGGGGCGGGATATATCCCGCTCCCCTTTCATGTAAAAATGGAGGCGCGGCTATGAAAGCAAAGCAAAAGAAGCAGAATCGCTCCTCGGCTGTCAACTCCCGGCTCATACGCCGCCCGATCCAGCGCTGCTTCGCCCTTTTCCTTCTGCCAACCTTTGCGGCGTTTTGCATCGGCTTTTTATACCCGTTCGTACACGGGCTGTATTTGTCCTTCTGCAGGTTTACCACGACAAGCAGCGCCCAGTGGGTGGGCCTGCAAAACTATCAGGAGGCGATATCGGTCCCCGGGTTCGTGCATGCCTTCGGCTATACGGCGCTGGTGGCGGTGACCTCGCTGGTGCTTATTAACGTGCTGGCCTTTGCGGTGGCGTTCGCCCTGACCCGCGGCATCCGGGGAGCCAATATTTTCCGGGGCGTGTTTTTCATGCCCAACCTGATTGGCGGCATTGTTCTGGGCTATATCTGGACGATGATTTACGACGGAATCCTTGCCCACTACAATACCGCCCTCGTGCTCAACAGCACCTACGGCTATTGGGGCCTGATTATCCTGATGTGCTGGCAGCAGGTGGGCTATATGATGATTATTTATATTGCCGGCTTCCAGTCCGTGCCGGAGGATATGCTGGAGGCGGCGAAAATCGACGGCGCGAACGGGTGGCAGACGCTGACGCGCGTTACCATCC
>DVFI01000010.1 GCA_018713305.1 Candidatus Avichristensenella intestinipullorum
CTGGGCAGGCAGCGCAGGGTTTGCCGCACGCCGAGGGAGAATGGCTCCGGCGTAGGTGAAAAGGCTTTGTCAAGATCCGTGCGATTCATCCCCGCTTACCTCCTCGTCAAATTCGATTCTGAGCTGTTTTCGGGCCTTGTGCAGTCGCCACTTGACAGTGCCCTGAGGAATGCGCAGCATGGCGGCGATTTCGCTGATTTTGAAATCTTCCAGATAGTGCAGCAGCAAGGGCAACCGAAGGCGCTCCTCCAAGCTGTCCAGCGCGTCGCGCAGGAAGGTATCCGGTGGGTCGTATACCCCCGCATACGCTTCAATCTCCTCGGTGGGGACCATGCGGCGTGACTTGCGCTGAATGTTGTGGCATTCGTTGATGACAATGCGAATCAGCCATGGGCGAAGATGGTCCGGATGGACCTGGTTGCGGCGCGCCCATGCGCGCGAAAGCGCTTCCTGCACCGCGTCAAGACAATCGTTATCGTTGCGCAGGATGGAACGAGAGACGCGGTAGAGCATCCGCTCGTTTTCAAGAACTGTCGCTACAAAGGTTTGCTCGTCAACCATATACGGATACCGCCTTTCATGGCCAGGGAAGGAATCGCGATCCATTCACTATCATAACGCACGAGAGAAGGAAAAGGTTGGCCGCGGCAAAAAAATCTTTGTCCGTGTCCGTTTCCGCGCCGCCGCCATTTGCCAAATACGGGCTTCGGTGGTATAATAATCCGAATCGAGGAGGCGTTTCCATGCACAGCATGACCGGATACGGCCGCGCACGGCGGGAAGCCGAAGGACGATGCCTTACCGTTGAACTGAAAAGTGTGAATCATCGCTTTCTGGACGTTGCACTGCGCATGCCGCGCTCGCTGTCCTTTCTGGAGGACCCCGTGCGCCGCGCGCTGGGCGAACGGCTCAGCCGCGGGCATGTGGACGTGTTCCTGGCCTATCAGAACAGCCGCGAGGACGCCCGGCGCGTGACGGTCAACGCCGCGCTGGCCCGCGCCTATGCGCAGGGGCTGGACGAGCTGGCCGCGCTGATCGGCGCGCGGGACGAGCGCACGGTCGCGGAATTGGCCGCGCTGCCGGACGTGATGACCGTCGCGGAGGCGGACGAAGACCAGGAGGCGGTGACGGCGCTGTGCAACGCGGCGCTTTCGGACGCGCTGCGGGCGCTGGAGACCATGCGTGAGAACGAGGGGAACGCGCTGGCCCGGGACGTGCTGGCCCGGCTGGATGCGCTGGAGGCGATTGCCCGGGGCATTGCGGCGCGCGCGCCGGGCGTTGTGCGCGACTACCAGGCAAAGCTGGAAGCGCGCATCGCCGAGCTGCTCGCCGCGCCTCCCGATCCCCAGCGCCTGGCGCAGGAAGTGGCCTTCATGGCCGACCGCGCGGCCATCGACGAGGAGCTGGTGCGCCTGGAAAGCCATATCGCCCAGATGCGCCAGATGACGCGGGAGGACGGGCCGGTGGGGCGAAAGCTGGATTTTCTGGTGCAGGAGCTCAACCGGGAGGTCAACACCATCGGCTCCAAGGCGTCCGATTTGCAGATAGCCACGGCGGTGGTGGAGGCCAAGGCGGAAATCGAAAAGCTGCGCGAGCAGGTGCAGAACGTGGAATAAGGAGGACGACCGATGCGGTTTTTGAACGTGGGCTTCGGGAGCATCGTCAACGCGGGGCGCATTATCGCCATCGTCGCGCCGGATTCCGCGCCCGTCAAGCGCCTGATTCACGACGCGCAGGATCGCGTCCAGCTCATCGACGCTACCTTCGGCCGCCGCACGCGCGCCGTGCTGGTCATGGACAGCGGCCATGTGGTGCTCTGCGCCGTACAGCCGGAAACGGTGGCAAACCGTCTGGATGAGGAGAATTAACATGCGAAAGGGAATGCTGCTGGTCATTTCCGGGCCGTCCGGCGCAGGGAAGGGGACGCTGGCCCAGCGCCTGCTGCATCGCGACGGGTTCGCTTTCTCCGTCTCCGCCACCACGCGCGCCTCCAGGCCGGGCGAGGAGGAAGGCGTGCACTATTATTTTCTCAGCGACGAAGCGTTCGCGGCCATGGAGGCGGAGGGCGATTTCCTGGAAACCGCCACCGTCCACGGCCACCGCTACGGCACGCCGCTCAAGCCCGTGATGCAGGCGCTGGAGGAGGGGCGGGATTTGCTGCTGGACATCGATTCGCAGGGCGCGCGCACGGTGATGGAAAAGCTGGCCTCCTGCGTGAGCGTATTCATCCTGCCGCCGTCCATGCGGGAGCTGGAGCACCGCCTGCGCGCCCGGCAGACGGAAAGCGAGGAGGACATCCGGCGCCGCCTGCACAATGCGGCGGGCGAAATGGAGCAGCTTCCGCGCTATCGCTACGCCGTCGTCAACGACGATATCGAAGAAGCCTATACCCAGCTGCACATGATTGTTCAGGCGGAGCGGCACAATACCGTGCGCTATCTGCCGGAAATCCGCTGACCCGCTGCGGGCCATGAACACAACACGGCAAGAGGAGGATGTTTCCTATGGCTATGACCAATCCGTCCGTTATCTCCCTTTTGAAGCATGCCGAGTGCCGCTATACGCTGGTGGTCAAGGTCGCCAAGCGCGCCCGGCAGCTGGTCGGCGGCGCGCAGCCGCTGATTGAGACCAAGGAGACCAAGCCCCTGTCCATTGCGGTGGACGAAATCAACCGCGGGCTCATTGACCATGACGTGCCCCGCGATTTGGACGAATGAGCGCGCCGCTGGAGGGACGCCGTATTCTGCTGGGCGTTACGGGCGGCATTGCGGCGTATAAGGCGTGCGACCTGGTCAGCCGCCTGAAAAAGGCGGGCGCGGACGTTCGGGTGATTCTGACGGAACACGCGGCCAGGTTCGTGCCGCCGCTGACGTTTCAGACGCTCAGCGGCAATCCCGTGGCGGACGGCATGTTCGGCCAGCCGGCGCAGTGGGAGCTGCGCCATATCAGCTGGGCCAAGTGGGCCGAGGCGGTTGTCGTCGCGCCCGCTACGGCCAACCTCATGGCCAAATATGCCTGCGGCATTGCGGACGATATGCTGACCTCCACGCTGCTGGCCGTCCCCGCGCCCGTGCTGCTGGCGCCGGCGATGAACGCCAACATGTGGCGGCATCCCGCTACCCGGGACAACCTGAAAACCCTGCTGGCGCGCGGCGTGCACATGGTGGGGCCGGGCAGGGGGCATCTGGCCTGCGGCGACGACGACGACGGGCGCATGGCGGAACCGGCAGACATCGCGGAGGCGGTGCAGGGCCTGCTGTGCGCGGCGCAGGACCTCAAGGGCATGCGCGTGCTGGTGACCGCCGGCCCCACGCGGGAGGCGCTGGACCCCGTCCGCTATATTTCCAACCATTCTTCCGGCAAAATGGGATATGCCCTGGCGGAAGCCGCGGCCGCGCGGGGCGCGCAGGTAACGCTGGTCACGGGCCCGGTGTCCCTGGTGCCCCCGGCGGGCGTCCGGATTGTGCCGGTCACGAGCACGGAGGAGCTGCTGGCGGCCGTGCTGGAGCATGCCCCTGCGCAGGATATCATTATCCAGGCGGCGGCGCCGGCGGACTTTTGTCCCGCGCAGGCGGCCGAGCAGAAGATTAAAAAGCAAAAGGGCGAACCGCTGACGCTGACCCTGCAGCAGACGCCGGACGTCGCCGCGGCGGTGGGCAAGGCGCGCCGGCCCGGGCAGACCCTGGTGATTTTTGCGGCGGAGACGCAGCGCCTGGAGGAAAACGCGCGTGAAAAGATGGCGCGCAAAAATGCGGACCTGGTCGTCGCCAACGACGTAACGCGCGAGGGCGCGGGATTTGGCGCGGATACCAATATCGTCACGCTCCTGGATCACCGCGGAGCGGTCGAACTGCCTAAGATGACCAAGCGCGCGCTGGCGGATGCCATCCTGACGCGGGCGCTGCAAAAAGGAGAAAGCGTATGAAAACGGAACTGCGGGCGTACATGCTGGAGCAGCTGAAGAAGCTGCTGGCCATCGACAGCACCACCGGGGACTGCAGGGAGATAGAGGCCTATCTCTGCGAGGAAATCGCGCGCCTGGGCTACACGCCGCGGCGGCTGCACAAGGGCGGCGTAACGGCAGACCTGGGCGGCGAAGGCAACGGCCTGTTCGTCACCGCGCATGTGGACGACATCGGCCTGATGGTCCGCCGGATACGGCCGGACGGTTCGCTGTGGGTGGCGCGCATCGGCGGCCTGCATCCGTTTATGTGCGAGCAGGCGAACGCACGCATCCATACGCGCGACGGCCGGGTGTATACGGGCGTTCTGCGCCGCGCCAACCCCAGCCTGCACCTGATGCCCCCAGGCGAGCGGGAGGCAACGGGCGACTTTGACAAGAACGTGTTTCTCTACCTGGACGAGGATGTCAAAAGCGCCGAGGACACGGCGGCGCTGGGCATCCGCTGCGGCGATTTCGTGGCGCTGGCGCCCGAGACGGTGTTTTGCCCTTCGGGCTATATCAAAAGCCGCTATCTGGACGACAAGGTTTCGGCCGCGGTGCTGCTGACGGTGATGCGCGCGCTGCGCGAGGAGCAGGTATCGCTCCGCCGCCATGTGACCGCGTACTTCTCCTGCTACGAGGAAATCGGGCATGGCGGAGGCACCGGCCTGCCGGAGGACACCATGGACGTGCTGGCCGTGGACATCGGCTGCTGCGGCCCGAACAACGATACGGACGAAAAAAAGGTGACCATCTGCGTCAAGGACGCCGCCTTCCCCTACCATGTGGACATGGTCAACGAGCTGCTGGCGGCGGCGGAAGCGTCCGGCGCGGCGCATGTGCTGGATATGTTCCTGCCCTCGTACAGCACGGATGCAAACGTCGCCATCCGCACGGGGCGGGATGTCCGCCATGGGCTCATCGGCCCGGGCGTGCTCTCCACGCACGGATATGAGCGCACGCACATCGAAAGCCTGGAGGCCACCTACGCGCTGCTGCGCGAGTATGTGGCGCGCTGAGCGGAGCCTTCTTTCCGGCAGCGCTTCGGCCGTCCGTCCGGGCGTTCCGCGCCTGAGGCGGACGGCCTTTCCATGTCCGGGGCGCGTGCTGGCGGCCGGGGACGGACACGAAACGATGTGACGCTTTGAAAAACGAATGGGGCAGACAGGCGGGCGAAAGGAGACAGGGGGATGATTCTGCACTGCATGACCAAAGCCGCGTGGGAAGAAAGAAAGGACAAGCCCGCCTGGGGCCGCCGCAACCTTGCGGCCGACGGCTTCATTCATTGTTCCACGGTGGAATACTTCTGGCGGGTCGCCCCGAACTTCAGGAACGTGGAGGAAGACCTGGTCCTGGTATGCATCGATGAGCGCAGGCTGACGTCGGAAGTTCGCTTTGAAGACGGAGACGGCTGCGGAAGAGCCTATCCGCATGTTTACGGCGTCATTGCCAACGACGCGGTCGTCATGGTGCTGCCGTTTTTGCGGGACGAGCACGGAGAGTACAGGAAAAACCCGGAGCTTTCCGACATCGAGGACAAGTGACGCCGCGGACGATGGTCCGCGGCGCCGCGTTTCCGCGCGCAGGAGCGGCGGAGGCATGCTGCACCGATGCGCGGGGCGCGTGGCCCATGGGAAGGACACGTTTCCCCTGCGCCTGAGGCGCGGCCGGGGAAACGCGCAGGGAAACCTTGCTGCGCAAGGCTTCCGAACCCGCCGCACATGTCGCCGGGTTCGGATGGCATTTGGAGGGCTTCGGCCCTCCAAACCTCCCCAAAGGGGGGCGACGGTCCGCCGCTGCGGATGAGATAGGAAGGGGCTGGCCGCCCCTTCCTGCATCCCCGCAGAAGTGTGGTCCATTTGTCGATACGCTGAACGGACGCTTACGCCGTCCGTTTTGATGTTACGGGAAACCGGCGGGATGTTGCCGGAGGCTGCCGGCTAATAGCCAAACACCTGCAGGGCGTAGCGCAGGTTGGACATGTTCTGCTCCAGGCCCTCCATCGGATAGGATTCCAGGGAGGCTTCCAGCGCGCGGATGCAGTAACTGACCGACACATACTGTTCGCCCGTCAGCTCGCTGCCCCGGTTGATGAGCAGGTCGTATGCCTGATTGAGCAGGGCCTGCGCCTGGCCGACCATATCGCTTTCCTGCCACTGCTGCTGCTGGTCCAGCCAGGACTGGGTGTGCATGGTGCAGGTGCACTGCGCGATGAGCGCTTCGTTGTAGGCGGCGTCCGAGGTCAGCTTCAGCGCCGCAAACTCGCCCAGATACTCGCGCATGGTGTCGGAGTAGGTGTCGATATAGTCGTAGAGCGGATGGCCGATAGGGATGATGACGGCGCTGCTGGTGGTGATGTTGGGGCAATACGGCGTGGCCAGCAGCCCCGTGTCCGCGCAGATGCTCAGCGACTGGTGCATGTTGCAGGAATCCGTCGGCGCGCTGCCCGCCGCCCAGTAGTCCGTGACGGTGCCGTAGCCGTTGATGTCCGACGCGCAGGCGGAAGTCGCCAGCAGGCCGCTGACGCCGCAGGTGGTCACGCGCACCAGGCCGACGGATTCGGCGTCCTTTTCGATGATATCGCGGTTGGACAGCCCCTTGGAAAGATGGATTTCTTCCATGATGGCCTGCCACAGCGGCGCGGCATAGTTGCCGCCGGTGGCTTTGGAGGAAAGCGCCTGGTAGTTGTCATGGCCTATCCACACCGACCCCGCATACCAGCCCGTCAGCCCCGTGAAGGTGACGCCCTTATAGTCGCTGTTGGTGCCCGTCTTGCCGGCCACGGTCTGACCGTCTATCTGGGCGCGCGTGCCCGTGCCGCTGGAAACGACGTCTTTCATCATATCCACGGTCAGCCACGCGGTGCTCTCCTGGAAGACGATGCGCTTGGTCTGCGTAATGCGGCGGTCGATGATGACATTGCCGTCGCTGTCCTCAATGCGCGTGAAGGAAATGGGCTCCTGGTACACGCCGCCGTTGCCCAGCGTGCCGAAGGCGACCGCCATCTGCATGGGCGTCAGACCGGAGGAGCCGAGCGCCAGGCCAAAGGCGTTTTCGTTGATGTTGGCGTCGTCCACGCCCATGGCGCGCAGGTAGGCGGCCGAACGGTCCACGCCGACATAGTACAGGAGCGTTTGCGCCGCGCCGGTATTGTAGGACTGGCGCATGGCGCGCCGCAGCGTCGTCGGCCCCGTAAAGCCGCCCCCGCCATAGTTGCTGGGGTAATAATCCTGGCCGTCGCCGTCGTTCCAGCCATGGATGGGGACGGGCATGTTATAGATGATGCTGGCAGGGGAGCGGCCCTGCTCGATGGCCGGGGCGTAGACCGAGATGGGCTTGATGGCGGAGCCCACGGGCATGTTCATATCCGTGGCGCGGTTGAGCGTTTTGCGCTGCGTGGGCGCGGTTCGCCCGCCGACCACCGCCTTGAGCTCGCCGGTGCGGTAGTCCAGCACGACGGCCGCGGCCTGCGGCTGGATGATTTCCACATAGGTGCCGTCGGTATTGCGCTGGCGATAGACGGCGTTGCTCGGATCGCGCAGGAGCGGATAATCGTCCCAGTTCAGGAGCGTCTGCTCCACGATGGTCTGAATCTGCGGGTCCAGACACAGATAGACATGATAGCCGCCCGTGCGCAGCTCGGTTTCCATCCGCGCGCGGTTGGCGGAGGTGTTCTCCAGGGCGTTAAGCTCCAGCAGCTCGTCGATGACGTCCTCCACGGCATACTCCACATAGTAGGGATAGTCGTACATCGTGGCGTTGCTGTTGGGCGCCTGGGAGAGCACGGTCGCCGTATCCTCGTCCAGGGCGGCCTGGTACTCGGCATAGGTAATAAACTGGCATTCGTACATCTGCCGCAGGGCGTAATTCGTGCGGTTGTTGGTCACGTCGGGCGTCTGCCGGCTGTAGAAGTTGCTGCGCGGGTTGTAATAATACGGGCTTCGCGCGATGCCGGCCAGCATGGCGCATTCGCGCAGCGTCAGCTCCTCCAGCTCTTTGCCGAAGTAGCCGTAGGCGGCGGTCTTGACGCCGTAATAGCTTTCGCCCAGGTATATGGTGTTCAGATAGCTTTCCAGAATCTGCTCCTTGGTATATACCGTTTCCAGCTGCATGGCCAGGTAGGCCTCCTGGATTTTGCGCTTGTAGCTCTGCTCGTCGGACAGGAGGCTGTTTTTGATAAGCTGCTGGGTAATGGTAGAGCCGCCCTGCACGCTCGAAGCGCTCAGGTTGGATACGAAAGCGCCCAGGATGCGCTTGACGTCCACGCCGTTATGCGTATAAAACCGCGCGTCCTCCACCGCCACGAACGCCAGCTGCAAATTGCGGGGCAGCTCGTCAATGGAAACCATGACCCGGTCTTCCGTGCCCTTGTAGTCGGTGATGAGATTGCCCTGCGCGTCGTAGAAAAACGAGGTCTGCGCCTGATCGTCGATGACCGCCAGGTCCAGCTCCGGCGCAGTCTCGGTATAGGCTTTGACAACGCCCAGCACCAGCCCCGCGCCCGCCAGGCCGACCACCAGCACCAGCACCGCGCACAGGCGCACCGCCATCACCGCCACGCTGACCACAAAATTGGGCTTGCGGGTTCGGGGCTTGAAGATGGTATGCGCGCGGCGCGGCAGGCCGTTTTGCTCGTCTTTGCGCATGGGGGTCTCCTTTCGGGGCATGATACCGTCTCATGGCGGCTGCATACGATAATAGGACGATTCGACGCGGGTTTTGCTTCCCCTGCCGCGGCGGGAATTGCGCGGCGGGTTCGGAAGCCTTGCGCAGCAAGGTTCAGCGACAAATTGAACACACTTCTGCGGGGATGCAGGAAGGGGCGGCCAGCCCCTTCCTGTGCCATCCGCAGCGGCGGCGTGTACGCCGCCAGGAGCGGCTGCAAGCCGCTTCCGCTATCATGTTCCGGCCGTGCGCTTTGCGCACAGGAACATGATGTCCCCTTCGCTGCAAGGCGGCTCCCAGCCTTGCAGCGAAAGGCCGCCGACAAGGCATTGTCGACGGCCTGATGCCTTGCGCAGCAAGGTTTCCCTGCACGTTTCCCCGGCCGCGCCCCAGGCGCAGGGGAAATGTGTCCTGGCGAAAAAGGCCGGCTGCACCGGCATTTTCCGACAAGCGAAAGACCGCCGACAAGGCTTTGTCGACGGTCTGAGAAGCCGCGCACGGGGCGCGGCTTCCTGCGAAAGACGACGGATGCTTACTTCACCTGGGACAGCGCGTCGTTCACGGCCGCGATGAGCGCGTCGGACGTCCGGGTCGCGCCGGTGACGACGTCCACTTCCGTGGAGTTGGCCGCGATGATGGCCTCAGGAATCTGCGTGAAGGCAGGATCGCTGATGCCGGCGGTCTCGCTGTGGCTCAGTACTTCTATCTTGGCAATCTTGTCGCCGTCCATGGTCACCTTGACCTTCACTTCGCGCGTGACCTGCTTGAGTTCCTGCTCCACTTCGCCCAGGCCGGACTCGCGCTTGACCTCGTCCACCATCGCGCGCAGGCGCTTGATGCCCCGGGCCAGTGAGCGCGCCACCTTGGGCAAATCCTTGGGGCCAACGACCAGCAACGCCACGAGCAGGATGACGATGAGCTCCCAGAACCCGATGTTAAACATCGCTTCTCACCTCCCGATGCGTTTTCCGTCGTTTTGCCGCCAATTTTCCATTATAGCATGACTGCGCGCGAAATGCTATCCCCAAACGGCGCAAACGGAAACGCCGCGTCGGGCTCCGCCGCCGGCTTACGCCCTGGCCAGCTTCTTTTTGCGATGGTTGGCGCGCAGCACCACCAGCACCATCATCACCACCGTCACCACATACGGCGCCATGCTCGTCAGGTTGGAGTTGAACCCGACGGATTGCAGGCGCATGCCCAGCGCGTCGATGAAGCCGAAAAGCAGCGCGGCGGCAAAGACGCGCGGCGGGTTGGACGCGCCGAAAATGACGCAGGCCACCGCGATAAAGCCGCGCGAGGCGCTCATGTTTTCGGTGAACATCGTCAGGTAGCCCAGCGACAGATGCGCGCCGGCCAGGCCCGCAAAGACGCCGCACAGCAGCGAGGCTTCATACTTCATTTTTTCCGGGCTGATGCCGGCGGAACGCAGCGATTCGGGATGCTCGCCCGCGGCGCGCAGCCAGAAGCCCCAGGGCGTCCGGTAGATCAGCGCCCAGCACAGCGCCACAAGCAGCCAGCTGACATAGACCAGCAGCGTGTTTTCGTTCAGCAGCGGGCCGATGACGGGAATCTTTTCGAGCCACGGCATGGAAAACGTGGGCAGGCCTACGATGTCCGGGCTGGAAAACGCGCCCTTGACGCCGAACATGGAGCGTAGCAGGAACACGGTCAGCCCTCCTGCGAAGATGTTCAGCGCTACGCCGATGATGAACTCGTCGCTGCGGAATTTGATGACGAACACCGCAAAGAAAATCCCCAGGAGCAGCCCCGCAATCAGCGCGGCCGCCACGCCCCCGACCCAGGAGCCCAGGTAATAGCTGCCCACCACCGCGAAGAACGCGCTGGTCAGCATCATGCCGTCCATGCCGATGTTCATGATGCCGACATGGTCGGTCATCAGCACGCCCAGCGCCGCCAGGATGACCGGCGTGGCCGTGCGCAGCGTGTTTTGCAGCAGGCCCAGGTTCAGGATATCGCTCATGCGCCCGCCCCCTTTTCCAGCATGATTTCGCTCTGCCGGCGGGCGCGCCTGCGCGCGCGCTTTTCCCGCAGGGCGCGCGAGATGCCGCTTTCCGCGGCCATGAAAAAGATGATGATGGATTCGACAATCAGGATGGTTTCGCTGGGAATGCCGACCGTTTCCATGCCCATGGCGCCGATTTTCAGCACGCCGAAAAACAGGCTCATCAGCACGATGCCCAGCGGGTCGTAGCGCATAATCATGGCGACCAGCATGCCGTCGAAATAAAACTCGGAGCTGACCGTCTCGACGAAGCGTTTGTGCAGGCCGAACACCTCGAACATGCCGCAAAGGCCGCAGATGGCGCCGGAGACAACCATGGAAACCAGCGCGAGCCTGCCGGTCTTGATGCCCATGTAGGACGCGAAGCGCGGGTTCTGCCCGGTCAGCTTCAGCTCGAAGCCCACCGACGTGCGCTGCATGACATACCAGACCAGCAGCGCGAGAACCGCGGCGATAAAGATGGCGCTGGTCAGATTGCTGAGCTTGATGAGCTTGGGGAACATGAACTCCGCGTCCAGCTGCGCCGTGCCGGAAGCGATGCCGCGCTCGTCGGTTTTGAACGGGCCGTTGGCCAGGAAGGTGCAAAAGTAGATGGCCGCGGAGTTGAGCATAATGGTGGTAATCACCTCGTTGACCTTCAGCCGCACCTTCAACCAGGCCGGCACAAACGCATACAGCCCGCCGGCGGCAGCGGCGGCCAGCAGGCACAGCGGCACGACGAGCCACGGCGTCATGCCGGAAAGCGCCGCGCCGACCAGCGCGGAGGCGATGGCGCCCAGATACAGCTGCCCCTCGCCGCCGACGTTGAAAATGCCCGCCCGGGCCGCTACGGCCATGGCCAGCGCGGTCAGGCACAGCGTCATGGACTTGGCCAGGGTGTTGCCGAGGTTGCGCTGGGTGCCCAGCGCGCCGTGCAGCATGGCCCGATAGCCTTCCAGCGGGTTGTGGCCGGAAACGAGCATGATGACGGCGCCCACCAGAAGCGCCGCCAGGATGCTCGCCCCCAGCGAAAGCAGGTATTCGCCGTTGAGCTTTTTCTTGGGACGCAGCGCCAAGAGCGCCTGCAGGGTTTTTTTCATACGCTCGCCTCCTGCTGCCGGTGTCCGGTCATGTAATAGCCGATGTCGGCCTTTTTGATGCCCCCGGCCGGGAAACGGCCTGTCACGCGCCCCTCATAGAGCGTGACGATGCGGTCCGACAGGCGGAACACCTCGTCCAGGTCCGCGCTGATGAGCAGGATGGCGCAGCCCGCGTTGCGCTTTTCGATGATACACCGGTGGATAAACTCCATGGCGCCGATGTCCACGCCGCGCGAGGGCTGGGCGACGATGAGCACGGGGGAATCGAACGAAAACTCGCGCGCCACGACGACCTTTTGCATGTTGCCGCCGGACAGGGAGGCGGCGGGCGCGTCCACGCCCGCGCCGCGGATGTCGAACTTTTCAAAGATTTTCTGCGCGTATGCGTGAATGGCGCGGCGCCTGAGGTGCAGGCCGCCCAGCGCGAACTCCCGGCGGCGCTGCTTGCCGGCCAGCAGGTTATCGGAGATGGAGGCGGGCGTGGAGACGCCGGTGGACAGGCGGTCCTCCGGGATGTGCGACAGCCCGATGGCCCGAATCTGGCCGGGCGTTTGGCCCCGGATGGACCGGCCCAGGACGCGGATATCGCCGCCGCGAAGCGGGCGCAGCCCGCAGATGGCCTCCGCCAGCTCGCTCTGGCCGTTGCCTTCAATGGCGGCTACGCCCAGAATCTCCCCGCGCCGCACCGACAGGGAAATCCCGTTGACCGCGCAGAGCCCGCGATCGTCGAGCACCTGCAGGTTTTCCACCTCAATGGCCGCCTCGCCCTGCGTGTCGGCGCGGTCAAGCTGGGAAAAGAGCATCTCGCGCCCGACCATCATGGAGGCCAGCATGCGCTCGTTGACCGACCGGGTATCGTGAACACCCACCAGCCTGCCCGCCCGCATGACGCCCACGCGGTCGGAGATGGCCATGACTTCATAAAGCTTGTGGGTGATGATGATAACGGTCATCTGCTTTTCCCGCACGATGCGGCGAATGACCTCGAAAAGCTCGTCCGTTTCCTGCGGCGTCAACACGGCGGTGGGCTCGTCCAATATCAGCACGTCCGCGCCCCGGTTGAGCGTCTTGAGGATTTCCACGCGCTGCTGCAGGCCCACGCTGAGCTGGCTCACCCGCGCCCCGGGCTCGACCGCCAGCCCGTATTCCCGCACCAAATCCCGCACGCGCGCCTCGGCGGCCCGAAAGTCGTAGAAGAAGCGGCTGCGTCTGGGTTCGCGGCTGAGCATGATGTTCTGGGCCACGGTAAAGGAGGGGACGAGCATAAAGTGCTGATGCACCATGCCGATGCCGGCGGCGATGGCCTGGCCGGGGCTGTGGTTGGCCAGCTTTTTGCCCTTTACATACAGCGCGCCGCCCGTAGGCTGGTACAGGCCGTAAAGAATGTTCATGAGCGTGGATTTGCCCGCGCCGTTCTCGCCCACCAGCGCGAACACCTCTCCCCGGCGGATGTCGAGGGAGATGTCGTCGTTGGCCAGCACGGTGGGAAACTGCATGGAAATGTGTTCAAAGCGGACGATGGCGTCCGCACGACCGGAATTGTCCATGAAAAACGCCTCGTTTCACGAAGGGCTGCGGCGCCGGAGCGCCGCAGCCCTCTGCATGGCATGCGCGTTACAGCGCGGAGGGAACCTCGATTTCGCCCGCGATAATCTTCTCCTTCAGTTCCGCCACTTCGGCCTTGAGGTCGTCGGGCACCTGCTGCACCATGTCCTCTTCGCCGTAGCCGACGTCGATAAAGCCGGTCGCCATGTCGGCCACCCAGATTTCGCCGCCCCGGAATTCGCCGTTGTCAATGTAGGCCGCGACGGTATCGTAGATGGACAGGCCCACCTGCTTAATCATGGAGCAGATAATCACGTCGGGGTTGATGTATTTCTGGTCGCTGTCCACGCCGATGGCGTAATTGCCCGTTTCCACGGCCGCCTCAAAGACGCCCTCGCCGGTCTTGCCGGCCACCTGGAAGACGATGTCGCAGCCCATGCTGTACAGCGCCAGCGCGTTTTCCTTGCCCTTGGCCGGATCTTCAAAGTCACCGGCGAAGATGGTATGCACCTCGACGGCCTCGTCGGCGTATTTTGCGCCGGCCTCATAGCCGACCAGGAAGTCGTTGATGGTCTCGTTGTCCATGCCGCCCACCGCGCCGATTTTGCCGGTCTCCGACAGCTTGGCCGCGATATAGCCGACCAGGAAGGAGCCTTCGTTCTGCGCGTAGGTGATGCTCATCAGGTTGTCGCCCACGCCGTCCAGGCCGTTGTCCACAAAGATGAACCGGGTGTCCGGAAGCTCGGGCACGATTTCCACCAGCCCGTCCCAGAACTGCCAGCCGACGGCCACGACGAAATCGTTGGTTTCCGCCGCGTTGATAAGCTGGGTCGTATACATGGAAGCGTCTTCCTTGCACTCGATGACAGTGCCGTTGACGCCGTAGTCGGCAATCAGCGACTGGAGTCCCTCGTTGGCGGAGTCATAGAACGAACGATCGCCCAGACCGCCCGCCACGACAATGGCTACGTTTACCGGTTCCGCCTCGCCCATCGCAAACGAGCCGAAAGACAGGACCAGCGCCAGCGCCATGCACATCGCCAGAATCTTTTTCATGCGGTTTCCTCCTTTTTTGCACAGAGAAAAGTGATGTATGTATGATTGCGTGCCGGGCAGACCGTCCGGCGCGGAATCACGCGATTTCCAGGGCAAGGGTCAGCATGTCCGTCAGCGACTGTTCCCGCTCCGCGGCCGTGGCCTGTTCGCCGGTGTAGGGGTTGTCCACCACCGTGCACAGGCAAAGGGCCTGTTTGCCCGCGCGCATGGCCTCCAGATACAGCGCCGCAGACTCCATTTCCGTCGCCAGCACGCCCAGGCCCGCCAGCGCCTCCATGCTGCGCTGCGCCTCATGATAGAAAACGTCCGAGCAGTACAGCGGCCCGATTTGCAGGCGCAGCCCCAGCGCCTTGGCCGCTTCCGCGGCCCGGCACAGCAGCGAAAAGCTGGCCGTCGGGGCCAGATGGCCCGGGAATCCATACTGAAACCCGAAGCTCGAGTCGGTAAAGCAGCTCTGTCCGGCGATGATGTCCCGCATGCCCACGTCCCGGCTGACGGCTCCGGCCGTGCCGACCCGCACAATGGCTTCCACGCCGTAAAAGCAGAACAGCTCGTGCGCGTAAATGGCCATGGAGGGCATGCCCATGCCGCTGGCCATGACGGAAACGCGCTTGCCCTGGTACAACCCGGTGTATCCCTGCACGCCGCGCACGTCGTTGACCAGCCGCGCGTCGGTCAGCAGGCGCTGCGCGATGAACCGGGAGCGGAGCGGGTCGCCGGGCATCAGGACGGTGGGCGCAAAATCGCCCGGCATGGCGCCGATATGGGGCGTAGGAACATGAGACATGGAAAAGCCTCCCCTGCACATGTGAAACGTTTGAAATACAAAGGGCGTATAAAGGGCGCAACAAACGAATATTCCATCATTCGCCGTCGCGCGGGTTTTTTCCTGCCGCAGACCTCTTGAAAATCACAATAAAAAATGTATATAATAGAACAAAATGTACAAGGAGGAGACATGACGCATCTGCTGTTTATAGACGCATGTCCGCGCGGGGCGGGCGTGTCGCGCTCGCTGGCGCTGGGCGAGGCGTTCTTGCAGGCGCTGCTGCGGCTGCGCCCGGACACGGAGGTGGTCCGGCATACGCTCAACGATTTGCGCCTGGCCGCGCTGGACGGCGAGGCGCTGGCGCGGCGCGAGGCGCTGATAGAGGCGCGCGCCTGGGAGGACGCCATGTTCGCGCAGGCGCGCGCGTTTGCGGAGGCGGACGAAATCGTCGTCGCCGCGCCGTACTGGGATTTGATGTTTCCCGCGGCGCTGAAGGTGTATATCGAGCACATCTTCGTGCGGGAAATGACCTTTGTCTACCGGGACGACCGGCCCGTCGGGCTGTGCCGCGCGCGCAGGGCGGCGTTTTTCACCACGGCGGGCAGCCCGATGGGCGCGAAGGCGTTCGGCGTGGCGTATCTGCGCGCGGCGCTGTCCATGCTGGGCGTGCGGGGCTTTGACAGCGTGGAGGCCGAAGGGCTGGACATTGTGACAAACGACGCGCGGGCGCTCATGGAACAGGCGCTTCGCCGCGCCCGCGCGCTGGCGCGGACGTGGGCGCAGGCGTGACGGAAGCGATTGGCGCTGTACATTGCGCGCAAAATCCGCTATGATAACACGGAAGGATGTTTTCTGCAAAATTCGACGCAAGGAGGCAAATCATGCGAAAAGCCATCGCGCGTTTGCTGGCGGTTTTGCTGGCGGTTGCCGTGACGCCCGTCGCCCGGGCAGAGGAACTGGGTTTTTTACAGACGGACCCCGTGCCGGCCGACGGCACGCTGCGGGTCTGGCTGCAGTCGTTGGGTTCCGACCTGCAGGCCCTGGGCATGACCCTGGACGGCGCCTATGCCGTCGACGGGGACAGAGGGTTTCAATTCGAGCCGGGCACGGAAATCGCGCTGGGGCTGGAGGACGGCTCCATCGTCCTGCAGGTGGGCGGCGCGGCCATCGACATGGGCGGCGGGTTTACGCTCACGCGGCACTTAAGTCCCGACGGGACGGCCGGCGGTGTCTATATCCATGAGTCGGAAAAGGACACGCTCTATTGCGGCGACCTGACCTTCAGCGCCTCGGGCGGCCGGCTGCGCGTGATTTTGACCATTCAAATCGAGGACTATCTCTACGGCGTCGTGCCCTACGAAATGAGCGATACCTTTCCGCTCGAGGCCCTCAAGGCGCAGGCGGTGGCCGCGCGCACCTACGCCATGCAGCGCAAGGCGCGCAACGCAGACCAGGACTACGACGTGACCGATACGGCTGACGATCAGGTATTCAAGGGGCTGGACGCGCGCTACACGCTGCCCATTCAGGCGGTGGACGAGACGCGCGGCATGGTCGGCATGTACAACGGCGAGTACGCCGAGTGCTTCTACTGCGCCTCCAACGGCGGCCAGACCGCGCTGGCCACGGACGTGTGGGGCGAGGGGGACTTTGGCTATCTGCAGATGCGCGACGACCCTTATGACCTGGAGAACCCGGAAAGCATCGTGCGCACGGCCCTCGTGCCGCGCAGCGCCGCCGAGATGGACCTGGAGCTTTACGGCCTGCTGCTCGAAGCGCTCGCGCAGTCGCTGCAGGCTTCGGGAGAGCTGGCCTCGGGCGAGGCGGTCGGCTTTTCGCAGGTGCTGGCCGTCGAGGCGGCGGAGCCCATCTACGGCGGGGAAAGCCGGCAGTATGGCACCCTGCGCTTCACCCTCCAGGCGACGGTCCGCCGCCTGGTGCAGGAGGAGGGCTCGGACATTCAGGACCTGGGCGAGGTGGAGACGCTGCCCGAGCCGGTGACGGTTTCGCTGCCCTTTTACGAGCAGCTGCGCGACGTGCTGGGCGTGCGCATCGGGTCGGGGCGGTACGAGCTGGTGGAAGTGGCGGAAGCGGAGGACGGCTTTACCGTCACCACCCGCCGCTACGGACACGGGGTGGGCATGTCCCAGCGCGGCGCCCAGTGGATGGCGGCGCAGTACGGCATGACCTATACGGACATTCTGCACTTTTATTATCCGGGGCTGACGCTGGTGCGCAAGACGTGGACGGAGCCGGCGCTGACCTATGCCGATGCGCTGCCCGAGAGCCTGGGCTATGCGGCGCCGCGGCCCACCCCCGCGCCTACCCCCGCGCCGCTGCCGGTGCTGGCGGCCGGGGAACGGTATGCGACGGTGCAGGTGGAGGGCGTTGATTCCACGCTCAACGTGCGCGGCGGCCCATCGCTGGAGGCGGATGTGCTCGGCACGCTGCGCAATGGCCAGCGGATGATTATCATCGAGGTGCTGGAGGACGGCGCGTGGGCCCGGATGAAAACCGCGGAAATCGAGGGCTACGTTTTCATGGACTTTGTGGCGCTGGAGGAGTGACGAAAGCGCCCGGGCCCTGTGCTGTCCGGCCTTTGTCGACAAGCTGTCCGGCCCCGGCGGGGATATCCGCCGGGGCCGGAGCCGGTTTCGCCGCGGGACGGCCGCTTATCCCCCCGAACGGCGGAGATAGCGGCGGTATTGCAGGAAGAATCGGATAAACAGAGAGCTGTACAGCGCGATGAGGACGCCCCACAATACGGCGGCCGCATAATCATGAAACGTGAAAAGGCACAGGAAAAACTGCGGCACGAACAGGAGAGAACACAGCACCACCAGCGGCAGCACCCGGCCTGTGAACACCCGTTTCATCATCTCCAGGCGGGAGGCGTCGTCGCAGAATATTTCCTCCTCCCCGTGCATGTCACGGGCCGGTTTGCGAAAATAGCTGTATCCCACATAATCCTGCAGGTATTCCCAGCCGCAGTCGGCAAACATCTGCACATACTCTGCCTTGTGCGCCAGGCCGTCCTTGTTGTAATCCAGCTGGTACACCACGTCTTCCGGCTCGCAGGCTTCAAAGGAATACAGGCAGAGGCCCGAGACCCTCAGCAGCTTCCAGCCGGACTGATGCATGGCGCGAAGGTACGCCTGCTCCTCTTCATATTCCAGGATGGAGAAAAACCTGAATTCCCGCTTGGTTTTCATTTACATGGCCTCCTTGGCAATCGCATACAGGCGCTCGATTCGCCGGCATTCCATCCGCAGAATTTCCAGCCCCAACGGGGTAATCTGATAAATTTTCCGCTTGTCTTCTTCCCGCAGAAAACGGATAACGCCGTCCTTTTCCATCTTGGACAGGCTGCCGTACATGGTGCCGGGCGCAAGCCGGACGGCGCCGTCCGTCATGCTTTCCACCTGCTGCACCACGCCGTAGCCATGATTCGGCTTTTGCAGGCACAGCAGGATGAAAAAGGCGGTTTCCGTCATGGGAACATAGACCTTTCGAATGTGTCCATCCATGCCCGGGGCTCTCCCTTCTTGGATTTCAGTGCGATATATCGCAGTTCGATATACATTGTATCGCACTGCGATGCTGTTGTCAATAGCCGGGAGAAAACTTTGAACGGCTGTTCCGGCCGTGCGCTTCGCGCACAGGAACATGATGTCCCCTTCGCTGCAAGGCTGAGAAACAGCCTTGCAGCGAAAACAAAATTACCGCCATCTCCGGCACAAATGAACCAGGACCAGCAGCGCCAGCGCACCCGCCAGCGCAAAGAGCAGGCTGAAGGCGCTGTATACGGTGACGGCGCCGCCAACGGCCGAGGAAAGCCAGGCGCCGCCCAGCACCCCGCCCACAAAGCCCGCGGCGACATCCCGGCCAAAGTTCGGCCACATCCGTTCGCGGCTCAGCCAGTGCGCCAGCACGCCGGCGGACACGCCGACGGCGCTCCAGAGAACAAGGTACAGGATGATGTTCAAGCCACTCCCTCCCTCAGCGCGGCAGCAGAAATCCCGCACGGCGGGAGAACGCGCTTCCCTTTCAGCGTATGACGGCGGCCCGCCCCGGGTGTTTGCAAATGATTGGCCGAAGGTTCATATTCTATTCATATATTTTCAAAAGATGGATGGTAAGATATCCTTGAAATCGGAAGGAGGAAGCGAAACTATGAAAGAAAAACATGGAAAGAAAGGCAGAATCATCGCCATGGCCATGGCGTTTGTAATGGTGGGCGTGCTGGGCGGCATTGCGCTGACCGCAAATTTCCTCCCCCATACCGACGCCTCCGCCGAAGATATCGTCTCCTTGCTGGAAGCCACGGAAGCTTCCACCGCCGAAGAGCTGGAAAGCCCCTTCAAGGCGGTGTACGAACAGGTCAGCGCCTCCGTCGTGGGCATTGAGGTCTCCACGCAGATGCAGATTGTCAACGGACGCATCGAGAATAACACCGCGTTCGTCGGGTCCGGCGTGGTCATCAGCGACGACGGCTATGTGCTGACCAACCACCACGTCATCGAAGGCGCCGTCAACGTCTACGTCATCTCCGGCGACCAGGAGATCGCGGCGGAAGTGGTGGAAAGCGACGAGGCGACGGACGTCGCGGTGCTCAAAGCAGAAGGGCTGGACGCGCCGGCGGCCAAAATAGGCGACTCCAACGCGCTGTCCGTGGGCGACTGGGCCCTGGTCGTGGGCAACCCGCTGGGCGAGGAATATGCCAATACGCTGACGGTGGGCGTCATCAGCGGCCTGAACCGTGAGGTTTCCAGCCGCACCAGCGACGGCCGTCAGACCACAACCACCATGATTCAGACCAACGCGGCCATCAACTCGGGCAACAGCGGCGGCGGCCTGTTCAACATCAACGGCGAACTGGTCGGCATCACGTCCATGAAGCTGTCCAACAACGGCTATTTGGGCACCGCCGCCATCGAAGGCATCGGCTTTGCCATCCCGGTCAATACTGTAGCCGACGTGGCCAGCGACCTGATTACCTACGGCGAAGTGCAGACCCCGCGCCTGGGCGTAACCGTACAGGAGATTCTCTCCGACTATGACGAACCGACCGAGGATTCGCTGCCGCGCGGCCTGCTGGTCATCAACGTCGAGGCGGACTCCCCCGCGTCGGAGGCCGGCATCCAGCCCTATGACGTCATTGTCCGGGCCGACGGCGAACGGATTGAGAGCGTGGACGATTTGTCCAGCATCCTCCAGTCGCACGAAATTGGCGAATTCATCGAGGTGACGGTGTACCGCATCGAAGGCCTGCGCTCGTCCTCTGCGGTCCTGGACTACTCGCAGGGCGAAGAAATCACCATGAGCGTGGAAGTCCGCGTTATCGACTAAAGAACGAACTGCGGGAGCGGCCGGCAACGGCCGCTCCTTGTGACATCGGGCGCCTGCCCGGACGCATACTGTAGCAGGGCGCGAACGGAGTCCCCGTGCAAAACCGCCGCGAACTGCCGGAAAACAGGAGTGACACCGCTATGAAACAGACCTACATCGTCACAGGCGCCAACGGCTTTTTGGGCAATACCATCGTCCGCAAGCTCGCGGAGTCCGAAGACAACGAAATCCGGGCGCTGGTGCTGCCCGGGGACAGTACCAAAGCGCTGGACGGCGTGCGCTGCACCCTCTTTTACGGCGATGTGACCCAGCCCGATACCCTGCAGCCGCTCTTTGACGTAGAGGACGGCACGCCGCTGTACGTCATCCACTGCGCGGCGCTGGTATCCATCAAATCGCGGCATAACCCGTCCATCCGCGCCGTGAACGTCACGGGCACGCGCCATGTCATCGAGCAGACGCTTCGCCATCATGCGCGGCTGGTATACGTCAGCAGTGTGCATGCCATCCCGGAAAAGCCCGGTCAACAGCTGATTACCGAAACCGAGGATTTTCATCCCGACCGGGTGGTCGGAGAGTATGCCAAGTCCAAGGCGGAAATCACCGGCCAGGTGCTGCGCCTGGCCAAGGACGGAATCCTGGATGCCTGCATCGTACATCCCTCCGGGATTATCGGTCCCGGCGACTTTGGCAACAGCCATCTGACGCAGATGGTTCTGGACTTTGTGCGCGGCAAGCTGCGCGCCTGCGTCCACGGCGGCTATGATTTTGTCGACGTGCGGGACGTGGCGGACGGCATTCTCAGCGCCTGCCACAGCGGCCGGCGCGGCGCCTGCTATATCCTGGCCAACCGCTACATTTCCGTGCGCGACATGCTCGATACGATAGCGGACCTGTGCGGCATCCGGCGCGTGCGCACGACGCTGCCCATGTGGCTGGCGCGGGCCGTATCGCCGCTGGCCGAAGCCTACTACGCCATCCTGCGGCAGCCGCCGCTCTTTACGTCCTATTCCCTCTATACCCTTCGTACCAACGCCAATTTTTCCAGCGAGAAAGCCCGGCGCGCGCTGGGCTACCGCAACCGCGATTTTTCCCAGACCCTCAAAGACACCCTGGACTGGCTGAAGGCGCAGGGCCGCCTGCGCTGAGCGGCGCGCCGCCGGAGCGCGGCGAGGCCGGCGTCATGCACAGCGCCGGCGCCGGAAGGCTGTCCAGCACCGCCTGCGCCATGTCCGCGCTTTGCAGCCAGAGCGTCTCCAGCTCCGGGGTATGCAGCAGCACGGGCATGCGGTCGTGCAGCGGAGCCATCTGCTCGTTCGCCGCCTGGGTCAAAATGACAAAATGTCCGTTCCCGTCATGAAGCGCCGCCATGTGCAGCGGTTCCGCGTCCGCCCGCGCCACGCGGTATTTTTCTCCGCGCGCGGCGCCCTGCGCATGCCGCCATTCGAAAAAGCAGCTGGCGTCCACGATGCAGCGCCCCGCCTGCAAACACGGGGCAAACGTCGATTTCAGCCCCGCCGTTTCCGCGCGCGCGTTCACCAGGACGCCGTGCCCCGACAGGCGGCGAAAGCCCCAGACCATTTCCCGAACCCCGTCCGCGCACCGAACGCACGCACGCTGGCCCGGAAATATTTCCCGCTCGCCGTCCCTGTCCTCCACGCCATAACGACCGCACATCTTATCTGGCCTCCACAAACCAGCGATTCTCGTCCTCAAACAGGTACATATCCCGATTGGCAATGCGGCAGGTGTAGCGCATGCCGCGCCCGCCCGCCTTGAGCGCCGGCGCCGGCCGCACGTCCAGCACGCGGTCCACCTCGAACGCGCGCCCGTCTTCCCAGAAAATCTTCAGCGGGCGCGCCCTGCCCGCTTCATTATAGCGCACAATCACGCTGACGAAAACCTTTCGCGCCATACGCCGTCTTTCCCTCCCGTCCGGTATCCGTCTACCGCCATACCCAGCCCAGCGCGCGGTGGACATAGGTTTCTTCGCTCTTTGCGCCGGTCAGCGTCGGGTCGCACAGCAGCATCCCGCGCTGCACGCATTGCTCGCCAAACCGCGCGCGCAGGCCGTCCACCGCCTTTTCCAGCGAGCGCTGCGCCTCCCGTTTGGGGGCGTCGAACAGCGACACCTGCTCCCCGTTCCGCCGGTCGCTCAGCTCCGTCACGCGCACCCCCACGCTGCGCACCGGCCGCTCCCAGCGGTAGTTTCGCCGAAACAGCGCCAGCGCGCAGGCCGCGATTTCCTGCGTCAGGTCCGTGTCCTGTTCCAGGCGCGCCTGCCGCTCGAAGGTAAACAGCTCGCAATCGCGCACGGATATCTGCACCACCCGGCAGCAAAAGCCCTGCTCGCGCAGGCGCGCCCCCACGCTCTCCGCCAGCAGCGTCAGCATATATTTGGCGTCCTCGTCGCAGCGAAGATCGCGCGGCGGCGTGGTGCTGTTGCCAATGGACTTAACCGGCTCCGCCTCGCCAATGCGCGCCACGGGCGAACGGTCCTCTCCGTTGGCAAAGGTGTGCAGCATTTCTCCCGCCTTGCCCAGCGCGCCGCGCAGAACGGCCACGTCGCAGCATGCCACATCGCCGATGGTCAGAAGGTTGCGCTGCGTCAGTTTGCGCCGGGTCGCCGGCCCCACATACAGCAGGTCTCCGACCGGCAGCGGCCAGACCTTTTCCCGAAAGTTTTCGCGCGTGATGACGGTGGTGGCGTCCGGCTTTTTCATATCGCTGCCCAGCTTGGCAAAAATTTTGTTGTCCGCCACGCCCACCGACGCCGTAATGCCAAATTCCTCCCGTATCCGCCGCCGCAGCTCGTCGGCCAGGCGCGCGCCGTCCTGCCCGGTCACGTCCAGCCACGCCTCGTCCAGCCCAAACGGCTCCACCCGGTCGGTATACTCCGCATAGATGTCCCGCACCCAGCGCGAAAATCGCTGATAATTTCGGCCATTGGGCGGCACCACGACCAGCCCCGGGCACTTCTGCCGGGCCTGCCAGACCGCTTCTCCCGTCCGCACGCCGTAGCGCTTGGCATGTTCGTTCTTGGTCAACACGATGCCATGCCGCGCCTGCGGGTCTCCGCAAACCGCCACGGGCTTATCGCGAATTTCGGGCCGGTACAGGCATTCCACGCTGGCATAAAACGCATTCAGGTCCGAATGCAGAATGGTACGCATCTTCTCTCGCCTCCCAAACACGAACATATGTTCCCTTTAAGGCCATTATAACACAATTTCCCCGAAATGCAAGCGGAAAAACCCGGAAAAGCGGCGGCGCATAGAATAAACGCGGGCCCGGCGCACAGGCGCCGGCCGCCCTCCAGGCCACGAGAAAGGAGACGGCTCCTTATGAATACACGCTGTGAAAGACCCTTCTGCTGCGCCCTGGCATGCCCGCAGGATATCTGCGTGGACGCGCCGCTGGCGATGGCGTATGTGCCCGTGCAGTGCTGGCGGTCTATCTACGGCCCGGAGGATGGGCTGCTTCGCGGCACCATCTTCGCCGAGCTGGATTTGCCCTTTGGCGCAGAAGGAGGCGGCAGGCAATGACGCACGAACACCGGCATCTGCTCGCAAAGGTCATGGCCGAGGGCTTTGCCCTGGACGATGCTTTGCTGTTTCTGGATACCCATCCCGACGACGAGGCGGCCCTGTCCTACTATCAGGAGCGCCAGGAAGCCTACCGGCTTGCCATGCAGCAATATGAGGAGGCGTGCGCGCCGCTGCGCATGGACGCGCTGCCTCCTGCCCCGTGTCATATCTGGGCGTGTTCGCCCTGGCCCTGGGAAACGGAGGCGTGAGCATGTGGCGATATGAAAAACGACTGCAGTATCCCGTCAACATCAAAAGGCCCGACGCCAGGATGGCGAAGGTCATCATCAGCCAGATGGGCGGCCCGGACGGCGAGCTGGCGGCCTCGCAGCGGTATCTTTCGCAGCGCTACGCCATGCCCTGGCGCGATGCGATGGCGGTGCTGACGGATATCGGGACGGAAGAGCTGAACCATTTGGAAATCATTTCCACCATCCTCCGCCAGCTCACGCGCGATTTGAGCGCAGAGGACATTCAGGCGCAGGGCTTTGCCGACTATTTTGTCGACCATACGACCGGCCTGTGGCCGCAGTCGGCGGGCGGCGTCCCCTTCAGCGCCATGGCGTTCCAGTCCAAAGGCGATCCGGTGACGGACCTGCACGAGGATATGGCCGCCGAGCAGAAGGCGCGCACGACCTACGACAACCTGCTCCGGCTGGTGGATGACCCGGATGTGCTGGACCCGCTGCGCTTTTTGCGCGAGCGGGAAATCGTGCACTATCAGCGCTTCGGCGAAGCGCTGCGCAACGTAACCGACCGTCTGGACGCGCGCAACTTCTATCAGTGCAACCCGGCCTTTGACCCATAAGGGCCCTGCCCGGGGGAGGCCGCGCAGCGGTCTCCTCCGGGGCGTTCCCATGCTCCGCGCGCAGGCATTGCCATTCTTCCCGCCCCATGGTACAATAAGTCGAATATGTTCCGGGTGGTATACGATGAAAAAAACGCTGATACTGTCGCTTTGCCTGTTGTTCTGCCTGAGCGTTCCGGCGGCCGCAGCCGCGCTGTCGATGCCGTCCGCGCCGGACGTTGTGCGGCCCGGCAAGTCCTATGAATTCGTGCTGGAAACCGCGGCCGAGGGCACGGTATCGATGACGCTGGAGGATGCAGGCGGGCAGACCTATACGGTGATGCGCGATTATCCGCTGCAAATCGGCGAAAACGTCCTGCGTTGGGACGGGCTGCTGCCGGACTTTTCGCCCGTTGCCGAAGGGGACTATACCCTTCGCCTGCAGATGGGCGACGGCCAGTCCCTCAGCGCCCCGCTGCGCGTGGGCGCGCCCTATCCGCTGCTGAGCGAAACGGGGCATGTGTCCGGTTTGGACGCCGTGGAGGTGACGCTCTACGCCAGCGAGGCCGGCACGCTGTTTGTCCGCGTGGAAACGGCCGACGGGGCGACCCTTCTGGAGGACAGCCTGCCCGTGCAGGCCGGCGAGACGGTCTATGCCTGGGGATATGCGCAGGACGGGCAGCGCGTGCCTGCGGGGCAGTATCTGCTGGTCTTTCAGCTGCGCACGGCGAACGGCTTTTCCTCCAACGAGCAGTATTCCTATGTGGAAGTATCCGCCCCGGCGGACGAAAGCGTGGACGCGCAGGCCGCAGCCCAGGCCATTGTGGACATAACGCCCTCCCCGACGCCCGTGGCCACGCCCACCCCGGAGCCTACGCCGGCGCTGTCCGCGCCGTATTCGCAGGTGGACGACGGCACGTTCTGGGCCATGCATCCGGGCGAGACGGACGACGCCGTCATCTGGGATGTTCTGACGCAGCCCATTATCGTCTATGACGACGGAAAGCTCAACGGCAAGGAACACGCCTATCTGATGGAAAACCCGGACGGGACGGGCGAACAGGTCGCGCAGCTGCACGCGCTTTCCCAGGGCGTGCACGTCATCGGCGAAGTCAACGAATACGGGTATGTGCTCGTAGAAGCTTTCAGCAATTACGACCGCGACTACTCGCCGGAAACCGACGAAGAGCGGGCGCACGCCTTTGACGTCAAGCAGGGCTATGTGCTGGCAGAAAACCTCAAGACCGTGGAAGTGCATCAGGACATGGCGCTGCTCATCGACAAGCTGACGCAGCGGATGTACCTGTTCATAGACGGGGAAAGGGTGACGGAGTTTATCATTTCCACGGGCCTGGTCACCAACGAAGAAGATACGCTCTTTGAAACCATCCCCGGCGAATACATCACCGTCAGCCATACCGGAACGCTCGTGGACGGCAATATGAACAGCGCCATGGCCATCCGCATCAACGGCGGCATCCTCCTCCATGAGGTGCCGCATAAAATCAACGCGGACGGCACGAAAAATTACGCCTCCTTCGAAGGCTATCTCGGCCAGAAAAAAAGCCACGGATGCATCCGCAACGAGCGCCGGAAAACGCCGGAAGGCTACAACCAGGCATGGATTTGGGAAAACTTTGAGCGCGGCGAGCCGTATAAGGTCATCATCTGGGACGATTTGAACCGCGTGGATACGCCGACCGTCTGGCGGGAAAACCCCTATCATTAACCCCGTCCCCGCGCAGCGCGCAAGCGCCTGCGGCGCCGGCAGCGGATGTCCTGCCCCTCCTGCGCGCGGGGCCAAACGTCGAACGCCGCCCTCCTTCAGCGCGTTGTTTTAAGAAAACACAGAGGGACGGCTGTATGCCGTCCCTCACAGACCGTCGAAAAACCCCTTTGGGGAGGTTTGGAGGGCCGAAGCCCTCCAAATACAATCCGAACCCGGCGACATGTGCGGCGGGTTCGGAAGCCTTGCGCAGCAAGGTTTCCCTGCACGTTTCCCCGGCC
>DVFI01000097.1 GCA_018713305.1 Candidatus Avichristensenella intestinipullorum
CAATACCGACTATCGCCCGGTCTTTGCCGAGGGCGAGGAACGGGAGCGCATTTTGAACACGATTCTCAATCGCTCGTACAACATGGAGGATTTTGTCAATCCGGAAATAGGGGAGTAATTTATGAGCACATCGCATTTTGCGATTCTGGTAGATTTGGAAAACTGCGGCGCAAAAGCCGAAATCCTGAACTATATCATCGAACGCGTGAAAATCCGCGGCGATATCCTGCTGGGCAAGGTATACGGCTATACGGACCGATATTCGTCCCTGAAGGAGCTGTTGCTGTCCAACACCTTCAGCGTGGTGCCGTCCCTGCGCTTTGGCCACCATCAAAAGAACAATCTGGACATCCAGCTGGTCATCGACGCGCTGGAAATCGCCTACACCAACGACCTCATCGACAGCTTCTGCATCGTCTCCGGCGACAGCGATTATACCCCGCTGGTGGGCAAGCTGAAGACCATGGGCAAGTTTGTCCTGGGCATCTCCCGCAGCGAGGTGGCTTCCACCGTGTTTATCAACGCCTGCAGCGAGTTTATGTTCCTGGAAAATGTGTCCAGCAAGAAAAAGAAGGAGACCAAGCGCGGCGCGGAAGAGCCGCTGAACGACCAGGATTTGGCCAAGCTGGTAGAGACGATTCTGGAGGAGGCCGAGGAGGACGAGATGTACGCATCGGAGTTGAAGACCACCGTGCTGCGCCTGCGCCCCGACTTTAACGAAAAGGCCTTCGGCTTTGCCTCCTTTGGCAAGCTGCTGACGCATATCGAGCAGAAATTCGGCACCATCCGCGTCACCAACGACAACTATAACATGATTGTCAGCCTCAAGCGCGACGAGGAGGCCAAGCCCGAGATTACCAAGGAGAACTTTATCGGCATCTTTGCCGCGCAGCTCAAGAGCTTTCAGGAAAACGGATTCGACTGCGTCAATCCGTCCATTCTCAAGGGCGCCATCCAGACCGAATACCCCAATTTTAACGAACGCGCGCTGGGATGCAAGCGCTTTTCCGACCTGCTGAAGCTCCTGGAAAAGGACGGCGTTTGCCGGGTGGAACTGGACGAGCAGAAGACCATGCTCGTGCGTATCCTCTGATGTGCGCGCGTATTTTTCGCTGCGCCGATACCCAGCCGCACCGCAACCTTGCCCGCGAAGAGGCGCTGCTGCTGGCCTGCGGGGCGCAAAGCGGCGCAGCCCTGTTTCTCTGGCAGAATGCGGCCGCCGTGATTATCGGACGCCACCAGAACGCCTGGCGCGAATGCCGCTGCGGGCTTCTGGCGCGGGAAGGCGTCGTATTGGCGCGCCGCACCACCGGAGGCGGCGCGGTGTTCCATGATTTGGGCAATCTCAACTTCAGCTTTATCCTGCCGCGCGCCGAATATGACCTGGACCGCCAGCTCGGGGTTGTCTGTGCGGCCGTGCGCAGCTTTGGCATTGCCTGCGAGTTCTCTGGCCGGAACGATTTGCTGGCGCAGGGGCGCAAGTTTTCCGGGAACGCCTTCCGCTTTACGCGCGAAGGCGCGCTGCACCACGGGACGCTGCTGGTCTGCGCGGACGCGGAACGCATGGGGCGCTATCTGCGGCCGTCGCCGGAGAAGCTGGCCGCCCGGGGCGTGGCCTCGGTGCCTTCGCGCGTGGTCAACCTGTCGGAGCTGTCGGCCGCCGTCACGGTAGAGGCGCTGGCGCAGGCCATGGAGGACGCCTTCCGCGCCGAATATGGGCCGGCGGTCCGCGAGGACGCGGAAAACGCGCCGTGGCCCGGCTATGCGGCCCTGGCCGCCCGCAACGCCTCCTGGGCCTGGAATTACGGCGCGACGCCGGCCTTCGACGTTGCCTTCGCGCATCGTTTCCCTTGGGGCGGGGTAGAGCTGCAGCTGTCCCTGGCGGAAGGGCGGGCGGCGGACTGCACGGTCTATACGGACGCGATGGACACGGAGCTTGCGCCGCGCCTGCGGGCGGCGCTGACGGGCTGCCGGCTGGAAGCGGCGGCGCTGGCGGAAGCCGCGCGCCTCGTACAGGCAGAGGTGGCGGACTGGCTGGCCGCGCTGGAAATATAGAAGGTCATGATGTTTTCTTCGCTGCAAGACTGCTCCGTCTGCCTTGCAGCGAAAAACCGTCGACTTGTCGACGGTCTGAAGCTTTGCGCAGCAAGGTTTCCCTGCGCGTTTCCCCGGCCGCGCCCAGGGCGCAGGAGGAAACATGTCCTGGCGGAAAAGGCTGGCAGCGCCGGCCTTTTTCGACAAACTGACGACGCCCCGCTTCGCAAGAAGCGGGGCGTCGCACCGTGGTCGCGCCGCAGGGGTCAGCCTACCGCGTCGGTCTCGGCCGAATAGGTTTCCGTGACCTCGCCGGTACGGGCGTTGATACACACGGTATACCCCTCCAGCTGGGCTTCGGTCATGTCCTCCAGTTCAAAGGTCACCTGATAGACGGGGTTCTCCGCGTCAAAGATATTGAAGATAAAGCAGGGCACAAAGCGGGTCAAATCCTCGTCGGTCAGGCCGTATGTGCTCTTGACCGTTTCCGTGGCGATGCGCTCCGCCTCCTCCACGGGGATATCATCTTCGCCCGGCAGGCCGTAGATAACGCCTTCGGACGCCATGCCGGCCGCATCCATCAACGCCTGCAGGGATGCCTTATCCTCCAGAGACCAGCGAATCATGGGGCCTTTCTCGGCCTCCATCGCCGCGAACTGGGTGGCGAAGTCCACCGCGCTTGTGCCGGAGGTGGCGGTCGTGGTTTCCGGCGCGCTGGTCATCAGTCCGCTTTCGGCCAATGCCAGGCAGCCGCACGCCAGGGTAAGAACGATCAGAGAAGCCACCAGCACATGGCGGAGAGTCTTTTGCTTGTTCATATCATTGCCTCCTCAATTTGTGGTTTTTCCTGTTTGCCCGTTGGAACCCTGCCAGAATTCCCTCGGAATATGAACGGTCCACTTTTCCATTTTCTTGCATGCCCGGGCGTGGACTTTGGCCCTGCATGCGCGCTTCTCTCATCGTATCAGCGTCAGATACTGGGTCATGACATAGCCCGTATAGCCGTTGTACGAGACGTTGCACCAGGTGGTGCCGATATAGTTGACGGAGATGACCGTGTACTGCGGAATCCGCGTCAGCACGCGCGAGCCGGAGGAACCGTATTCGCGCAGGTTCAGGCTGCCCGCAACCGTGGTCACACGCGCCAGGTGCGTTCCGCTTGTCGGCGTGGTCGGCGTGACCGGGGTGGATTCGCCCGGGAACGTCAGGTATTGCGACATCACATAGCCGTATACGCTGTTGTAGCGCACATAGCTCCACACCGAACCGCGGTTGTAGACGGACACATAGGCGTTCTGCGGAATCCGGAGCAGCAGACGGGCGCTGGTGGAAGCATACTCGCGCAGGTTCAGGCTGCCCGAGGCCGTGGTCACGCGCGCCAGAATTTCCCCGCCGCCCGACGGAGGCGCGGTCGGCACG
>DVFI01000098.1 GCA_018713305.1 Candidatus Avichristensenella intestinipullorum
TGGAATCCGAACCCGGCGACATGCGCGGCGGGTTCGGAAGCCTTGCGCAGTAAGGTTTTCGCGTATCGACAAATTGAACACACTTCTGCGGGGATGCAGGAAGGGGCGGCAAGCCCCTTCCTGTGCCATCCGCAGCGGCGGCGTGTACGCCGCGAGGAGCGGCTGCAAGCCGCTTCCGCTATCATGTTCCGCCCGTGCGCTTCGCGCACAGGAACATGATATCTCCTTCGCTGCAAGGCTGCCAGCGCAGCCTTGCAGCGAAAACGGCATCAGTCGTATCGTTCAATCTTCGTGGTGGCGATGGCCGAAGGGTTGGGCGCGCCGGTGACCAGGTCCTGCGGCGCCGGAATGAGCATCATGAACCCTTCCTTGCCGTACCGCCGTTCGTAGCCCTGCGCGTATGCCTGCTCGACGGAAACATGCTGCACCCGGCCCGTTACCATGGCCGTTATCCCCGCGCCGCTCAGGTCCCGTATCTCCTGCGCGACGCATTCCATGTTGAGAAAGGCCTCCCCGATTCTGGGCGCGTGAATGGTTTTTCCCTCGGAAAGCGTAAACCCACCCGTCTTGAATTCATCGTCTTCCATTTCGTTGCGGCGGATGGTGTTCACCAGCCTGTCATACGCGCCGACGGGCAGAAAATTGAGGCAGAAGCACCGCTCCCTCTGAATATTGGCATAGGTATGCGTATACTGGTACAGGCCGCCCATGACGGCGAAGAAAGCGGTTTTGTCCCCGTGAAAGCAGCTCCAGGCATGGAAGCAGACGTTCGGCTTGCCGTTGGCTTTCCAGGTGGTAATCGCGAACAGAACCGTCGGGATGCCTGCCGCCACCTCGAAATGGGAAAACAGCTCGAATTCCTCCGGATACGAGGGCCGGAAATATGCCGGAAACTCCGTGCCAATCTCTATCTTCATTGCAACCCTCCTCTGCGCCGCGCCGTTACTCCGGCCACGCCAGGCGCAGATACCTGCTGGCCAGAATCTGTCCGCCGCCGTCAAAGCAAATCACGGCGCTGCGGTCTTCCGGGGTCAGGGTCGTCGTTTCCAGCGCCCCGCCGTCCGCGTCGCAGGCAATCATCTCCACGGCGGCGACCCCGCCGTCCATCTCAAAGGTCTGGTAGTCCTCCAGCTCCCCGGGCGCATACGCCGTCCGGGAGATTTCTTCGCGGTTTTCGTCATAGCATACCATGACGAGCGAGGCGGCCGGCCGGCGGATTTCAAACACGGCCCTGCAGGGAAAATCCGTCCCGGTCATGACGCACCCGTCGGTGATTTCCGTCCGGGCAAAACAGGCGCCCGTATCAAAATAGACGCCTTCGCCGTCGTGGTACAGGAAATATCCCGCGACGGTATTTTCGCCATGTTCCTCCCGCGCATAGGCAATGACGCCCTCCGCGCCCACGGTATCGCCGTCCAGATCCGCCCCGAAGGTCATGCTCACAAAGTTTTCATCCCCCGCATAGGCCACCTCCGCGCCGGCGGAGAAGAAATACACATACGCCGCGTCCAGCGCAAACGCATAGCTGTTGTCCGCAAACGCCGCGTAGACTTTCTCGTTTTCCGGCAGCTCCTGCGCATCGTTTACAAAAATCGCCCCCACCGCCGCCGTCCCGTCCGGCGCGGCGTCCTGCGGCGCGGCGCAGGCCGTCATGACGAGCAGCAGCGCCGCCAGGAAAACAACCTTGCCTGCTTTTTTCATCTTTGCATCCCTCTTGCCCGTGTTTTTCCGGAAAGCCGGGCCATGCAAGCCGCCCGACGACGTCACATTGTACCATATCGTCCGCCCGTTCTCAACCCGGCGCTCCGGCCGCGCTAGAACGGGCCGCTTCGGGGCATACTAGGGCCGAGGTGATGACAATGGCGGATTTTGCCGATTTGCCGGTGGGGTTCAGCCTGATGCTGGCCCAGCGGCCCGCAGCCATGCGGCGCTTTGCCGCCCTTTCCCCCGAGGCGCGCGCGGACGTCGTGGCCAGGGCGCGTTCCGCCCGCTCGCGCGAGGCGATGCAGGCGCTGGCGGACAGGCTGAGCCGCATGGACGGTCCGTGAAAGGAGGCCGGAGCGGGCGCTCCCCGCTCCGGCCCCGGCGCATGCTGTACTTTCCGCGCCGCGTATGCTATACTTTCCTCATCCGGCAAGGGGAGGAAAACGCGCCATGAGCAGCTATGCCGTCCGCCAAACGCCCGGCGATACCGCCTGGTTCCGCCACGACCGTTTCGGAATGTTCATTCATTGGGGGCTGTACGCCATGCCCGCGCGCCACGAATGGGTCAAGACGCGCGAATGCCGGCCCGAAGCGGAGTATGAAAAGTACTTTCGCTATTTTCAGCCCGACCTTTTCGACGCGCGCGCATGGGCGCGCCAGGCGCGGGCCGCCGGCATGCGCTATGCCGTGCTGACGACCAAGCATCACGAGGGCTTTTGCCTCTGGGACAGCCGGTACACCGACTACAAGGTCACCAACACCCCCGCGCGCCGCGATGTGGTGCGCGAGTTTGTGGAGGCGTTTCGCGCCGAGGGCCTGCGCGTGGGGTTTTACTATTCGCTCCTGGACTGGCATCATCCGGATTTCCCCATCGATATGAACCACCCCCGGCGCAAGGACCCGGACGCGCAGGCGCAGAACGAGGGCCGCGATATGCGGCGCTATGCGCAGTACATGCGCAATCAGGTCGCGGAGCTTCTGACCGGGTACGGAAAAATCGACATTCTCTGGCTGGACTTTTCCTACGGCGAGCGGAAGGAAGGCTGGATGCGCGGCAAGGGCAAGGAGGACTGGGAATCCGAGGCGCTCATCGCCCTGGCGCGCCGGCTTCAGCCCGGCATCCTCATCAACAACCGCGCCGGCATCGAGCAGGACCTGTGGACGCCCGAACAGCATCAGCCGACGCAGTGGCTTCGCCATCCGGACACCGGCGAGCTCGTCACATGGGAAGCCTGTCAGACCTTCTCGGGCTCCTGGGGCTATCACCGGGACGAAGCTTCCTGGAAATCCCCGGACATGCTCATCCGCATGCTCGTCAATACCGTCTCTCTGGGCGGCAACCTGCTCATGAACGTCGGGCCCACCGCGCGGGGATATTTTGACGCGCGCGCCGAGGCGGCCCTGAAGGTGTATGCGGACTGGATGCGGCTGCACGCACGGTCGATATACGGCTGCACCATGGCGGAGCCGGCGTTTCTTGCCGCCCTGCCGCCGGACTGCCGCATGACGCAGAGCGAGGACGGCTCGCGCCTGTATCTGCACCTGTTCGCCTATCCGTTTGCCTTCCTGCCGCTGCGCGGCCTGGCGGGAAAGGTGGACTACGCGCAGTTCCTGGGCGACGGGAGCGAGGTGGAAAGGAGCGAGGGGCGCATGGACCACTTCGGCGACGGGCTGCTCGAAGACGACGACCTGCTGGTGCTCAAGCTGCCGGCCGTCCGGCCCGATACGCCGGTTCCGGTGATCGAGCTGTTTTTGAAGCAGGGATAGCCGCCTGAGGCACGCCGATACGGAAGCGCCGGACAGGGGGTAAAACCGGGATGAGAGACATGCCGCATGTCATGTGTCCGTCTTGCCAAGCAACAGGATGCACGCGAAAACAGCCAGGATAAACATGGCCAGCAGCGGCAGCAGCTTTTCCGGCTGACATGTACTGTCGGTCATGATGCCGTATCCCCAGAAAGCCGGAAACATCCTGCCAAGGATTGCCAATCCCTTTGGAAGCAGCGCTGTCGGGAACATGATGCCAGAAAGTATGGTGGAGGGCAGGAAAACGGCGATGGAAAGCATCGGGGTTTTCGCCGGGTCTTTGACCGCCAATCCAATCACGCTGGCTACGCCAAGCGACACCGCCATATACACCGCAAGGCAGAAAAAATACGCGCCCGGATTCTCCGGTGTTTTGGCGTTGAAAACAAGCGGCGCAGCCACATATAGCATCAGGCTCATGATAAACAGATGGATACATGCCGAAAGATTCGTCAGCGCAAGCCCCAGACAGCGCGGAACGCCGTTTGCCTGATACACCTTCTTGATATCGCCGCGGTAGATTTCGACAAGGGAAGGGGGCAACCCAATCAGCGCGCCCATCGTCACGCCGAATACCGTCATGGACTGAATCAGCGTATGCCTTGTTTCCGGCATAACCGATGTAAATATCCCTCCCATCATTGCAAAAAACAAAAGCGGAACCAGATAACAGGTGATGAGCAGCGTCCTGCTCCGTATATCAAGCTTCCACTGCAAGAAAACCCCGTATAAGAAAGCACGCATTTCTCATGCCCCCTTTGTGATTTTCAGAAAGTGCCGCTCCAACGACCCGCGGTCCACCCGAACGTCCAGCACGGTTTCCCCTTGTTCCCTGTACTGCGTCAGCAGCGCAAGCAGGGTTTCCCCGATATTGTCCGACTCATAGGAATGGTTTCCGTGCGCGGTTTGAATGGTGATGCTATGTTGCTTTCCTGCCGCTTCGCCCAGTTGTTCAACGGTGCCGACAAAAGCAATCTTCCCTTCGGACAGAATGGCCATGCTGTCGCACAGCTCCTCGACCTCCGTCATATCATGGCTTGCCAAAACAATCGTTTTCCCCATCGATTTCAAATGCCGGATTTGTTCGTGCAGCGCCCATCTGCCCTCCACGTCCAGTCCTGCGGTTGGTTCGTCCAGGAACAGAATGTCAGGATTCCGCGTAAGTGCAAGCGCCAAATGGAGCCGTCGTTTCTGGCCGGCGGACAATTGACGGTATTGCTTTTTGGCCAGCGCATGGATGCCGAGCGCGGCCAGCATTTCTTTATCCACCGTGGTTTTGTTCCATGCCGCGAACAGCCGAACGGCTTCCATCGCCCTGATGTGTTCCGGCAAAGAAGCCGACTGCAGTTGGATACCGGTTTGTCCCTTTATCAGAATGGTTCCGCTGTCGTATTTTCTCAATCCCTCCATGCATTCCAGCGCAGTCGTTTTGCCTGCGCCGTTGACGCCGAGCAGAGCGAAGATTTCGCCTTGCGCCACGCGAAAACTCAGGCCGTCCAGCACAACATGGCTGCCATAGCTTTTCTTCAGGCCG